>NZ_JBMDIY010000019.1:0-105558 GCF_057808895.1 Flavobacterium sp. FG68
ATAAACTGGTTATTTATTATTTTGGTTTTGGTTAGTTAAATGATGCCGGCGTCTTCGAGATGCCGGCATTCTTTTTTTCATTAAATTCCAACAAAAAAATTCCAAATTCCAATTTAAGCTAGTTTGCATTTTGGAATTTGGAATTTGAAAAATATTGTAATTTTAAATTTAGACATTAACTTATATTCAACAAAGTAATAACAAGACCTTAACAGCATAAGATTGATATATGTCGGATCTTTGTAATGTAATAAACTGGTTATTTATTATTTTGGTTTTGGTTAGTTAAATGATGCCGGCGTCTTGGAGATGCCGGCATTATTTTTTGTGTAAAGTTTGTTTCAGGTTTCAAGTTTTCTTTGTTTCAGGTTGCTTTACTTTGGGCATAATTTTTAACGCAAAGAGCGCTAAATTTTTTTCGCTAAGTGCACAAAGAAATTATCTGCAGTTTTATAAAGTTTTTTAAGTTCTCAAAGAAGAGTAAATAAGAGTATCGTTTTTATTTGTTTTAAGCTTTAGGAACTTAAAAAAGCTTTAATTCAAGAAACATACAAACCTTTGCGAAACTTTGTGAAAAAAACTTAGCGCTCTTTACGTTAAAAAATAAACGTTCCAACAACTTGAAACCTGAAACCTGAAACAAAAGAAAACTAATTCTTCAATCTTTCGTGTAGTAATTTAAAATAAGGGAAAGCCTTTAATAATCGGCTGCCATGCCAGGAGAACATTTCGCCGTCGACGAAAATGGTTTTGGCGTGATGTGTAAACCTTCCTATTTCAAAAGCATCTTCCTCTTTAAAAGGATAAGGTTCTGAGGAAAGAAAAACGATATCTGGATCACCTTCTAAACGCATTTTTTTAAGTTCGATTTCAGGATAACGTCCTTTATCCTCATAAATGTTTTTAAAATGATTCAGTTTTAATAACTCATTTATATAAGTATCTTTTCCTGCCACCATATAAGGATTTTTCCAAATAAAATAAGTAGCCTTCTTTTCTGGAATATCCTGAATATATTTTTTGAAATCGCTCAAGGCGAAAGTCAATTTATCATTCCACTTTTGAGATTCGGTTCTGCAATTGAATAATTGTCCGAAATCTGAAATCATCTGGAAATTATCTTCTATAGAAACTATATTCGTAACCCAAACCGGACAGATTTCCTGTAATTGGTTTACGATTTCTTCTGTGTTTTCTTCTTTATTACAAATGATAATATCAGGCTGTAATAATTTTATTTTTTCGAAATGGATTTTCTTCGTTCCGCCAACAATCTTCTTGGTAGATTTTAAATGATACGGATGCATACAAAACTTTGTTATCCCAATTATTTTATCTTCTAAACCTAAATCATAAAGCAATTCTGTTTGAGAAGGAACTAGCGAAATAATACGCTTTGGAGACGTCTCAAAAGAATGTAAAGTGCCAAGCTGGTCTTTAATTTGTTTCATGTTTTCTTTGTTTCAGGTTTCAGGTTGTTGGTGTGTGTATTTTAACGCAAAGAGCGCTAAGTTTTTTTCGCAAAGGTTGCAAAGGTTTGTATTTTCGTTGAAGTAAGGTTTTTTAAGTTCTCAAAGCTTAAAGCAAAAAAACTTATACACTTTTGCTTTGAGAACTTAAAAAAACTTTTACAAAATCCAGCTAATTTCTTTGTGAACTTAGCGAAAAAAACTTAGCGCTCTTTGCGTTAAAATTATGTTCAAACTAAACTTTAAACCTGAAACTTTAAACGAATAATTTCTGCCATTTCCTTTTGAACTGATAAAGCTTCTTCCCTAGCCTTTTCTGCAAAGTCTGTTCCTTTTGAGGCGTAGATAATAGCTCTTGCCGAGTTTACAAGCAATCCGATTTTATCATTCATTCCGTATTTGCATACTTCAGATAAACTTCCGCCTTGAGCGCCAATTCCGGGAACTAGTAAAAAGCTGTCCGGAACAATTTTTCTGATATCGGCAAAATATTCGGCTTTTGTAGCGCCAACCACATACATTAAGTTATGGCTGTTTTTCCATGTTTTAGAAGTTTCTAAAACTTGTTTGTATAATTCTGTTCCGTTTGTGTTTAAAGTCTGAAAATCGAAAGCACCTTCGTTTGAAGTTAAGGCTAACATAATGGTATGTTTATTTTCGAAGGCAAGAAAAGGCTCAACAGAATCTTTTCCCATATAAGGTGCAACGGTTACACTGTCAAAATTTAAATCTTCAAAAAAAGCTTTGGCATACATACTCGACGTATTTCCAATATCGCCGCGTTTTGCATCGGCAATCGTAAAAATATCAGGATAATTTTCGTTGATATAATTGATTGTTTTTTGCAGGGACATCCATCCTTTTATTCCATATGCTTCAAAGAAAGCGGTATTTGGTTTGTAGCCAACAGTTAAATCGTGAGTTGCATCGATTATCGCTTTATTAAATTCAAAAATAGGATCTTCTGTTTCTAATAAATGTGGTGGAATTTTAGCTAAATCAGGATCTAAGCCTACGCATAAAAATGATTTTTTTTGAAGAATTTGTTCGTGTAGTTGTTGTGTAGTCATATTGTTTTTTTAGTTCTTTTTCAAAGATTTTATTCTTTTTAGAAAGTATGCAAAAATAAAAAAAGCCACTCAATTAAGAATGGCTTTTTGGTTTTATATTCAAAAGCAATTATAAATTACCTAAGTAAACAATTTCTGTTCTTCTGTTTTCGGCTCTTCCTAAAGCAGTTTTATTTGTTTTTACCGGTTTTGAAGCTCCGTAACCTTTAGAAGTTAAATTAGCAGGATTTACTCCTTTTTCAATTAAAAGATCCATTACAGCTTTTGCTCTTGCTTCAGATAATTTCTGATTTGCTTTTGCATTTCCAACATTATCAGTATGCCCATTAATTGCAAATTTAGCGTTTGGATAATTCTTCAAAATTTCTTTGATTGCGTCAAGTCTTCCAGAAGTTTCTCCCATTTTAGCATTGTCTAAAGTTGCTTTTCCTGTATTGAAGAAGATAGATTTAGCTTCCACTTTTAATTGTGCTAATGTTTCTTTCGTCACTTTAGGACAACCTTTATTATCTGCTGGCCCAGCTACAAGCGGGCAATCATCTTCTTTGTCTAAAACACCGTCTTTATCAGCATCAAGATCTGGACAACCTTTGTTTACTGCTAATCCAGCAACATTTGGACACGCATCATCTTTGTCTAAAACGCCGTCTCCATCTGTATCTGGCCATGGGCATCCTTTATTTTCTACCGGACCTGCAATTGCCGGACAGGCATCAACATTATCTAATAAAGTATCTCCATCAGAATCTTTCCACGGACATCCTTTATTTTCTTTTGGACCTTTTACATCCGGACAAGCATCGTCTTTATCAAAAACTTTGTCCCCATCTGTATCTGGCCAGGGGCATCCATTATTTTCTTTAGGGCCGGCTACTTTTTTACAGGCATCTTCTTTATCAATAATTCCGTCTCCGTCTGTATCTTTAAATTGTTTTTCGTAAACCGGAATTTTCATCCCAATATGAAAATCTGCTCCTTTTGATTCTTTTGAAACTAAATTACTCAAAATAGAACCAGAACCTATAAAGAAAACTCCTGTACGCAAACCTGTACCAACCTGCATACCGCTATATTGCATATACGTTACAGGAACATAAAAACTAAACCATCTGCTTTCGTAACGAGGCGTTAATGTTACTCTGTCTGCAATTCCGTATGAATTTATTTTATTGGCAGAAACCATGCTGATATCTCCGTTAAGGTTCAAATAGAATTTATTGTACATATTCCAGTCAACATCTGCATGAATAGCTGTTGGCAGATTTGTTTTTACTCCTTTTGAAGTAGAAATTTTAGTATAATGATCGTTTAAGAAATCGTATAAATTGTCTGCATCATCAATCATTTGCTGGGTTACAATACCATTTACATTATAGGTATCCAGTTTCGAATTTTTGTAGTTGATCGATCCAATATCTGTAACCGATAATCCGAAACGTAATTTGTATTTATTTAAATCACGGAAATTATTATCTGCAGGTTTTGCATTTCTTAAATCGTATTGATCGTAATCTGGTCTCCATTCATAAACCAATCCGAAATCAAAACCAAATCCGCGTGAGGCAGAGTCAAAATCATAATCTTCGTTATTTTCCCAATCCTGGCTTCCTCCTACCGTAATTTCTCCACTTGATTGTAATACTCCTAATTGCGGATTTGCTGTGTTCTCAACATACCTTACACTTACATCTTTTCCCTGAACATAAGCATTTGCTCCGCCTTGTAAATATTTGGCAGTTAAACCTCCTTTTAAAAAGTGCTGATTGTTTTGATATAAAACGGCCGCATATGAAATTCCTAATTCTCCCCATGCATTTGAAGATCCGTTAGGATTTCCTAAATTGAAATTAAAGTCGCTTGCTTCGTCTAAACCATCTTTTACCTGATCTACTAAATATCCGTTGATTTTCTTGGCATTTGTTATTGATCTTGCTCTTGTAAATACTGCAATTGTGTGTTTTGGAGCAATATTAAACATGAATGACGGTCCCATAACATCTACATTTACTAATGCATTATTGGCATTTTTTGGAGACATTTTAGACTCGCTGTCAAAATCATAACCTTTTTTATAAGTATCAAAAACTTTAACTCCGTACAAATCATTTTGTACAGATCCGCTAACAGAAAATATATTAATGTCTGTTTTAAAACGAGAATCGGCTATAGAAGCCGGATTAAAAAGAACACTTTGTACACCTGCATAATTATCATGAAAATAACCTAAATAAGATTGTGCTTTGGCTGATACGGAAGTAATTAAAATAAATAAAATGAGTAATTGTTTTTTCATTAATCAGGGGTTTTAGTTTTAGTTGGCGGCAAAACTACAATTTTGAAATCATTAATATGTTATGAAAACATTGAATTCATGTAACATCTTTTGCTAATTATGTAAGATACGCCAGGCTCTTCCTTTTTATTTTTGAATCGAACCCAAAAAAACAACAATTATGACTTCACATATCGGAATATCAAGTGCAAACTTAAAAAAGAGCTCTACTATATTAGCTACAATTTTATCAAACGAAATGACGCTTTACGTAAAAACGAGAAAGTTTCACTGGAATATTTCCGGAAATAGTTTTATGGAACTGCATAAGTTGTTTGAAGAGCAATACCGAATTTTAGAAGCACAGATTGACGAGGTTGCAGAAAGAATCAGTCAGCTTGGCGAAAAAACAATTGGTACAATGAAGGAATTTATCGAAAATTCGACTCTTAAAGAATCTCCAAAAGAATATACTTCGCAAAAACATATGCTTGAGGAACTTTTAGAAAACCACGAACAATTGGTTACCGAATTTAGAGATTATATCCCGGTTTTTGAAAATGAAACAAAAGATGCCGGATCTGCTGATTTTGTTACGGGACTATTACAAGAACACGAAAAAATGGCTTGGGTTTTACGTCGTTATCAGGCGTAAATAAAGGCAAAATGTGAATTATGCAACGATCATCGAAATTCTTGTAACACAATTTTTATTGAGAAACTGCAATTTTACATTGTAATAATAAAAAACAAACACGATCATGAATACTACAGAAATAAAAGGAAATTGGAATGAGTTAAAAGGGAAACTAAAGCAAAAATATGCTGAGTTGACAGATGATGATTTAATTTATGCTGAGGGAAAAGAAGATGAATTGTATGGAAAACTTCAGCAAAAATTAGGTAAAACTAAAGAAGAATTTCATCAAATTCTGTCAGATTTGTAAACCTTCTGGCTCAATCAGGAAATACCGTCTAGTAATTAAATGTATTAGGCGGTATTTTTTTGAAACTTTTAGCGAGTATTATTACTGTTTATCGATTTTTAAAAAACATTAAACGCGGTAACCCCAAATAATTTATTTATCTTTAACCAAATTTTTTACAAAAATGAAGCTATTTATAAAGTTCGACATAAATACCATCTGTTCACTTTATCTAAAACAAAACCTGGAACAACAAAATATTAATTTTACCAGTTTAGGATTTGGCGAGATCGAGATTGACGACAATCTTGATGCTGATGCACTCGAAACTTTAAAAAATAATTTGACCCCGCACGGTTTTGAAGTTGTTGAAAATCAGAAAAGTGTTTTAGTACAGAAAATAAAAGATGCTATAATTGAACTTGTTTTTATGGAAGACAGTAACAATTATAAAAGTTCTGTATTTTTGGCAGAAAAACTAAACCATAGTTATGGTTATTTATCCAATGTTTTTTCAGAAGTTACCTATTCGTCTATCGAAAACTTCATCATTTTACAAAAAATTGAAAGAGCAAAACAATTGATTATTATTAATGAAATGAGTTTGACAGAAATTGCTTTTTTGTTAAATTACTCCAGCGTTGCGCATTTAAGCACGCAGTTTAAAAATACGACCGGAATTACACCATCGGCATTTCAAAGAATAATTAAAAAACGAAGAGAAAATTTAAAATAAAAAACCAAATACCATACTAAAATGCAAAAAAACGCATTAAATATTTTACTGGCGGATGATGACGAAGATGATCGTCTTTTTTTTAAGGATGCTTTTGAAGAAATCAAGATACAAACTAACGTAGAGTTTGTTCATGATGGAATGCAGTTAATGGAGCATTTAATGGACCAAGATAACAAACTGCCGGACATTTTGTTTCTGGATTTAAATATGCCAAAAAAAACTGGTAAAGAGTGTTTGATTGAAATTAAAAAAACAGAACATCTTAAAAATATAATTATTGCAATCTATTCGACTTCATCTTCTGAAGAAGATATAGAAGACACTTTTATTCAGGGTGCCAATATTTATATCAAAAAGCCAAGCGATTTTAATACGCTGAAAAAAATAATTAATGAAGTCGTGACCGTAAACTGGCACTATCATACCTCTGGGTTAAATCGTGATAATTTCTTGCTGCGACTAAAATAAAAGTATACCAATGAAATGGATACCAAATTTTAATTCTTCAAACTCTTTGAGAGTTATTTTTGTAATCGCAGTTTTCATTCTGTTATTTCTTTCTTCTATTGCTTATAAACATAATCAGGACTTGAACGAATCAAGTAAACTGGTTATGCATACCTACGAAATAAACATTCAGTTAGAAAGATTAATGTCGGCAATTAAGGACGCCGAAACCGGACAAAGAGGTTATATTATTACCCGAAATGCCCGTTTTTTAACTCCTTATATTTATTCTCGCGATAAGGTAAACACTTCATTTATTACTTTAAAAAAATTAACTGCTGATAATCCCGTTCAGCAGGCAAACCTTCGAAGGTTATTCAAACTCATTATTCAGCGTTTTGTTTCTTTCGAAAATTGTTTAAAATACAGCGATCCCAAAACATATGATAAACGAAGACTCGACAATCATATGTTTGGGGGACGAATCCTGATGGAAAACATTCGTTTTAAAGTGGACGAAATGAACGACATCGAGAAAACGTATTTAAAAAACAGACTTAAAATCTATGATGACGAAATTTCTTTAAGTCCTCTTTTCTCTATTTCCCTTTTTTTAACAGCTTTATTTTTTATCCTTATAGCTTTTAGACAAATCAGCAAGGATTTTCAGCGTTTAAAAGTTTTCAATAAAAGGCTTTTAATTTCAAACGGATTAATATCGGAGTCAGAAACTATTGGAAAATTCAGTACCTGGCAATGGGATTTAGATAGTAATAAAATAGATTATTCAGACAATCAATATCGGTTATTGGGTTATGATCCGGGAGCATTCGTACCTGTAAAAGAAACTTTTTTAGATTTTGTTCATCCTGATGACAAGGAAAATGTTTCAAATTCTATTGAAGGAATTTTAAAAAACAAACAGCTGCCTTTTGTTTATTATAAGGTAGTGCTTCCGAGCCATGAAGTAAGATATTTTAAATCTACAGGAAAATTATTGACAGATCAGCAGGGAAGTAAAATTTTACTGGGAATTAATTTTGATATTACTGATGAGCATTTGCTAAACATCGAATTGCAGGAACGTAATAAAGAATTAGAAAAAAGTAATAAGGAACTTGCTTCATTTAACCACGTGGCGAGTCATGATTTACAGGAACCGCTGCGAAAAATCCAGACTTTTATTTCTAGGGTTTCTGATGCTGATAAAGCAGTAATGTCACAAAGTGCAAGAGATTATATTGAGAAAATTGAAGTTTCGGCAAAAAGAATGCGTGTTTTAATTGATGATTTACTTTTATTTTCAAGAACTAATACGACTAAAAAAGAATTTATAAAAACGAACTTAGAGGAATTACTTGAAAACGCCGAATCTGAACTAACAGAAATTATTGAAGAAAAAAGCGCGGTTATTGTTTCAAATAAACTTCCTAAACTTGCCGTGATTCCGTATCAAATAGAACAGCTTTTTATTAACCTTATTGGAAATTCTTTAAAATACAGCAGACCAAATGTTATACCTTCTATAACTATTGAAAGCTCCAGAGTAAATGCTGAAGATTATCCGAAGCTGGATCAAAATATTAAAAAATTCCACAAAATAACTTTTACAGATAACGGAATGGGATTTGATCCTCAGTTTAAAGAAACGATCTTTATTTTGTTTCAGCGTTTACATTCAAAAACAGATTATCCCGGAACCGGAATTGGTTTGGCGATTTGTAAGAAAATCGTAGAGAACCATAAAGGATTTATTATGGCCGAAAGTGAGCCGAATAAAGGTTCTGTTTTTACCATATTTCTTCCTGACTAAGTCGTCAACACCCTAAAACACTACATATTAAACGTTATATAAATTCTTTATGGGAATTATATAACGTTTCTTTTTTATGCTGTAAAGCAAAACGTTGTATTCGTTAGCATCTTTGTAATGTAATACTTTAAGAAGTAATAATGAAAAAAATCCAAGTACTAAAAGCAGCATTTTTTAGGGTACTAATTTTATTGATTATGATTTGTGCTTCATCATGCAAAAAAAATAATTCGATAGAAAATACATTAAAAAAAAATGAAGCTTTTACAAAAAACGAGGAGGAAGAAACAATAGCCTTTTTTTTTATTGAAACGGCAAATGTTGGAAAAACAATTATTTCAAAAAGTCAAATTGCACAACAAAAAAGTTCAGACAATTCAATAGTGGTTTTAGGTAAAAATATCGAAAGACATCAAAATCAACTGCTGCAGGAAATAACAGAATTAGCAAATAAAAAGCTTATTATAATTTCTGAAATAAATGCAACACACAGAAGAGATACTTATGAATTAATTACCGCAAATCCTAGGGATTTCAACAGAGTGTATTTAAACTCTATGAAAGAATGCCTGGAACAGCAAATTAAGTTATTAGAAACCGTTTCGAAAGAAACTAACGATAAAATAATTTTAAAATTAGTATTAAAGTATTTGCCTGAACAATTTGATCTCTTGAGGGAAACCGAAAGAATCAGTAACAAAAAAAATTAAAAGAGAATTATTTAAAAGCCCGGATTACTAACTAAATTATTTTATTATGAAAATGCAAACAAATTTTTTATGCGCCTTAACCCTTTTTATCTCAGCTTCATTTGGAATGCTGCACGCTCAGGACAATAATGTAAACACAGAGTTTGGTGTAAAAGGAGGATTCAACATGTCGAATTTAATATCTGATGGTGACAACGAACCTACTGATGAAAATGTTCTATACGGTTTTAATGCCGGTGTATATGCTACATTACCAATTTCAGATTTCGTAGCTATTCAGCCAGAGATTTTATTTACAACAAAGGGTTCTGAATTTGAATACAACAATGCTTTTGCATCAGGAAACGCTAAATTCAAATTAAACTATATCGAAGTTCCTCTTTTAGTAAGAGTTAACATTACTAAAAACTTTAATGTACATGCCGGTGGATATGCATCATATCTGGTAAGTTCTAAAGTTACAGGAAACGGAGATTTTGATTTTGACGAAGATGTAGACACAGACGATTTAAACAAATTTGATGCGGGTATCGCTGCAGGTGTTGGAGTAGATTTTAACCCAATAAGCATCGGATTACGTTACAACTATGGTCTTACAACTGTTGGAAAAGAAAGAACTGTTGCCGGAACAACGTATACGTTCCCAGACGCAAAAAACAGCAATTTAACCTTATACCTTTCATATAAGTTAAATTAAACAATTATTACTAACCCATTAAATAAACAACCATGTCAAATTTATTATATACCGTAGCAGTAATACTTATTATTCTGTGGGCTCTTGGGTTCTTTGTATACAGTTTTGGAAGTATCATCCATATTTTATTAGTAATCGCCATTATTGCCATTTTACTAAGACTTATCAAAGGCCGAGAGATTTAAAATTAATCAACATTAAATAAATATATTAATCTATTAAAAATCAATATTATGAAAGCATCTAGCACAATTTTAGGAATCGTAGGAGCTGCAGCAGCAGGAGCATTATTAGGAGTATTATTTGCACCGGACAAAGGTTCAAATACAAGAAAAAAAATCAAAGATAAATCGAAAGATTACGGAGATAATATCAAAACTAAATTTGATGGTATTGTAAGCACAATCACTTCAAACGGTAAAGACATCATCGAGGAAGGAAAAGCAAAATTCAACCAGGTAAAAGATGATTTCAATACAGTTAAAGATGAAGCTAAAACTGTAAAATCAAACTATTAATATAAGTGATTTTTTCAAACCATAAATACCAACATCATGGAACCAAATGCAACAACAAACCAGGACTTTAATCTATATGAAAAAGCTGAAAATTATACAAAAACGAGTCTTGAATTATTAAAACTCAAAACAATAAGTTCAGTCGCCGATGGTGTTTCATCATTAGCATCAAAGATAGCGGTAGGTGTTGTTGTTGCATTTTTTACGTTGTTCCTTAATGTTGGTTTAAGTTTATGGATTGGTAAAGAACTTGGAGAATATTATTTTGGCTTTTTTATCATGGCACTTTTCTATTTAATAGTGGCCATTGTACTGCACAAATCGCATCACAGACTGATAAAAACCCCAATTGGTAACTCGATTATTTCGAGTATTTTAAAAGAAAAATAAACTGATTTAAAACAATTAATATTAAAAAAGACTATTATGGAGCCTATTTACACTATTGATGAATTAAATCAGAGAATTAAATTATTAGAAGATCGTCAGGATACAGAATGGTGCGCCATTAAAGACCATATCGAAGATATTAAAGAGAATTTAAAACCTATTAATCTCATTCGAAATACGGTCGAGGAAATCAACGAAACAGTTGGTTTTAAAAGCCACCTTGCACAATCTGCCATAAGCATCGGAATTGGATATCTTGCTAAAAGATTTATTGTAGGCAAAGGCGATTCAGTTTTTAAAGGAATTTTGGGCTCAATCGTACAGCTTGTTGTAACTAATCTGGTTTCAAAACCAAGCGAATCTTCACATGATACTTCTGAAGATGAAGAAGAAGAATCATCACAATACGAACCATCTAGAGAGTAATTGTTAAACTTAAATTTTAAACATTATGGAAAAGTTAAGTCATATAGTATTAAAAAACGGTGTATACATGTACTCTAATCTATATAAATGTTTTGAATACACACGAGTATTTTTTGGTATATAACTCGTTTATACGTTTTTGCTATTACAAACGGTTAAACAGTTAGTACTTTATTATATTTTTAAGGTTCTGAGGTTCTAAGTTGCTAAGATTCTAAGATTTTAGTTTCTAAGTAATATAGTTCTCAACCAAACAAAAAGAGATTGTTTCACACAAGTGAAACAATCTCTTTTTCATTTAAAAAAAACTTAGAAACTTAGCATCTCAGCAACTTAGAAACTTAATTATAATTTTGATAAATTGGTAATTTCAAACCAACATACACATTCGCAGCTTTAGAATTGTCCGAAAACAAATTCGAAATCAAAGATCCTGAACCAATAAATAACGGGCCGGCTCTAAAACCAGTTCCTATTTGCGTTCCGCTGTATTCCATGTAAGTTATGGGAATATAAAAACTGAATTGTCTGGTTTCATATCTCGGTGTAAATGTAACCGAATTAGCAATGGCAGTTCCGTTGATTTTTTTAGCATCGACTAAACTAAAATCTCCGCTTAAATTCAAATAAAACTTATTATCAATATTCCAGTCAAAGTTCGTGTGCAATGCCGTTGGTAAATTTGCTTTTACCCCTTTTCTCGATGAGATTTTGGTATAATAAGTATCAAAAAACTTAAAAACATCGTCTGCATTGTCAATGTCATCCTGAGTAACATTTCCGGTTAAATTATAGGTGTTTTCAGTAAGATTTTTATAATTCAGTTTACCAATGTCTGTTACAGCAACAGCAGCTTTAAGCTTATATCTGTTTCCTATACAAGTGTGGCAATTGGTGCGGTATTCATAAGTAAATCCTAAATCAAGACCTACACCAGCCGAAGCCAAATCAAACTCAGGATCTTTTCCGTTTTCATAATCATAGCTTGCGGCAGTTTTCAAAGTTCCTGTTGAAGTATAGGAACTCAAAGCTGGATCTGCATCATTTTTATTGAAGGCAACACTCAAATTATTTCCGTTGATATAACCGTTCACTCCTGCCATTAAATATTTTATGGTAATCCCAGCTTTAAGAAAATGTACATCATGATCTAACAAAATCGTTCCGTAGCTGGCTCCAATCTCTGCCCACGAATTATTGACACCATTAGGATTTCCTCCTGATATTAAAAAACTGTTTGACGCATCAATATCTTTATTCACCTCATCAACAAGCTGTCCGTTTACATCAACCAGATTGGTAATGCTTCGTACGCGCGTAAAAACGCCAATACTGTGCTGCTCATTAATATTCATCATAAAAGAAGGCCCCAGAATATCGACATTAAAATTCCCCCTGTTATTCGATTTGAATTTCTTTTTTGCATCTGTATCCAAGTCGTAACCGCCGTCGAATATTTCGGCAAAATTAACCCCGTACAAATCATTTTGTGCCGTTGCACTTGCCGAAGCAATGGTAATATCGGCTTTGTATTTAGAATCTACAATTGCCGACGGATTAAATAATACTCCCTGAATTCCGGCATAATTATCGTCCCTAAATCCGAAATAGGATTGGCTCTGGGCATAAAAAAAGCTTCCAAAGAAGCAAAATAATAGTAAAGTTCTCTTCATAAATTGGTTATAATTGGTTGATTAGTAACGCAAATATGAAATAAAAAATGACAAAATAAAATTTTTTGGAAGTTTCTAAGGCTCTAAGATGCTAAGGTTCTAAGTTTCTCAGAAAACCTTTATAATTAGAAAAGATAGATTCGTAAAAAAGGGACTTTTTTGAAAGGGGCTAAGGTTCTGAGATTCTAAGATGCTAAGTTTTTTGTGATAATAAAAAAGCCGAACATAAGTTCGGCTTTTTTATATCTTAATCTAAAATCCAAAGTCTACAATCTAAAAAAAACTCAGAACCTCAGCATCTTAGAATCTTAGCAACTTAGTATACTTCCGAAGCTTCTTTCAATTTCTCCATATTGTTTACCAATTGTAATTCGGCAACAATTTTTTGGATATCACCGTTCATGATGTTTCCTAAATCGTAAAGTGTTAAACCAACTCTGTGATCAGTTACACGACCTTGAGCATAGTTGTACGTACGAATTTTAGCCGAACGGTCACCAGAACTTACCTGAGAACTACGTTTTGTAGCATCTTCCTCTTGTTTTTTGGCTAATTCCATTTCGTATAAACGAGAACGTAATACGATTAAAGCTTTATCTTTATTTTTATGCTGCGATTTCTGATCCTGACATTGCGCCACTAATCCGGTTGGAATGTGCGTTAAACGTACAGCCGATTTCGTAGTATTTACAGATTGCCCTCCAGGTCCAGACGAACAGAAGAAATCTACACGAACGTCGTTCATATCAATTTGAACATCAAACTCTTCTGCTTCTGGCAAAACCATAACAGTAGCTGCCGATGTATGCACACGACCTTGCGTTTCTGTCTGCGGAACACGCTGTACACGGTGAACACCAGCTTCAAACTTCAAAGTTCCGTAAACATCCTCTCCCGAAACCTCAAAAATAACCTCTTTGAAACCTCCAGAAGTTCCTTCGTTCATATCTACAACCGAAGTTCTCCAGCCCATGCCTTCGCAATATTTAGTATACATTCTAAATAAATCCCCTGCAAAAATACTAGCTTCGTCCCCACCCGTTCCGGCGCGAATCTCAACCATTACATTTTTAGCATCTTCAGGATCTTTAGGAATCAACATAAATTTGATTTCCTCCTCTAGCTGCGGCAAGCGTTCTTTTGCTTCGTCAAGCTGCATTTTGGCCATTTCAACCATATCAGCATCGCTTCCATCAGCAATAATTTCGTTTGCTTCGTCAATATTTGCTAAAACAAGAATGTATTCTTCTCTCTTTTCAACCAGTGCTTTTATGCTTTTATATTCCTGGTTAAGCTGCACATAACGTTTTTGATCAGCAATAACATCCGGCTGAATAATCAAATCCGAAATCTCATCAAAACGCTGCTTTACATATTGAAGTCTATCTAACATTTTCTAATTCCTTTTATTGGACTGCAAAATTACAAAATTTTTGTGGAAAATTCTAGTGTTGATTTTTTTGGGCTTTTTAAGAATGTTTTTATGATATTTTTTAAAATTTATGTGATTGTTCTATACTTTTTTGTTAACATTTTTTTTGCTTATCTTTTAAATCAGGTGTTTTTACTTGTCTCTTTGTTAAAATTAAAAACGACGTTTGTGAGGATATAAGTTTTAAGATATAAAATAATAATAAAGAGATGATGGTTTTCCGTAAAAAAGTTCTTTTTTATGCCATTAATTTTGAAATCTCTTAAATCAATTATAATATAAAATAATGAATTTCAACATTTTTAAAATTCTCGAAAAAGACAATAAAGAATTAATTCATTCATCCTTTATAAATTTTTTAATTAATGAAGACTCAAATTTCGCAAATGAATTTTTAGGGGTAAATCTTTCAGCCAATTATAAAATAAAACTGGAAAGTTCTTATTCATATAGTTTTAAAAATAAGAAAAAATGCAGATTTGATTTAGAAATATTAGAAGATGACAGAATCATGATCATCGAGAACAAGTTTAAATCTTTCCCTAATGAATTTCAATTAAAAGAATATGACTTTGCATTAAATAAACAATTTCCTAATCTGGACAAAAAAAAGTTTCTATTGTGCTTTGATGCGAAATTATTTGGTGGTTACAAAGACTGGATAATTAAAGATTATAAAAACTTGTTAGAATATTTAGAAAAATATATTAAGTCTGTTTTAGATCTTGAAAAGAATATTTTCATCAATCATTATATAGCTTTTTTAAAGGAATATCTTGAAAAATATTCTCAATATAAAATTTCTGCAAAAGATATATTTACTAATCAACATGACAATACAAATAAGTTCTGGATAAGACTTTTATATTCAAACATGGAGGTGGAACTCTATAAATATTTTAGTTCTGAAAATATAGAAACTGAAATATATCTTGCTCCAGGAAATACAAGCCTGCCACTTTTAAATATTACCCCGAAACATTGGAAAATAGAAGGAGTTGAATTATTAATACAAATACAAAATGGAGATTTTAAATTTTATGCTCATACAGATAATAAAGAGTTTCTTAGAAAAATGGTGTTTTTTTCTCAATCCAAATCAATCGCTGAATATTTAAAGTATAAGAATATTGGAAATAAAAAAGAAAAAACAGCTTATATTTTCAAACTCAACATACATCAGCATCTTACGGTAAACCAAGAATTAACAGTTCAATCAATGATTGAGAAGATTATAGATTATTATAATTCTATCGATAATAAAATTATAGCAGAATTTAAATCTTTGGTTAGATCTTAAAACTGTTTTAAAAATATCATTTACCCTTTTGTTTACTTAATAAAATTTCAAGCAAGACCTGCAAAGCTATTAGAGCAGGAAATAATAAAATTTAATATGCTAATACCAGAATCTAAAGTTATTGAAGTTGCTGGAATTTCTCCAGACGAAAAAAAAGAAATTATGGCCTTTTTACAAGGAGCTGTTTATTGTTGGTGCAAGAATAGAAAGGGCGAATGGTTTGCTGCACGCGATTTATTAGGAGGTGAAAATTTCTATTGGGAAGGCACTCCAATGTATATACTATATGAAAAAACAAAAAATGTTGAACAAGCTGGTTTAGATGCAGGATCATTACTAAAAAAAGTCATTAATGAAGACAAGCGCTCTTTCGATACAAGAAAAGGTGTACGTGCTAGGGAATATTGTTGGAACGGAAAAGAAGACAATGAGTAAATACTCATATCAGCGCTAACAAAACATTAGAAAATACTCATCAATACTTAATTATGAAGACAATATTTTACTCATGGCAATCTGACTTACCAAACTCTACTAACAGAACTTTCATTCAAAAATGCCTTAAAGAAGCAGTAATTGAAATTAATGACCTCGATCTTAAAATAGAAATGAGAGTAGAACAGGATACACAAGGAATACCTGGTACTCCAGATATTACACAAACCATATTTGAAAAAATTGATAATTCAGAGATATTTGTTTGTGATTTAAGCATTATTAACATAGATTACGAAAAAAGAAAAACTCCAAATCCAAATGTTTTAGTGGAACTTGGATATGCTGCAAAAACGCTTGGATGGGAAAATGTAATTTGTATATACAATACTGCATTTGGAGAAATTCTACATTTACCTTTTGATCTGAGGCAACGTAGACCCCTTATCTACAGCCTTTCAGAGGGTGAAGATAAAAAAACAATAAAAGAATCATTAAAAGCAAGACTGATATATTCTATTGTTGCAATACATGACTTTGGACTACCAAAATTAAAGCGTGAACTTACAGCTTTATTTGATAAAATAAATCCAGAAATAATTAAAACCGTTAAGGAAGGTAACAAACAAATTTCAATTAACATAAATGCAATTAACTTAGCGCAATTGTATAGATTTAAAGAAAATAAGCATTTTAATGAACTGATTGAAATGTTATCAAATGAAAGCAGTTTATCAAGTAACATGAATTATAACGGAGGAATAAATGATACTAACCCAGGACGATTAGAAGGTTACTTCGTAATGTTTAAAGGTACATGGTGAAAAGAATGAGCATTCGTAAAAACCATTTAAATAGTTTTTTTATAAAATATTCACAAGAAAAAAATACAAATAATAATAAAAAAATAATATGCAAATAAACATTCAAACCAGTTATGAAATTGGACAATTAGTAAATGACGAAGGGCTTCAAGGAACTGTCATTAGAATAGAAATAATTATTTTAGATGGCAATGAATATATCGATTATATACTTGACAATGGTGGTCGTATTAGAATTCATTTCAACTCTTAAACTAGACAAATCTAAGATTAATAAAGCCCGATAGCGCGGATTTGCAATCCGTGCCCACAACAATAAGACACAACAAAAAACATCAAAAATAAAAGCTACAAAATCATGTAGCTTTTTTATTACAAAAACACAAACTAATCTTTGTGGGCACGGATTACAAATCCGCGCTATCGGATTGGCGATTTTGCATGTAGAATTTCTTGTGTGATTCTTCGTTCCTCAGAATGACAAAACTTTGCGTTTATCCACAACAGTAAGACACAATACAAATCAGCAAAAACAAAAAGCTACAAAATCATGTAGCTTTTTTATATTTACAAACAGAACAAACCAATCTTTGCGGGCACGGATTACAAATCCGCGCTAGTGGACATATACAAACCTTTACGAGAAAAAATCACTCCATATTCCCTAAAATTTAATTACAATTCATGCGAAATTCAACAAAAATCCTACTTGCTATTCTCCTTTTTATTGTAGGAATCGGAACAAATATTGTTACCTCAGGAATGAACAATACAATAATTTCATTAATAAGCTTTATGACTTATGTATTAAGTTTCAGTTATATCATTTATATAGCAACAAAAAAAAAAATAAATAATAACCTTAACCCGATCGCGCAGATATATCTCTACAATTCGCCCAGCCCCGATAGCGCGGATTTGCAATCCGTGCCCACAACAATAAGACACAACAAAAAACATCAAAAAATAAAAGCTACAAAATCATGTAGTTTTTTTTATTACAAAAGCACAAACTAATCTTTGTGGGCACGGATTACAAATCCGCGCTATCGGACGGATTATAGAAAATTTATACTGTATCAGTCTGCAAATAAATCTTATGCAAATCATCTAATAACTCCATTTCTTCTTCTGGCAAAAGCTGTAATGCAATTTCAAGTAAAGTCAATACATTAATATCTGTTTCTTTATGAAAAACGGCTAAACTTCGGGCTTCTTTATTCATTAGAACAATACTGGCTTTAAGCAAATCTGAAACTATTAGATTTAATTCGTTATAAGAAGAAACTTTTAGCGTTATTGTAAATGAAGTGTCTTCTTTATGCTCTAGTTTTAGTTTGGTGAAATAATTTCTTTTATTCATTAATTCTAACAATTTCTCGGTTCTTTCTTTATTCTTTAATTCCATGGTTTCATATTTTTTATTTCAAAACGAAATTAGAAATAACAGATTATTTTTAGGTGATTGTAAACAATCGGGTGTATACAACTGAAAATTTACAAACTCTCAATCAGTATAAAACGTGTCCTAAAAAAAGTATATTTGTTATAATCATAATTATATGAATCTAGAAAAGAAAATTGATACAATAAAAAAAATCATTAATGACAACGAAGATATCGACGGGGATTATTGGCATTATGAAGGTGACGAATTAATTCATCAAATTCTTGATACTTTTAATGAAAAAGAATGGTTTAGTTTTATAGAAGAATTAAATAATTTTACGGATAATGAGCGTTCTCAATTCTGTTGCACCTTGTTGAATTATGACAATAATAGAATTGTAAAAATTGTTGATATTTACGAAATCTTTTTTAGTCAATATCTATTATTACCGCTTGAAGATGCATCTTGGATTATGCAGGATATCATGTATGTAGAGAATATGCGTCAGCCAAATCTTGACTTGCTCAAAAAATTACGCCAAAAAGTAGAGACTATAAGAAATTTTAAAAATACACATTGGGAAGAAAATACTTTTTTGTGGGCAGAAAATATAATTGATAAAGTTATTGAAAAACATTTTCATTAGTTTCTCCACCAGATAATAACTCCCTAAATAAAACATTATTTTCGTAGGTAAAAAATATTCCGTAAGAAAAATCTAAATTTACAAAGCAAATTTATAGGAAGATGAAAATACACACCACCAACTATTTTGATACTTTTATAGAAACAGCAGAAGATAGCAAAGTTTCGCACGGAACAAAACCGCCAACCAAAGACAAAAAAACAGTTGCAGAAATGCAATACGAACTAATTAGCAAAAATCCGTATAAATACACTTCTGATGATGTTCTTTTTCAGGTATTTGCAGATCGGAATGATTTAACAAAAAGTGAATACGAAAAAGCCAGAGAAGATTTTTTTTCTAAGGGACAAGCTTGTTTTCGCGCTTCACCTCTCTCAAAAACATATGGTTTTGGAATCCATAATGACCATAATGGAAAAATAGCCATTTTCGGTATGGAAACAGATGAATACTTAAAGTTTTTAAAAGATCCCAAAATCAAAAAGGTAAAAGCCATGAAATCTGCCCGATGATTTCTGGCAACAGCGACGAATACAACAATGAGAAATTAATAATCAATCTCAATCCAAAATGAAAAAAACTATACCACAGCAAAAGTGGAGTTATCACGACAAAAACTTTAAAAAACAAGTTATTAAAACTCATAGTATGCTGTTTGGCTAGTGTAATTATCAACTTCTTATTTGACTCTGAAAATTTTGACAAAAGTGATATTGTATTTTCAATCATCTTTGGAATTGCAATATGGGGTCTTTTAATAGCACAAAAAAAAATCTAAAAACCATATAATTGGAATGTAAAATGACTGAACCAAAAAAGAAAAACTGGCTCAAAATAATTGTCGAGAATTTACTTAGTATTATTTTGGATTGGAAATAACAGCTTGCTTTTTTCGTTATATTTCATTCAAAATCAAGCCACAACACATTCCATATTTTTTTCTTCCATTATCTGCATATCAATTATTTTTTGAGCGATAGTTCCTCTTTCAAATAAGCGTATGAATTTAAAAACTGCACTAACAAAATATCCGGGATTTGAAACTAATCGGGCGATTTCTGTTATTCTTTCATCTCTTAACTTTATACAGGCTTCTATTTCATTTTTTGGAACCGCTACAAATTCGTTAGCAAATTTCCATGCTCCATTTCTTGCTTCTTCCATACTGAAATCAATAAAGAAATTATCTATTTTTCCTGTGTATTTTAATATCCAAGTAAGCGTTGGCCAAATTTTAATTAAACATTTTTCGACACCGCCTACTAAATTGCTAAGTATAAAGTTTATTTGGTCAAAATCATGTTTTAAATCTGCAATATCTTCCACTGTGCTGACTTGGGCTGAGGCAATTCCTAAATCAAGGTTTACGTGTGCATTGATTCCCAATAATAAATGCTGCAGAACTATTGGCCAGAATTTTTCGGCTTGTTCAAAGGCAAATCCCCAGCATTCTGATGGTTTTTCTTTGGCCTGATATTGATAGTAAGCTTTCAAATATCGATTAGCAAAAATAACATCCAGTTTTTCCATTCGTTCGCCGTTTTGAAAAGAACCTGCAGCGATGCCTTGTTTAACCCTTACAGTAACTTCACGATACAGAATAGCAAATAAACCTATATTGCTTTGATCAATCTTTGATTTTTCTATTATTTCATCTAAAAACTGAATTACTTCATCAATAGTATTTGCTTGTTTCATAATCGTTTAATGTTGGTTATTAGTCAAATTGAGAGCAACGAATATAATTATTTTAATCTTTCAATGCTTATTTTTTGAAGTAATTATCTTATTATTTTTAATGCAGAAAAATATCCCAAAAGAAAACTCTTTTGGGATGTTACTAACTTAAATGAAAACAATATTATGCCTCAACTTCTACCTTTAAAATTTCTAATTTTAAATTCCCTTTTTTAACCGGCCATTCTATAAGATCTCCTACTTTGTAGCCAACCATTGCAATACCTTCATCAGAAAGAACTGAGATTTTGTTTTTACTTACTTTTACTTTTTCGGGACCAACCAGAAGAATTGTTTTTTCTTCATTATTGGTGTGGTCTTTATAAGTTATTTTTCGGTTTATGGAAACAATATCTTCCGGCAGATTTTTTCTCAATACCTGAGACGCATTTTTTAACTGGCCCAGTAACAATTCTTCCTCTTGAGGCGTTACTTTTTTTCTTCTTACATGATCTTTAATTAAATCGTATGTTCCTGTGGTTAATATAATATTGTGTGACATGACTTTCTTGTTTGCTTCATTTCCATACAGTATGATATACAACTCTTCACTGAATAGCATAGGGCTTTCAGTGATATCATATCCTAAAAAATTGAAGATTAATAAATAAACTATAATATAGGAGTTCCCTGCCTAGAGTTGCGACAGGGCAAAATGAATAAACTCTTTTGAACTTTTTAAGAAAGTATCATCATGCAAATACAATAATGTGCACATCAGGCACATTAAACAGCTGTTTACTAAATATGAATTTGCAGTTATCATTTTATAATTATAATTGTGATGCAATATACAGTTATTTTCTTACAAAAACAACTTTACGGTTTATCCGTAACATAAACAATTTTAAAGCAGTTAATTTTGAGATAGAGGTTTAGTATTTATAATAAAAAAATCTAAACGAAACCCCAAAAATACCTTTAACTAAATTAAAATGATTATGAAAAAAAACACAAACAAGTACTACGCTAAATCGTTGCTTTTTGCCTTTGCATTTTCAGCGTTATTCTTATTCCAAAACTGTTCTGAAGACAATTCTGATTCAAACAGTATGGAGAACGCAGTAAAAAAAGAAACGTTATCAAAAGACAGCAAAGCGTCAAAAGCTGCCGCCACTACTACCGCAACATTATCATCGCTAGTAACTGCTTCGGGACCTGATTATATACAAGCCGGAACAACATTATTTAATTGGACATACACCGGAAGTTTGCCTAATGTTGACTTAGACAGCGCTATGTGGTGGTATACAAAAGTAAATAACAATGGTGAACTTCCTTATGTTATTGCCTGGGGTGATCCTGGAATTTTTATGGCTGTTCCAGATACATACTATTCAGACACAGGAAACCAAACTTCTAACTTTATAATATATCTTACTATACGTGATACAAATGGTAACCTTTACAGAAGCCCCAACTACAGCATAATGAAAAAGGGTAAATTTAAATTAGAATATGCTCTATAATAATAGAAAGCGCAAATGTCTCTGACTTTGCGCTTTTTTTATCTCTTTGTTTGAATTAACCTTGCAAATACATCGTTAAAAATCTACAAGAAATATCTTATATTTGTTGTAATTAAATCTATCTACAATGAATAAGCTGATCTACCTAAGTTTTATTGGAGCGATTTTATTTCTTAGTTCCTGTTCTTCTTCAATGTCTCCAATCCAAGTGAATAATACACTTCCCACTTTAACAAAATCAAAGTACATTTCCCACTCAGAAATAGAAACAAGTAATTGTAAATATCTAACTAAAAACAGAAGCTATACTGCTCCAATTGGATTATTTGCAAAAGATGATTTAAGAAATGGAGCAAGAGGAATAGATAAATGTGTAACTTTAGATGGAGGAAATGCTTATATCTTAAGAAATTATAGATGGGTTAATGTTGGTGATGAAGCAACACAGCTTCATTTAGAATTTGATACTCTGTTGTGTGAATAAATAAAAACCAAACCATGGAAAACTTCGACTGGACATCTTTCACCAAAAAAATCGCCATTAAAGCTAAAATCAGTGATATTTATAATGCCTGGACAATAGCCCATGAATTAGAAAAATGGTTTCTCGAAAAAGTATCTTTTTTTGATGCAAACCAGCAACCAATTGCTAAAGATAAAAACGCTGTTGAAGGCAATACTTACGATTGGCTTTGGTATTTGTATAAAGATGCCATGAAAGGAAAAATTATTTCTGCCAACGGAAAAGACGAATTACAATTTACTTTTGAAGGAAACTGTCTCGTAGATATAAAATTAACCGAAACAAACGATTATACTCTAGTTGAACTTCGTCAGCATAATATCGCTTTAGATGATTTTTCTAAACAATATATCAGACTTGGCTGTTCAAATGGTTGGGGTTTTTATTTGACTAATCTTAAATCAGTTTATGAAGGCGGTTTAGATTTACGCAACAAAGATGAGAATCTGAATCCTATGATTAACAATTAGAAACAACAATCAGTATATCAAACATCTACCTAATAAAAACAACCTAAAATCTGGACTTTTAAAGACATAAAATTTGGACTTTATAGCAAAATAAGCTGTTCGTTTTAATCTGAACTTTGCAGTATTAAAACTTAAAAAAATGACAAATTCAGAAAAAAACAAAACAGTTTTGGTTACAGGCGGTTCAGGTTTTATTGCCGTTCATTGCATTTTAAAATTATTGAAAGAAGGCTATTCGGTAAAAACAACGCTTCGTTCCTTAAATAGACAAGACGAAGTAAAACAAATGCTTAAAGTGGGCGGTATTAGCACATTTGAGAATCTTTCATTTATTCAGGCTGATCTTTCAAGCGACAAAAATTGGGATGAAGCAGTAAAAGGCTGCGAGTTTGTACTACATGTTGCCTCTCCTACTCCGGCGATTCAGTTTACACACGAAGACGAATTAATTAATCCGGCCAAAGATGGTGTTGTAAGAGTCCTTAAAGCTTCAAGAGATGCCAATGTAAAACGAGTAGTTTTAACTTCTGCTTTCGGTGCTGTCGGTATGGGACACAAAAACCGTAAAAAGCCATACACCGAAGAAGACTGGACAAACATTGACAGTAATATTCATGCGTATCAAAAATCAAAAACCATTGCAGAACAAACTGCTTGGGAATTTATAAAAAATGAAGGCGGAAATCTGGAACTTTCGGCAGTAAATCCGGTTGGTGTCATGGGGCCATTATTAGGCGCAGATTATTCGCATTCGCATCAAATGATTAAACAAATGCTGGAAGGTGACATTAAAGCCTGTCCAAAAATCAGTTCTTGTTACATCGATGTACGCGATGTTGCCGATTTGCATTTACTAGCAATGACAGATCCTAAAGCAAATGGCGAACGCTTTTTAGCCACTACAGGAAATGTTTTATCCATGCTTGATGTCGCTAAAATTCTTAAAAACAAATTAGGCAATGAAGCTGATAAAGTTCCAACAAAAGAGCTGCCTAACTGGGTTTTAAAAGCTAGCGCATTAAAAAAACCATCGTTAAAAATGCTGGTTACTTTACTGGGACAATACATGCAGGCCAGCGGAGAAAAAGCAAAAAAAACATTAAATTGGTCTCCTCGTTCGAATGAAGAAGCAATTTTGGCAACTGCCGAAAGTTTATTGAAATTAGGTCTAATCAAAAAATAAAAAGATGAAAGTAATCATAACAGGAGCCACAGGAATGGTTGGCGAAGGTGTTTTATTTGAGTGTTTAGAAAACGAAAATGTAAAAGAAGTACTGATCGTAAATAGAAAACATTACGATCTCGATCATTCTAAATTAAAAGAACTTCTTGTACCTGACTTTTACAATTAGAAAATTTCTCTGAACAATTAAAAGGTTATGACGCCTGTTTTTACTGTGCAGGAATTAGTTCTGTCGGCAAAAAAGAAGAAGAGTTTACCCGAATTACTTATGATACAACACTTGCTTTTGCAGACCAATTATTACAGTTGAATCCTGATATGATTTTCATTTTTGTTTCCGGTAACAGAACAGACAGTTCTGAAAAAGGAAAAGTAATGTGGGCCAGAGTTAAAGGCAAAACAGAAAATGCCCTGATGAAATTATATGGCAAAAATCAATATAATTTTCGTCCGGCGATCATGAAAGGAACTAAAGGACAGGCAAATGTAAAAACAATCTACAAAATATTAGGGCCGATAATTGCACCATTTTTTCCGCAAAAAACATTGACACTTCAACAAGTAGGGCGCGCTATGATTCATGCGGTTTCTAAAGGATATCCAAAACAAATTCTAGAAGTAGATGATATTGATCAATTAGCAAAACAATAAAAATTCTGAAAAATGAAAGAAACTGCTATATCTGCCTGTTATGTAAGTCCTTCACTTAATAATGAGCAATTTGTTCCTGAGCATTGCTTTATGTATTTAGTTTCGGGTTCGATGCTGGCTTACGACGGAAGTAAAGAATACAAAATTAAACCCGGAGATTTTGGTATTGCAAGAAGAAATCATTTAGCAAAATATACCAAACAACCTGATAATGGTGAGTTTAAAAAAATCTACATTTTGTTTGAACAGGATTTTTTAAAAGAGTTTAATGAAAAATATCAATTTAAAGTCGAAAGTGAGAAACCGACAAATGGTATTATAGCATTAACTAAAAATGCATTAACTAAAAATTTTATTCAGTCGCTTACTCCTTATTTCAACGAAAAGGGCACAATTGATGATCAGTTTTTGAATGTAAAACGCACCGAATTACTGCTTGTACTATTAAAAGTTAATCCTGAACTGGCCAATATTTTGTTTGATTTTGGCAGTCCCGAAAAAATAGACCTTGAAGCTTTTATGATTCGTAATTTCAGGTTCAACGTAAGTATAGAACGTTTTGCCTACTTAACAGGACGCAGTTTATCGGCTTTTAAAAGGGATTTCGAAAAAATATTTAATGCTACTCCAAGTCATTGGCTAGTTCAAAAACGACTTGAAGAAGCATATCATTTAATTGATAAAAAGAACAAAAGGCCGTCTGACATTTATCTGGACTTAGGCTTTGAGAACTTTTCCCATTTTTCGTTTGCCTTTAAAAAATTGTTCGGCCATTCGCCAACCCAGCTTATTGAAACGAAGAAAAATAATTAATTAAAATTGAAAGTTTAAGTCTGTAAACGCACCTTTTATTTTGGAGCATAACGATTGTGATCATACGATTTTCTCTCTGAGATATATTGTATAATAAGGTTCTTTTTCTGGTCGTCGGTCAAATTTTGAGTATAATTTTTAGCCACTACAACCTCAAGTCTGTTTAATTCATCCGTTGATAAATTATCAAAATAAGAAAGTACTAGTTCCTTATTTTCGAGCTCGTTAATATCAACATAAGGAACTACTTCCGGTCCTGTAGTAATTGCTTCCTTTTTCTTGGAAACATTTATTTTTTCTACTTTTTCAGATTCCTTCTGAGATGAAACTTTAGCTTTAGTAAGGTTCACATTTTCATTTATTTCAACTTTTAACGTCGAAGATAATTCAGCATAATTCATTTGAGAAGTCTCTTTCAAAATATAACCTAAAACTGCAGCCACAATTGCTTTTGGCAAAAATATAATGATATCACTGTCGATGACAGAAACTGCCTGCAACGCAGAACCAACTCCAAGTATAATAAGCGAAAAACCTAAAATCATGAAAAGATCTTTCAGAATAACATCAATTTTTCTGATACGGTTTCCTAATAAAATAGTAACCACTATCATTACAATATTAGAGAGAATCAGCAATATTGCACTCGAAATAGAGGTCGAAGCAAAAGAAGCTAATGAATTAAAACCTTGTTCTTCTTGTGCGAAATATATCGGTATTGAACTGAATAAAACTGAACCTAAAGAATAAATAGGTATTGCCAGGAAAACTAAAGATATAATTATTAATGAATCGGCCTTGCCATACTTAAGCACTCTATTTAAAAAAAGTTTAAAAACCAGTAGTATTCCAAACCAAACCGCAGCACTAAAAACTGCAAAACCATTTGCTAAAAAACCATGAAACCAGGTTTTGTCTACATAAAAAAATTGTTTGTAAATGGCAAATACAATTATTAAGGCAGCATAGATATAGGCAATTAATGCGGTAGTGTTATAAATTTTTGGTAAACTGGTTTCTTGGGTAGAGTTACTCATAAAGTTGGCAGGTTTCTGAAGTGGTTATTTGGGAGTTAAATTTTATTTTGATCAAAAATATATAAATTTAATTAGAAATCATTAGAAGATTTTTTTCGGTTCACAGAAGCTTCTCTTTCGTAAATATAATCTGAATCTATTATATCAGATTAGCATTTTTAATCGTATTTTCGTTTAACTAAAAATACCATTTAACGTACTCCCAAATAAAAATGAAAACTTATTTTGTTGACTCATTTACCAATGAAAAATTTAAAGGAAATCCGGCTGCGGTTTGTCTTCCCGATACAGAATTAGATGCAGAAAGTATGCAAAATATTGCAACCGAAATTGGTTTTTCGGAAACTGCCTTTATAAAACAAATAAAAGACAATACATATAGTATTAGATTTTTTAGTCCGAAAACAGAAATTCCGTTATGCGGACATGCAACATTGGCTTCGTCTAAAATTCTTTTCAGCACCACTGCATTAAACAGTATAAAATTTATCAACTGCGATAATGTTGAATTGAATATTGAAAAAGAAGCGAATAAAATCAAAATGCAATTTCCTGTTTATGACACAGAACAAACAGAAGTTCCTCAAAAACTCCTTGATGCTCTTGGAATTTCTGAAACTGTCGAAAAAAGGTACAGCCCAAATAACAAAATAATTTTACTCGAGATTGAAAGCGCTAAGGAACTGGCAAATTTAAAACCAGATTTCACAGCCTTGATAAACTCACATACCGGAATAAACGGTGTGCTTGTAACTGCTGTTTCAGACAACGAAAATTTTGATTTTCATTACCGATATTTTTGGCCTTGGGCTGGAACTAATGAAGATCCTGTAACTGGTGGAATTCAAACTTTTTTGACAAAATATTGGGCCATAAAACTCAATAAAACAAAATTGAACGCTTACCAGTCTTCTCAAAGAACCGGGACTATGAGTACAGAACTTTTACAAGACAAGGTTTATATTCTTGGAGAAGCGGTAATTGTTTTAGAAGGTGAATTTATTTTATAAATCTTAAAAAAACTATGAAAGCATTAATTACTACTTTATTTTTAATTTGCAGTATCACTTTATCTGCCCAATCAAATCAATTTGCGGGCGATTATTCCCGTTCACTTGGCGAAGAGGGAAAACATATAATTGAATATAAACTGACCTTAAATCAAGATGGAACATTTGTATTTCATTCGTATTCTAAACTTCAAGGCGGAACTCCGCCGGAAGAAAATAAATACGGAAAAGGGAAATGGAGCGTAAAGGACAATATGATTACTTTTTCTGCCAATAAAAAAGAAGACTTTGATGAAAAATATACTTTAGATTTTAATAATTCTGCAGCCAGGTTTGTAGGCAAAAATCCAAGAGATAAAAGTGATAAAGTCGTGAAAACGAAACTTCAATTTTTAGAATCGGAAATTAATTGGATGAGAAGAATTGATGTTTTTAGAATTTAGATATTCTTAAAAATAACCAGATGAGATTGCTTCGTTCCTCGCAATGACAAAACTCTGCGTCTTAGCGAGAACCAACGTAACAGCACAAAAACTTAGGATCTTAATATCTTAGAACTTTAGTAACTCTTTTTGTTGGTTTTATACCTAAATATGACGGACTTACGACATTTTTTTTGTAGTCACTTTCTTAATTATCTACTTTCAGGTATTCAAAAGAAATAATTACAAAAATTAACTAAAGCTCCATATTATGAAAACTACAAAAATGGTATTACTTTTTATCATAATAATCTCATTTGGTGCCTGTAAAAAGGACTCAAAGGGAGAAAAAGATAATTATACAACTGTAAAAGAAAGTGCTGCAGATTCTGAGTGTTTAGCTCCTGCTAATTGGTTTACGATCGTAAACAATACGCGCCAAACTCCTCCACCAAATGAAGGACCAACAAGCGTATTTGCTAACAATGCAACAGTAACAAACTGCGACTTTCATCAATGGTCATGGCAAAAATTTCTTTGGCTGACTAATGAGGTTAACGGACAACCGCAATTCATTACTAACCTGATTCAGGTGAATGCCGCAGGTCAGAGATTAGACCCAAGTAACGGGATTGTTTTAACAGATACTGCTCAGGCAAGTGGTAGTACTGATATCTTAAAAACGCCAAATTATCCATCGGGTGTTCCTAAATCGACTACGGTGTATTATTCTATATTTATGGACAAACTTATGTATGGAACTATGCTAAAATATGGTCCAATAGCAAAAAATGACCCTACTAAAGTAAAAGATATAGCTTTTCCTGTAGGTTCATTAGAACTTAAAACTTCTTGGATTGATGCAAGCGTTCTTAAAGATCCTTCTTCTTATTTTGTTACTCAAGGAGTAATAAATGGAGTAAAAACAAAAGTAGCACTTTTGGGAATGCACGTAGTTGGAATTGTAGAAAATCATCCTGAATTTGTGTGGGCTACTTTTGAACACGAAAATCTTGCACCTGCTTACGATTGGTCAAAAGCTACGCCAACAACTGATGCGCCGGTGACCAGTACAGTTGATTACCCATTTTTTAATAAAGCCAGTACGGCAACGGTTACTAATATCACTTCAGGAAATGGGATTTATACTGATGTTTTTTCTGTTTACAAATATGGTGTTCCTGTTGAAAAAGCAATGAAAGGCACTCATAATGTTCAGCTTTTTATGCAAACCAGCCAAAATGGTTCACAAAACTTAAATAATATCCGTACTATTAATCAAAGCGTTAAAACACAGCTAAAAGGTATCTGGAACAATTATTTTTACAATGGTTCATTATGGATAAATACCGCAGGATACAATAGTACTCCGGCACAAGCGGCTTTATTAGATTCGTTGAGTTATGATCTTTCAAATTCTGCTCCTGGAAAATTAACCAGAGGTTCGGTTTCAGCCTACAATATTACTATGGAAACTTATGTTCAGGTAGGTTTTAATCCAACATCAATACACGGGAATTCGGTATCTAATCTTGTTAATTGTTTCTCTTGTCACAATACATATTATAAATCAAATCTTTCTCCTCTTTTTATAAGTCATGTATTTACAGGATATGTAGGAGATCTACAAGGGTTAAACAGAAAACAAATCAAAGACGAGCATGTTAAAGACATTGTTAAACAATTCAATTTGCGTCTAAAATTAAGAACCAAACAATAAGCTGATTTACTTTTAAATCTAATCAATATAAAAACCACAAGCTTCTGTTTGTGGTTTTTATGCTTTATTGATGAATTATAAGATTAAAAATTCTATTCGATTTTTTAAATTATTGTGTGCAGATTTTGCTCAAATCTCTTTTAAATCTGCGTGAAACAAAAACCTTTGTGGCTTAGCAACTTTGTAACTTTGCCTCTTTAAATTTCAATACCACTTTTTAAATTCCTAATTTCGCTTTCGGATAAGAAAGAGAGAAATGAAGGTATGTATTGCTGAGAAACCAAGTGTAGCACGTGAAATCGCATCTGTTTTGGGCGCCAATACCAAACACGATGGATATTATGAAGGCAACGGTTATGCCGTAACCTACACTTTTGGGCATTTATGTACTTTAAAAGAACCTAACGATTACAAACCGCACTGGAAAAGCTGGGATTTAAATAACTTACCAATGCTTCCCGAAAAATTTGAAACCAAAGTTGTTCAGAATTCGGGAATTCAAAAGCAGTTTAAGATTATAAAATCACTTTTCGACAAAGCCGAATTAGTCATAAACTGCGGGGATGCCGGACAGGAAGGAGAATTAATTCAGCGCTGGGTGATGAACGAAGCGCATTATAAAGGCGAAATAAAACGCTTGTGGATTTCATCCCTAACAACCGAAGCTATAAAAGAAGGTTTTGACAACTTAAAACCATCTGAAAACTACGATAATTTATTCTACGCCGGATTTTCAAGAGCGATTGGCGACTGGCTTCTGGGAATGAATGCTACACGTTTGTATACTGTAAAACATGGCGGTTACAAACAAGTTTTATCTATTGGTCGTGTACAGACGCCAACTTTGGCAATGGTTGTAGACCGATTTAAAGAAATCGAAAACTTTAAACCTCAGCCTTATTGGGAATTGCAGACTTTGTACAGAGAAACTCTTTTTAGCTACGAAGAAGGTCGTTTTCTGAAAAAAGAAGATGGAGAAATTCTGGCTGAAAAAGTCAAAGAAAGTGATTTCGAAATTGTTTCGGTCGATAAAAAGAACGGAAACGAATATGCTCCAAAACTGTTTGATTTAACGGGTTTACAAGTTTATTGCAATCAAAAATTTGGGTTTTCTGCAGAAGAAACGCTTAAAATAGCACAGACTTTATACGAGCAAAAAGCGATTACATATCCCAGAGTTGATACCACTTTTCTGCCGGGAGATATTTATCCGAAAGTACCGGGAATTCTACAAAAACTGACGAATTATAGTCATTTAACAGAACCGCTTTTAGGAAAGAAAATTAAAAAATCTCCAAAGGTTTTTAACGATAAAAAAGTAACCGATCACCACGCGATTATTCCAACAGGAATTGAGATTAATCTGCCGTACAATCAGCAGCAGGTTTATGATATAATTGTAAAACGTTTTATTGCCGTTTTTTATGATGATTGTCTCGTTGCAAACACAACGGTTATTGGAAAAGCAGCCGATGTAACTTTTAAAGCGACAGGAAAAGAAATCCTGAAAAAGGGTTTCCGTGTTGTTTTTGAAGATCCAAATGCAAAAGAAAAAGAACCCGATTTATTACCGAGCTTTGTTGTGGGTGAAAAAGGTCCGCATGAACCTTCTTTCCTTCAAAAAGAAACCAAACCGCCCAATCATTTTACCGAAGCAACTTTACTGCGAGCGATGGAAACCGCAGGAAAACAAGTCGATGACGAAGATTTACGCGAATTGATGAAAGAAAACGGAATTGGGCGTCCGTCAACGCGTGCAAATATTATCGAAACGCTTTTCAAACGTCAGTATATTGTTCGAAACAAAAAACAGGTTTTGCCAACAACAACCGGAATTCAGTTGATCGATACGATTCAGAATGAATTGATAAAATCGGCTGAACTTACAGGTTCTTGGGAAAAACAGTTAAAAGATATTGAGAAAGGTACTTTTACAGCTGCTGCTTTTATTCGAAACATGAAACGTATGGTTGAGGCTTTGGTTAACGAAGTTCGAAGCGAAACAAGACACGCTAATATTTCGCATGCTGCAACGATTCAAAAACCAGCTGTAAAACCAGAAAAAAAGAAAGCGGACGGAATTTCGGCAGAAACTTGTCCGAAATGCCAGAAAGGAAATCTAATAAAAGGGAAATCGGCTTTTGGATGCAGTGAGTATAAAGCTGGTTGTGATTTTGTACTGCCTTATGTTTTTTTAGATAAAAAAATTACCGAAAGTCAGTATCTAAGGTTGGTTCAAAAAGGTTCAACTGTAAATATAAAAGGATTTAAAACCGAATCTGGAACTGTTGAGGGTTTAATTCGTTTTGAGGAAAATTACAAACTTAAATTAGAACCAAAGAAAACCGAAGCAAAAAAAACAAAACAAGAATCATCAGATTCTTTAATGTGTCCGAAATGTAAAAAAGGAACCATCTTAAAAGGAAAAACGGCTTATGGCTGCGCTGAATATAAATCGGGTTGTGATTTTAAAGTCACTTTTGATGAAGTACGTGCCAAACTGAAAGATCAGAAACCAACGAAGGAATTGGTGTATTCGATTTTAGAAGAAAGCGTTTAGTTTTTTTTGCCACAGATTAAAGGGATTAAAAAGATTTTTTTTCTACTGTGTGTTTTTTTTGCCACTAATTACACGAATTTTCACGAATTTATTTTTCACGCAGATTTGAAAAGATTTAAGCTGATACTCGCAGATTTATACAATTCTGAATCAAAATTAAATCTGCCTAAATCTGCTGAATCTGCGTGAGACAAAATCATTTTAATCCTTTTAATCTGTGGCAAAACATTTCCAGTTTCTTAAAAAAGAAATTCGTGAAAATTTGTGTAATTAGTGGCAAACTTTTTTTTCATACTTTAGTACAATCAAAAATCATAAATATGTTTCAGAAAATTACTCTTTTAGCGCTTGTATTAGCTGTTGTTTCCTGCCAGAAAAAGGAATCGGTAGAAAAAGATAAAATCAAAATTGCCGACTGGCTTATCGGAAACTGGGAAAATACTTCACCAGATGGTGTTTTAACGGAAAACTGGGGAAAACTAAACGACAGTACTTTCAACGCTTATTCTTATTTTATAAAAGGAAAAGATACTTTGCATTTTGAGACTATCGTTTTAGCTCAAAAAGGCGAAACCCTAACTTATTTCGCAACTGTAAAAGGACAAAACGAAGATAAAGCCGTAGCTTTTCCATCAACTGCAGAATCTGACAAACAATTGGTTTTTGAAAACGCAAAACACGATTATCCTCAAAAAATCACGTATACAAAAGGTGCAAATAATACTTTAACTGCTGAGATTTCAGGAAAATTGAATGGAAAAGTGAGTTCTGAGAAGTTTGTTATGACGAAGAAATAATAATGAAATTAAAATTATTTTTAATAACGATAATATTTTCATTTTTATCTTGTGGACAAACGAAGATGAAAACAACAAGTGATACTATGCCTAAATTTCAAAATTTCAAAAACAAAGAAAAATTTCTACCCGACAATACCATTTTTTATCCAGGAATTGGTGATGAAAAATTAAAACCTATTTTAACAGAAAAAATTAATTCAGCTGCAGATGATTTTAAAAAGATTGCAGAATCAAACAATCCTACAGATGAAGATTATCAAAATGCAATAAAAACTGGACTTAATCGTTTTTCAGAAATTTATCTTGAATTGGATACAGAAAATCGTGAAAGGATTTGTACTTATTTTGAAGAATTAATGGATATTGTAGGTCTGGAAAGTTCTGGTGGTCAATTGAATGACTTTATGTATGATTTTGATCCAAATCAAAACTAAGGATAATCTTTAAGCTTTAATTTCTTTTAATTCAATTTCAAAGGGATTGAAATTCTTGCTACAATATAATTCATTCCACCGGAATTCTTCACAATATTAAAAGAACCGGAGGTTCGATCAATTTTGTAGAGCTGGACTTCAGTCCAGTTTAAGCGTCAAATATATAAAACAAAGAAAAAAATTATTCATTCTCCCCGATCTTATTCACCATAAAAATCATCAGAATACCTAAAAGCGCCATAATTAAAAACGCCCATTTCATACTCAGATATTCAGAGATAAAACCAACCATTGGCGGAACCAATAAAAACCCAAGATAACCAATAGTTGATATAGAAGTTAAGGCAGAACCGCTGCTGAGTTTTGAAGATCTTCCAGCAATGCTAAATACCAACGGAACTACGCAGGAAACTCCAAATCCTATTAAAACATAACCAAAAATAGTTGGGTAAGCATATGGCAGAATAAAACAAAGAGCAAAACCAACAGTTATTAAAATACCACTGTAAAGCAGGATTTTTTTAGTTCCAAATTTCATTACACCATAATCACCAAATATACGCCCTAAAGTTACCGCAGTCGCAAAAAATACAAATGCTGCACTGGTTAGCTTTGGCGAAGCCTTTAGTATATTTTCAAAATAAATTCCGCTCCAGTCGTACATCGTATTTTCGCAAGCCATTGAAACAAAACAAATAAGCGCAAACTTTACAAGGTTTTTTTCCGGCATCGAAAAAAACTTCTTTTTAACCGGTACAGGTTCATTATGAATACTCAACGGATAAAAACAAGCTGTAAGAGCCAGCATAAAAACACTTACTCCTAATAAATGATGTGATGGTGCAATATGCTGTGTAACCATTACATAACCCAAACCTGCTCCCGAAAAAACAGCAATACTCCAAACTGCATGAAAACGGGTTATGATCGATTTTGGATATAATTTCTGCACTTCAAGAGATTGCGCATTAATCGATAAATTGAAAATATTACGCGAAGCACCAAAAATTAAAAGTATAATTACCAGCTGCCATACAAAAGCGGCTAAACCCGGTAAAGACAGAACTATATTAAACATAATCGCTCCTAAAAGCATAATATAACGACTGCTGTATTTATTTAATAACTTTCCTGTAAACGGCATTGTAAGCATTAATCCAATTGGAAATGCAAATAAAACAGCTCCAAACTCAGCTTCGCTTAAATGCAATTGCGCTTGTATATGCGGAATTCTGGATACCCAGGAAGAATAGCCAAATCCGGAAAGGAAAAAAAACACAGTATTTGCTATACGGAATCCTCGAGGTGTATTTTGTATTTTTTTGAAGAAAGGTAAAATCATGAAGTCTGTTTTTCAGATTGCAAAAATAAAGCTTTTAAAGAGAATTATTGTTTATTTTACATTTAATAAAAGCCTGTAAATTTCACTTTTATTCCTTCCATTTTCTCTTATTCGATGTTTCTATTTTTTTCGAAAATAGATTTCTATCACTAAATTTTAAAAATATTTTTCTTTAAAAGTCCCGTATTTGTTGGTAAAAAGATTAAAATTTCTAAATTTGTGTTGTTTTTATTTATTCTAAATAATAAAAAATATCCAAAAAAAGAAATCCAATGAATTATTCAAATGTCAGCTTTAAACAGATCCTTACCAAAATCTGTTTGTTGCTATTCTTCAGCTGTAATGTATTTGCACAGCAAAACTTAGGTAAAATTAAAGGAGTAATAACTACATCTGACGGAGAACTTGCCGTTGGTGTTAATATCATCCTTAAAAATTCAAAATACGGCACAATTACTAATGAAGATGGTGCTTTTGAATTTAACCGCATAAAACCAAATACTTACACACTGCAAGTTTCATTAACCGGATATGAAACACTAGAAAAACAAATAAGTGTAACTACTAATGAAACAACTTCTCTTAATTTAAAATTGGCTGTTTCTAACAAACAATTAAAGGAATTTATCATTACCGGTAACAGAGGAAAAGCTTTTCCTAAGCAAAGTACATACGTTTCGAAGCTTCCACTTAAAAACATTGAAAATCCACAGGTTTACAACATAGTTTCATCTGAATTGATGAAAGAACAGGCGATTACCAATTATGAAGACGCATTGAAAAACGTGCCCGGAATTCAGAAATTATGGGAATCTACAGGGCGCGGCGGCGATGGAGGCTCTTATTATTCGCTTCGTGGTTTTGAAGTTCAGGCTAATATCGTTAACGGATTACCGGGCTTAACAAGCGGAACATTAGATCCTGCCAATATCGAACGTATTGAAGTTATAAAAGGCCCGTCTGGAACTTTATTCGGAAGCAGTTTGGTAAGTTACGGCGGACTGATTAATACGGTTACTAAAAAACCGTACGAAGGTTTTGGAGGTGAAGTTTCCTATCTTGTTGGAAGCTTTGGTTTGAACAGAGCTACAGCAGATATCAATACACCTCTCGATGATAATAAAAACATTTTATTTAGAGTTAATTCTTCTTTTCAAACAGAAAACAGCTTTCAGGATGCCGGTTTTCGAACTTCTTATTTTATAGCTCCAACTTTATCTTATAAAGTAAATGAAAGACTTTCTTTTTTATTGAATACAGAATTTATGCAGGAAGAAAAAACAACGCCGTCAATGCTGTTTTTAGGAAGGGATGCCCCTCTGCAATTTGCTAATCTAGCCGACTTAAATTACAATACCAATTTATCATTTTACAGTGATGACTTATCAATAAAAAATCCAAGATTCAATTTGCAGGCTCATATGAATTATAAAATTTCATCTAAATGGAGCTCACAAACTGTATTTTCAAGAGGAAATTCTAAATCAAATGGTTATTACTCCTATATTTATGATAATGAAGATGGAAACAGGGATTTTGGCTTATGGATTACTAAAGAAAAATCACAAACTTCAACCACAGATATTCAGCAAAATTTTATAGGCGATTTTAAAATTGGTCCTATGAGAAACCGTATTGTAATTGGTTTTGATTATTTTAAAAGAGATGTAATTTTTGCAGGTACAGGTTATGCAAAACTTTATAATCTTACAGCACAAGGCGAAGTGAGACAATTTGATGATCTTAATCCAAATTACCTAACTGTAGAATCTGTAGATAAAGCTTTAGCTGCAGAAGCTGGACCTGATTATCACTCTAAAGACGCGACTTATAGTGCTTACGTATCTGATGTATTAAACATCACTCCTACTTTATTGGCAATGGCAAGTTTAAGAGTTGATTATTTTGATACTGAAGGAAATGTTAAAACAGCCGATGACAATTATAATCAAACGGCTTTATCTCCAAAATTTGGAATTGTTTACCAGCCAATAAAAGATCAGTTATCTGTTTTTGCAAATTACATGAACGGTTTTAGAAATATCGCTCCTTCGGCCATATATGATAATGATGGAAATTTTATCAGATCTCAAACTTTTGAGCCTGAACACGCTAATCAGTTAGAAACCGGAATTAAAACAGATTTATTTTCAGATAAATTAACTGCAACTGCAAGTTTTTATCTTATTAATGTTGCCAATTTAGTTACAAGTAACCCAATGTACAGCGCACAAGGCGGTGAAGCAAGAAGCAAAGGTTTTGAATTTGATTTGAACGCTGCACCTGTAAAAGGTTTAAGTATTATTGCCGGATACAGTTATAATGACAGTAAAATTACAAAAGGAGATCAAGGAAATGTTTGGTTAGATCAAGGGCAAAGACCTTTTTGGGCCGGACCAAAAAATTTAGTAAATCTTTGGGCAAGTTATAAATTTAATGAAGGTTTATTAGAAAATTTCGGTCTAGGTTTTGGTGGAAATTATGCCAGCGATAATGCTATTTTGGATAGTTCTGTAACTGGGAAATTTGTTTTACCGGCATATACAGTTATAAACGGATCTGTTTTTTACAATTCAAATAAATTTCGCGTAAGCTTCAATGTGAATAATATTGCAAACAAAGATTATTTCAACGGAGGCTGGTCAACATTGAACCCGCAAAAACCAAGAAATATTGTAGCGAGTTTTGCTTATAAATTCTAAAAGATTATCAAGTGCAGCTTAAGCTTTGTCAGGCTGAGCGAAGTCGAAGCCCCTCGTGCTTTAAAGCCCTTCGACTTCGCTCAGGGTGACAGCTCAATTTCATTCTAGTTAAATATCAAAAAAGGGATTAATTTTTATTAGTCCCTTTTTTGATATTTTAAAAACTTACAGCATTATTTCACTACATTATCAATAATTAATCTAAATAAGCATTGTGCAACGAATATTAAACAGTACATTTGTGACACAAAATAATAACCCATAAAGCAAAAATTCTGAGTGTTTATCGGGATTTTTCAATATTAATTTTAAATCTTATTATCATGAAATCAAAAACTTTTAAATTAATAACATTTGCATTTTTAATGCTTTTTGCTGCACCTCAACTTTTTGCTCACGCACTTTGGATCGAAACTAAAGCAACCGGAACTAAAGGAAAAGCACAAGAAATTTCAATTTATTTTGGAGAATTTTCGGAAAATGATATTACAAAAGCAGATAAATGGTTCTCTGATTTAAAAGATTTTACTTTGGTATTGGTTTCTCCGTCAAAAAAAGAAACAAAACTTACTTCAAAAGCTTTAGATAATAAATATCAGTCATTTTTTACTCCAGATGAAGACGGAGTTTATACAATCGTAATGCAGCATACAGTAAAAGATGTTTACGGTACAATGAAATTAGATTACAACTCAAGCGCAACTGTAGTTGTTGGAAACAAAACTGCAGGAAACAGCATTGCATCTAACACAAATAAAATTGCTGTTTTCTCAGAAAATGCAGATGCTGCCAAAAAAGATACTAAAATTACCGGAGTTGCATCTTATGATGGGGCTATAGCTAAAGAAACTAAAATTAAAGTAATTGCTCCAAACGGATGGGAAAAAGAATTATGGACAAATGAAAAAGGTGAATTTTCTTTTACACCAATCTGGTCAGGAAATTACATGGTAGAATATGCCCATACTGAAAAAGCTGCCGGAGACCATAACGGTAAAAAATACGATGAAATCTGGAAAATGGCTACTTACCTAATTACAGTTAAATAATTTTCAAAACTTTTTTAGATTTTAATTTTCGATTAAACCTTGCTCTTTTGGGCAAGGTTTTTTTGTTTTATATAATATCGTATCATAAACAATTAAAGTTACAAAAGCAAAATATTAAGACAATCTTAAGACAAAACTAATACAACTTTAAGCAAGATAATCATCTCATAATTTTTTGTTAAGGTGTTGTCAGTTCTATATTTGCACTCGATAATTTTTATTGAATCTAAATAAATACCATGAAACATAATTTAATTACATTCTTAGCCTTACTATGCTTTGCTTCTTCTTATAGCCAAAACTATACAAGTACAGAAAACAGTACAGCAGCCGATACTGTAAAAAACAAAAAAGGAGAAATCCTTAATGAAGTATTAATCACGGCAAATAAACCTAAAAAGCCAGTTGAAGCAGCACGTTCAGGTATTAAAGTAATGGACTTGCCACAAAGCGTTCAGGTTATTGGCAGTGAAGTAATCGAACAACAACAAGCAATTAGATTAAGTGAAGTAGTAAAAAACCTTAATGGTGTTTATGTAGGATCTGCTCGTGGTGGTGCGCAGGAATCATTCTTTTCAAGAGGATATGATATGAGTGCTAACAATATGTTCAAAAATGGTTTTAGATATAATGCCGGTTCTATACCTGAAGTTTCTTCTTTAGAAAAAGTTGAATTTTTAAAAGGAGGTTCAGCTTTATTGTATGGAAATGTTGCTCCTGGCGGAATCATGAATTTAGTTACCAAAACGCCAAAATTTACAAGCGGTGGAGAAGTTTCTATGCAAATGGGGAGTTACTCTTATTATAAACCATCTGTTGACTTTTACGGACCTTTAAATAAATCTATTGCTTACAGATTTACAGGATCTTATGAAAATTCAGAAAGTTTTAGGGATTTTGTAAAGAACGAACGTATTTATATAAACCCTTCTTTCCTATTTCATATTTCAGATAAAACCCAAATTACATTACAAGGAGATTATCTAAGTGCTGACTGGACTCCGGATTTTGGAACCGGAATTTACGGAAAAACAATTTTAGACTTACCTCGTAATGAATTCTTCGGAGCACTTTGGTCTACTGCAAATACTAAATCTTCTAGCGCTTCTTTATTATTTAATCATGATTTTAATAAAAATTGGAAATTAAATTTTAATTCTTCTTACCAATCTTACAGAAGAACACAAACTTCTACAGCCCAATTAAGTACAATTGATGCAAATGGAAACTGGAAACGTGGTTTAACAAAAGCGGATGCTGCCGAACAAATATTTGGAGACCAATTAAGTTTACAGGGAAATTTTAATACCGGAAGCATTAAACATCAAATATTTACAGGAGTTGATTACGAAAATTCTATAGCTCCAAATTATACTTTTGGATTCTATGCTCCTGGAAAACCTGCAGATCTTTTAACAACAGAAGCCACCGCTATTAACTTATATACTTATGATTATAGCACACAAAGTACTGTTATTCCTTATCCAACAAGAACTACGCAATTAACCAGTACAGAAACGCAGCGTTTTGGAGCTTATTTTCAAGATTTAGTTTCGATTAATAAATACATTAAAGTTCTGGCAGGATTACGTTGGTCGTGGCAGCAAAGTGAAGTTACCACTACAAAAGAAGTGATTGAGAAAAAGAATAATGTTAATGTTATTACAACTACTTACGAAGATGCAATACCTGTAACTGGTGCAAAAACTATAAACAAAGCTTTTTCGCCTAAAGCAGGATTGGTCGTACAGCCAACTAAAGATTTATCGTTGTTTGTGAGTTACTCAAACTCTTTTACTCCAAATACAGGAACTACAGTAGATGCAAAACCATTAGATCCATCTATTATAGATCAATATGAAGTTGGTGTGAAAAAAGATTTTTTTAGAGGTCTTTTGACTACTAACGTAACACTATATCAAATTACCAATAATAATTTAGCCCAAACAGCTCAATATTTATCAGACGGTGTTACACAAAACGTTAATACTAATCTAAAAGAATTAGTTGGAGCTACAAAAGGAAAAGGAGTCGAAATAGATATTACTGCGACCCCCTTAGAAGGTTTGAACATTATGGCTGGTTACAGTTTTAATGAAACAAAAGTATCTAAATCATCTGGTACAAGCGGAAGCCTTGTTGTTGGAGATATTTTAGCAAGAACTCCAAAAAACACTGCCAATTTGAGTTTTTTCTACAAATTGCCTAGCGGTTTATTAAAAGGAGTAACTTTTGGAGCGATTGGAAATTATGTTGGAGATCGTACAGGAGGTTGGAATGATGATTATTTATGGACAGAAAATACACCTTCAACCAATCCAAAAACATATACGGTAACAATTAGAGATCGTGATATTCCTTTGGAAGGTTATGTTACTGTAGATGCTTCTCTTGGGTATGAATGGAAAAAATTCTCCATCTTATGCAGATTATCAAACATTACAAACGAATTGAATTATACCGTTCACGAAAATTATAGTGTAAACCCAATTGCACCTCGTCAAATTATGACAAGTCTGCGTTATAAATTCTAAAATTTTGAATTAGATTTTTTCCATTCTGCATTTTCTGATTATTAGAAATTAGAATGTTTTTTGGAAACTTTAAACCTCATCTTGCAAAAGGTGAGGTTTTTTGTTTTGTTAAAAAATGTATCTCTTTTTATAAGTACTTTTGTTTGTATAAAACATAAAATCCAAATATGTCTGATTCTACAAAAAACCAATTAAAGAAAAGTTTAGGTCTAAGTTTTAATATCGCCGTTTTAATTGGAGGAACAATTGGAGTTGGAATTTTACGCACGCCAGGCTCGATTGCAGATTTATTAAATAATTACTGGCTTATTCTTGCATCTTGGCTTTTTGGCGGTTTGTATATTTTATTTGGCGCGAATTCGTATGCAGAACTTGCTACAATGTTACCAAAAGCCGGAGGGTCTTATAATTATATCAAAAGAGCTTTTGGTGAATATGCCGGATTTTTATCAGGCTGGTTTGATTATATTACAAATGCTATTCCGCCTGCATTTTACTGTATTGTAATTAGTGAATACATGATTATTTTGTTTCCTGCTCTTGCTAATTATTCAACAGTAATGGCTATTTCCTTATTAGCTGCTTTTGTATTGATTCATTTAAGCGGTGTGAAAAACGGAAGCGTAATTCAGCAGATTACAAGTTTCCTGAAAGTAATTTGTTTTGTGGCTTTGGTTGTAGCATGTTTTATGCATTCGGGCGTTGAAATTGCTCCAATTAAAACAGATAATTCGTTTTTTCAAATCGGACTTTTATTCGGATTCTTTAAATCATTACAACTTATCATAGGAACTTATAATGGATGGAACGCGGCTTGCTTTTTTGCGGAAGAAAATGACGATCCTGGTAAAAATATTCCGAAATCATTATATAGCGGCGTCATTCTCGTTGTTGCCATTTATGTTTTGGTAAATGCGGCCTTTTTTCATGTTTTACCAATTGAAACTTTAGCCAAATCAAATCTGGCTGCCGCCGATGTTGCTAAAATTCTATTTGGAGAAAACGGTTCTATTATCGTTACGGTAATTTCGATATTTTCTTTAATCAGTATTTTGAATGCTTTTATGATGATTCCACCAAGAATTCTTTACGGATTAAGCCGCGATGGTTTTTTTATCGAAAAGGGAACAACCGTAAATAAAGGCGGAACGCCAATTGTGGCGCTTTTGGTTTCATCTATTTTCAGCTTATTGCTAATTATTTTTGTTGGCTCTTTTGAAGTTTTGTTTGGATTCGCCGCATTTATCTCCATTATCGTTTGGGGACTTGCCTATTTTTCACTTTTAAAACTAAGAACTTCTGAGCCAGATTTACCAAGACCTTATCGTTCGTTTTGGTATCCGTGGACTACAATAATTGCTATTATTGCTTCGATTGCTTTATTGATTGGATTTATTTACAGCGACCCAAAAAGCTTTATTGTTATTTTGGGAATTACGATTGTTTCTTATCCTTTGTTTTTGGTTATCAAGAAGAAAAAGTAAATATTACGCATAAAAAGACCTAACAGGTTTTATCCCGAGTCTTCGGGACTGTTAGGTTTAATCATTTATCTTCTTGCCTTAAAATAGTCTTCAAAGGCATTACAACCAAAAGCTAACCTTTCATAATCATATTCATAATTTAATTCCAAATCCTTATAGTATCTATTTTTATTCCAAAGAAAAGTTTCATAATTTTTCTTTGGTTTATTATAATCATCCGGATATTTATGAGCTAATTTATTTGCCTCGCACCTGGCCATCATAGTTAGACACAAAGCTTTAAACTTAGCTGTTTTAGCATTTTTATACGCCTGTGTGTAATATTTTTTTGCCAGATTGCATTCATAATATTCATTGTTATCTTCAATAGGAAAATCTCTAATATCAGTTGTTTCTCCTTGTCCGTAACGTCTCACTTGCCAAAGGCTTCCATAAATACTCATGTTATAGTAGCAGTTGGCAACCAAAAAATTATAATAATCTTTATTTTTCTCTGCAGGATTTGAAGCTTGTTTTAAATACAAAATTAATTTTTGAGTTATTGCATATTTATCAAACCTAAATATTTTTTTTTGCACAACAAATTCTGGCGTGTATTTTAAAACAAGAAAAGGGTCTTTTAATCTATTGTCACAATTTTCTTTTTCCCACAAACAATCAGAATAATTAATTTCTCTATATGATTTGTTATCATTTTTTTCAAAATAAGACAAAGCCTGTTCTAATTTATTCTGACGAATGTATTTTGTGCCTATTAAATCGTAAAGTCTTGGAATTTCTTTTTTAATAAAACTATGTTTCCAAGCAGAAAATTTATCTGAATCTTTTTCACTTTTTACAGTTTCATCAATTATGGTTTGAACTTGTTCCGGAGAATAAAAAACATTGATATACGTAAAATAGTCCGAATAATAATCTGTGTAGTAACCAACTTTTGCCTTTGAGCTTTTCCAATAAGCGAAATTATAATAATTATAATTATCTGGATTTTCCTCTAATTTCGAATATAGAAATGAAGCATCAATTCGATTTCCTTTAAATTCTAATTCTCTTCCAATAGCAAATAAAAATTTCTTGTGGTTTTTATTTTTTAGCAAAATAGGTTTAACATCATTCAGAATAACTGCTTTTTCATTTTTTTGATTTGCTGTTAATGCCAAAGCTTTAATAATCTCAATCTGATTATAAAGTGAATCTTTTTTAGGTATGTTTTTCTCTAATTGTGAAATTTGATTTAAACAACCCTGATTATCCTTTGTTACAAATGACAAATAAGCTTTACAAGTTTTCCAAAAAATAGGATTTTGTACTTTTTTAAAATTAAGGTTCTTGATAAAATCCAATACTTCACCAGCATAAATTCGGTCGCTTTCTACACGTTTCATAATTTCCTTGACCGAATTCTTTTCATTTTCATCATAAGATACTATCGATGGGTTAAAAAGAGAATAATAAGGTGTAAAAACCCAGTCTTCAATTTTATTGACTTCTCTTAATAGCAAAAATGAAAGTCCATCCAATTCAGGATTGTATTTATAAACCTGTTTTAGATAATCAAGCGAACGGTCTGCTTTTTTTATTCCACCAAGTAAATAAACATTTGCTTTTTCCTTATTTGTTTTAGCGTATTTTAAAACTTCTTCAATCGGAATTTGTGAATTAAATGCAGATGAAACTACAAAACGCTTATCCGGTGCATTTGCAAAAACCTGCGAGGCATAAAAACTAGCAACAGCTTTGTCTGGTTCTGCAAACGTCCTGAAATACAAACTCCAATATTTTAATATATTATCTTGTTTTTGAGTTTCGAAAACCTTAGTATATAAAGTTCTGATTTTTGGAAAATCTCCATTGTAATACGCTAATCGTATGGCTAAAAAAGTATATCGTTGTTTAAGGTTTTTGTTTTTAATTGAATTTGAAACCAAAATTGCCTCATCAATACATTTTGTTCTGTTTTCAACCTTTAATGATGCAGGATTATGCTCCCAAAGATTCTCATTAAAAATATTAAAAACTTCGCATTTTTTGGCAAATTTCAAATAATTGACAGCGTCAATATCTTTGATTTTATAAAGGTAACGAAGCATTTCATTTGTACTTTTATCTGTAATATCTTCTAAAGTAAAATCAAACAAAACCTCTTTTATCGATTCCAGAGAAACTTTGTTTCTGCAATATTGCATCCAAAGTTTTTCATTTGCATCCATTTTTATTATTCCATCTGCAAACTTTTGATTTGGACCAAAAGAGTCTGAAGAATAATCAAAACCAGAATACCAGTAATAGTTGAAGTTTTCCGGATTAAAAAACGAAAAACGAACATCTTCACCATAAGGATAAAATCCGCAAGCAAAAATAGCATTACTTGCTAAAATTAGTATAAAAACCAGAAAGTGCTTCATCGTTGTATTTACTTAATTGTTCTTCGTCTAAATGAAATAATGTTACAGTTGTTTCAGGATCAAAAACAACATTTTTCTTGATAATTTCAATGGCTTGGTTTATTTGTTCGGGAGTCAATACTTCATATTTAATTTTATCTCCTATTCTTAAATAAAAATCGCCTGCAAGCTGGTCTTTTGTGACTTCATACCACAATGGTTTTATTTTTTTTAATGATTCTAAAATTTCCTTTTGATTGTCATAAATTACTTTTGAGAATTTATTATTCTGATACACCTGCATCCAGGAATAAGTGGGCAATGCAATATCGAGATGCAACGGATATTTTTTTTCTTTATTAAGATAAAGGCCTAATTCCTTAAGGTCCAGAATAGAATTTTTAGAATGATTATCCAGCGGGTTTACTAAGTTATAACACATCAAAGTTGCTTTGTCGACCGGCGGAATTCCCATTTTTTCAGGATATTTATAAGGATATAATCGTAATGTACAACTTATTTGCTTTTTAGAGATCGCTTTTAATTTCTTCAAAAAATAGAAGTAATTGTCTTTTGTTTTTAAAGTCCAGTCGCAATCCATTTGAAATTCAGTAACAGTATTAGCCTTCTCAAAATTCTCTTTTGTATATTTATTTATAAGAAAGTTTACATTATCTGCCAAAGTATCCATTCTTTTTTCATTGGTGTTTTTAAAGACTTCGTTTTTTATGTATACAGTAGGAACAATAGTTAGTATTTGTTCTCCATAATAGCGCAAAGATGTTTTTGAAATAGGAAAATCTCCATAATTTTCATCATGATCTACTTCAAAAAATTTGACATATAGATTGTTAACTTGTAAATCGCGCATTCTTGCCTTTTCATTGTCGGATAACTGCCAAGAATTACTTTTCCAGTAATAAAAAGATTTTTCAACGTTTTCTACTTTATTAGAACAGCCCAAAAAAAGAGAGGAAATAAACACAAACAACACGATTTTTTTCATTCAGAAGAGAGATTTTATTTTAATAGAAATCGTATTAAAATTATATCATTTTTGAGATATAAAATTTAAAAAATAAAAATATTTTTTTGCTAAAAACAAAATATTTTACAAATAAGAAACCCGACAGATTTTAAAAAAATCTATCGGGTTTTTATAATAAAAAAGAAATTCTATTTCTTATTTCAAACCAGCCAAACTCTGCTCTATTGTAGCAATTTTTGTTAAAGCATCGGCTTGTTTTTGTTTCTCTATATTTAAAACTTTTTCCGGAGCTCCGTTTACAAATTTCTCGTTTGAAAGTTTTGCTTCAACAGATTTCAGGAATCCTTTTGTGTAATTCAATTCTTCTGTTAGTTTTGCGATTTCAGCTTCAACATCAATATTTCCGGTAATTGGAATAAAATACTCATTTGATTTTACACGGAAAGATAATGCACCATCCACTTTTGCAGAAACATATTCGAAAGCAGAAACGTTTCCTAATTTCGTTACAATTGAATCAAAATGCGTTGTTAGATTTTCGCTGTTGATTGCTTTTAATTCGATAGTATCTTTAAATGGAATATTTTTGTCTTTTCTGATAGTTCTAATTCCAGAAATTACTTCTGTAATATTATCAAAATCAGAAATTAAACTAGCATTGAATGGTTTTAATTCTGGCCAAGTTGAAACGATTAAAGCTTCTTCCGGAGTTCTGTCAGCAATTAACTGCCAAATTTCTTCCGTTAAGAAAGGCATAAATGGGTGAAGTAATTTTAAATTACTTTCTAACATTTCGATTGCTTTATCAAACGTTACTTTATCAATTGGTTGTTGATACGCTGGCTTGATCATTTCTAAGAACCAAGAACAGAAATCATCCCAAACTAATTTATAGATTGCCATAAGAGAATCTGAAATTCTGTATTTCTCAAAATTATCTTCAATGTCAACTAAAGTCTGCTGTAATTTTGCTTCGTACCATTCGATCGCCACTTTTGATGATTCCGGCTGCGGAATTGTTTCTGAAACTTCCCATCCTTTAATTAATTTGAAGGCATTCCAGATTTTATTTGTGAACGATTTTCCCTGAAGGCATAATTCTTCATCAAACATAATATCGTTTCCTGCAGAAGCGCTTAAAAGCAATCCTACACGAACACCATCGGCACCAAATTTATCAATCAAATCTAAAGGATCAGGAGAATTTCCTAATGATTTAGACATTTTACGACGTTGTTTGTCACGAACTAAACCAGTCAAATATACATTTGTAAAAGGTTTTTCACCTGCATATTCGTAACCTGCAATAATCATTCTGGCAACCCAGAAAAATAAAATATCCGGTCCTGTAACTAAGTCGTTTGTTGGATAATAATATTTATAATCTGCACTTTCAGGATCCATGATTCCACCAAAAACTGACATTGGCCATAACCAGGAAGAAAACCAAGTATCTAATGCATCAACATCCTGTGTTAGGTTATTAATTGTTAATTGTTGATTGTTAGTTTTTTCTTGTGCTAATTTTAAAGCGTCTTCAATATTTTCTGCAACTACGAAATCTTCTTTTCCGTCTCCGTAATAATAAGCCGGAATTTGTTGTCCCCACCATAATTGACGAGAAATATTCCAATCGCGAATGTTGTTTAACCAATGCGCATAAGTGTTTTCAAAACGTTTTGGATGTAATTTAATATCTCCTGTTTCTAAAACTGATTTAATCGCTGGTTTTACCAATTCTTCCATTTTCAAAAACCATTGATCTGATAATCTTGGTTCGATTACAGCTTTAGTTCTTTCAGATGTTCCTACTTTATTTAAGTGGATTTCGGTCTTCGCCAAAGCTCCAATTTCTTCCAGTTCTTTTGCAATTTCAGTACGAACTACAAAACGATCTTTTCCTTGATAATGCAATCCGAAGCTATTTAATGTAGCATCTTCATTAAAAATATCAACGATTTCAAGATTGTGTTTTTCTCCTAAGGTTTTATCGTTCATATCGTGTGCAGGAGTTACTTTTAAACATCCTGTTCCGAATTCAACATCTACATACTCATCTTCAATAATTGGAATTACACGGCCGCAAATAGGAACGATGGCGCTTTTACCTTTTAAATGTGTAAAACGCTCATCGTTTGGATTGATACAAATTGCTGTATCTCCAAAAATTGTTTCCGGACGAGTTGTGGCAATGGTCAAAAATTCCTCAGTTCCTTCGATTTTATATTTTAAGAAAAATAATTTTCCTTGTTGTTCTTCATAAATAACTTCTTCATCAGATAAAGTCGTTTTTGCTTCCGGATCCCAGTTTACCATTCTATATCCTCTATAGATCAAACCTTTGTTGTATAAATCAACAAAAGAACGAATTACGGATGCAGACATATCTGGATCCATCGTAAATTTAGTACGTTCCCAATCGCATGAAGCTCCAAGTTTTTTAAGCTGATCTAAAATTACACCCCCATATTTATCTGTCCATTCCCAAGCATGTTTTAGGAATTCTTCACGAGTTAAATCGTTTTTATTAATTCCTTCTGCTTTTAGTTTTGCTACTACTTTTGCTTCAGTTGCAATAGAGGCGTGATCCGTTCCCGGAACCCAGCAGGCATTGAAACCTTTTAAACGTGCTCTACGAATTAAAACATCCTGAATAGTATTATTCAACATATGTCCCATATGCAAGACACCAGTGACGTTTGGAGGCGGAATTACAATAGTATACGGCGTTCTATGATCTGGTTCTGAATGAAAATAGTTGTTTTTCATCCAGTAATCATACCATTTGTTCTCAATCGTCTTAGCGTCAAATTGTGCTGGAATTGTCATTTAAATAGGTTGTTTTAATCGTTAATTCGTTTAATGGTCAATTTGTTTATTTATTCAATCTTTCCGAGTGGTTCGGTTAAAGGATTAAACTCTTAAACAAATAAACTAAAAACTTTGGTTCAATTTTTGTAATTGTAATTGACAGCAAAAGTAAATAATTAAGTACACTATAAAAAGCGAATTAATAATTTGTGTGTTAATTAAAAGAATGTATATTTACTTACAACTTAAAAATAATTTCAAGATGAAAAATGTTGCCTCTTTTATTGCAGTCGTATTGTTTAGCGCAATAGGTTATGCACAAAATGGCCCAAAAATTGAATTTGCAGCCCCGGACAATACAATTGATTATGGAAAAATTTCTAAGACTGATAATGGAGTTCGCTCCTTTGAGTTCACTAACACCGGCGATGCGCCACTGTTAATTATTGGTGCAGAATCGACCGTTAGTTCTATAGTTGTTACAAAACCTGCAGCAGCTGTAATGCCTGGTAAAAAAGGAAAAATCGATGTTAAATATAACATGGCTGTCGGTCCAATTCGTAAAACAATTACGGTTGAAACCAATGCTGTAAACTATCCTGATGGGCGTGTTGCCTTAAAAATTAAAGGTGAAGTTTTATAACAAAAATAAAATCTAATAAATAGTAAAAGCCGTTTCTTAAATTTAGAAACGGCTTTTTTTATGATGAATTAAAGTCACGTTTTGATGATTTTGTCATTTCGACGAAGGAGAAATCTCCGCAAGTAACTCGCAACTAGTATCCAATCTTTGTCGAGCTTCTCGCGGAGATTTCTCCTTCGTCGAAATGACAATATTGTGGCTATTTTTCTGTTTTCACAGCACATTCAGCTGCATCAAATTTATATTTTACACGATCAAAATCAATTGGCTGGTCTTTTACTAAGTAAGTAACTCCCATTGTGGTCTGCATTGTTCCGTTTCCTAAAATAAGCTGTTTGTCTTTCTTTAAAAAAGCCATTGGGTTTTTAAATGTTTTGTCTTTAGTTGCTAAATCCTTAAAAGTATAATCAGCAAATAAAGTATCTCCATGAAATTCGCCTTTAATTTCACCCGTTCTTACAGTTGAAGGCGCAACTTTCATAATCATATTTCCACTTAATTTTCCATTTTTTAAAGTGTTCAGCTTTAATTGAAGAGTATCTTTTTCATATATGGCCTGATAACACTCCGTTTTTACAACTATTTCAGATTCAGCTTTTGCTGCTTCAGCTTGTTTTTGTTTTTCTTCATTTTTACAGCTTTGAAATCCAATGCAGATAACTACCAGACAAGGTAAAACTAGGTTTTTCATATTTCAATATTTTGTTTCAAGGTTATTTTATAAAATTAAATAAAAAAGAAGCCAAAATAAAGGCTTCTCAATTAAATTATTTGTTTTCACAGAATTTATAAATTCTTAATCACAAATTCAGATCTTCTATTTAATTCATGTTCTTCTTCAGAGCATGCATGATCGGTTTTACATTTTATAATTGGCACCGATTCTCCGTAGCCTTTAGCAGAAACCCTTTTGGCATCAATTCCGGATTGTATGATAAATTCTCTGGTCGAATTGGCTCTCTTTTGAGATAAATTTTCATTGAATTTTGCATTTCCACGAGAATCTGTATGCGAACCAATTTCGATTACCATTCCCGGATATTTATTCATCAGTGCCACAACTCTTCCTAAAACAACTTTTGATTCTTTACGAATGTACCACATATTGTAATCAAAATAAATTGGATCTGTTTTGATAATTAAACGATCTTTATCTCTTACAACATCTTTTTCCTGCTCTAAAATTTGTTTTACTTTTTCGTTCTTTTTGACTTCTGCAGCAGCGATTTCAGCTTCTTTTGCTTTTTTCTCTTTCTGCTTTAATTCGACAGCGGCAAGAACTTCTTTTTTCTTGTTTTCTTCTTCTATAATAATTTCCTGTTGTCTTTTCTTTTCAGCATTTTCTTTTTCTTCGAGTTTAATTTTTTCCAAAGATTTTAATGCTAAAGATGCATCATTTTCTTTATCTCTGATATTATCTAAAGTTACCGTTTTAGATTCATTTGTATATTTTTCTTTAAAAGCCGAAACTTTATACGAAGCTTCGCAAGGAACTCTAAAACTAAACTTTCCGTCTGCAGAAGTTGTTGCTGTATTCAGGGTTTTATTATTTGAATCCTGCAGTATTACGGTTGCATTATCTAAAACCAATTTAGTGTCGATATCTGTAATAATACCTGTAATTAACTGATGACAATCTTCAACAATTAAATCTTTAGTTTCTTTAAATTGATAAATATCGTCGCCGCCCTTTCCTCCTTCTCTATTTGATGCAAAATATCCTTCTTTAGTTTCCGAATCGATATTAAATGCAAAATCATCTAAGTTTGAGTTTAACGGAAGTCCTATATTTATTGGTTTTGAATATTCATTTCCGTTTATTTCAGAAACAAAAACATCCAAAGATCCGTAACCTAAATGCCCGTCAGAAGAAAAGTAAAGTTTATTATCTGCGGAAGCAAAAGGAAATTGTTCTCTTTTATTTGTATTAATTTCGGGACCTAAATTCTTTGGAGTATCAAATGCACCTTTATTTATGTTTACCGAATAAATATCAAAAGAGCCTATAGAACCTGGCATATCTGAAGCAAAATACAATACTTTTTCATCAGCACTAAGTACTGGATGTTCTACGGAATAATTTGCACTATTAAACGGAAGCGATGTGATATTCGTCCATTTTCCGTCAACTAATTCAGCCTTAAAAATTTGAAGATTTGAAATTTTCTTGTCGTCTTTCTTTTTCTTTCCGTTTTTAGAATTATTTCTGGTAAAGTAAATTGTTTTTCCATCTTTGGTAAAAATGGCATTTGATTCGTGCATTCCGGTTTTTAATTCCTTGGCAAAATAATGCGTAATAGAATCTGCTGCATTAATATTTTTTAGCGGAACTGTAACCAGATTTAAATAGGCTTCGCCATCCCATTTAAATTTTTTATCGAATATTCCCGGCTTCAATTTAACGCCTGCAAAAACTAAATTGTCTTTGTATTTAACTGCTCCAAACTCAGAATTTGGTGTATTTATTGTAAGATTTTTAATTTCAAATCTTTTTCCAATTGCCGAAACATTTTCTAGAGTTTTTACGTCTTTTTCGTAATTTACTGCATCTTCGGGATTTGATGATTTTGCATAATATTCTTTTAAAACAGTATTTGCATCATTGTATGCATTTGTAGCTTTTAGAGTTTGTGCGTATCTAAAATAATATTCCCTGTCTAAATTGTCATTATAATTTTGAATCAAAAGACGATAATAGCGCTGTGCTTTTACTAAATCATTTGTATAATAATAAGAATCGGCAAGGTTTTTTATTACTTCCTGAGATGGTTTTTCTTCGGCTAATTTTTCATATAAAACAATAGCTTCGCTGTAGTAAGTTCTATCAAAGAATTTCTTTGCTCTAATCAATTCCTGATCCTGGGCATTTATAAACTGTATTGAAAATACGAATATAATAACGAGTAGTTTTTTCATATTTTTCATTTTAGAAGAATCTTGGTGATTTATCAAATCCTTTACCTAATAAATCCAAATCAAAAAGCAGCATGATTTCGTGTGTTCCCGAATTAAACTGACCTAAATTTGTTAATGTATAATCATAAGCGTAACCAACTCTTAAAGTAGGTGTTACATTAAAATTAAACAAAGCACTTACCGAATCGTCAACTCTATAAGCTGCACCAAGTTCAAATTTTTCATTATACAAAACATTAGCTGTTAGATCTATTGAGATGGGCGCACCTTTTACGAATTTTGTCATAAATGCAGGTTTCACTTTCCACATATCATTTACTTGGAAAACATATCCTGCGGTTAGGAAAGTGTGAATGTTTTCAGCTCCAAAAGCATTTACTCCTGATTTTTCTTCAATATATTTCGTCTTCAATAAGTTAGGAACTGAAAGTCCTACATATAGATTATCTCTAAAATAATAAGCTCCAACTCCAATGTTAGGTTTTGTTGCATTTATGTTTTCGGCGAAAGCCATATCTGTCGCAGGATCATTAAACTTAAATCCATTAAAATTGGTTTGCATTGATGATAATCCGGCTTTTAGACCAAGAGAAAGTTTATTTTTTCCTCCTAACTTTAGAACGTATGCAAAATCAGCATAAATATTATTTTCTTTTTTAGCACCATCACCAATATCATCTGATATAAAAGAGAGTCCGGCTTCAACTTTATCTGAAATCGCTGTGTGACCAAAAAAGGTAAAAGTTTTTGGAGCGCCTACTGCACCAACCCATTGTGTTCTGTACAATCCACCAAAATTCATCATAGCAGGAACTCCAGTTGCATATGCCGGATTCACCACACTCATGTTGTACATATAATGCGTGTATTCAGGATCCTGCTGTGCAGAAACTGATGTTATATAGAAGAAGAAAGTTATATAGAGTATTATTTTTTTCATTTGAAATTTATATTAAAAATTATCGATTTAAATAAAGACGCCCTTGTTGAGGAGGTCTATTGTCTTTATTAAAATAGAGAATGTAAAAATATACTCCGTTTGGTGCTATTCCGCCGCCAATTCCACTTTGTTCGTAATTTATTCCATCCCATGCCGGCTTATTTTTAAAGCCTTTATACATTCCGTTTCCATATCTGTTAAAAATTTCCAGTGAATAATTTGGGTATAAAAAATCGATGTCCGGAATAGTGAAAGTGTCGTTAATTCCGTCTCCGTTTGGCGAAAATCCGTCGGGAACAAAAAATGTATATTCCGGAGAATCACAAACTATTAATGAAACCGTAACGGCAATATTTTCTTGTGAAACACAATTTTGTGTCGGCGAAAAATCAAACCCATAATAAGTTGCTTTATCTACTAAAGGAGTTGAAGCCGAAAGCAAGTTTCCATTATTTGGTGCGTCATACCAAACAACAGTTGAAGGTGATCCTGTATTATTTGATAAATCAAGAATTGTTGGATTGTCTAAGCCGCAAAAGTTTTGCCCGTCTTGGTTTAAAGTTGGCGCTGGTACATCGTTGATAGTTACAGTAATTTGCGTTGCAGGAGATACACAACCAGCAGCAGAAGTTTCCTTAACAAAATAATCTTCAGATTTTAAAACATATGTATTTGGAAGAGGTGTAACTTCAGTTGCAGAAATATACCATTTATATTGAGCTCCCTGAGGCTGTAAATTTGCAATAGTAGCTTGATCTCTTTTACAAAATTCCTGATTGTTTACTGATGGCGCTGCTGGAATTGGATTTAGCATAAAAGCAGCTGATATTCCCGTTACATCACTTTCACAAGTGGTGATATTATTCTTTATTTTAATAATAGAAATTGTTGTTGAACCAGAGTTTACCAGCAAGCTTGACGGAATTATAAAACTAGAACTTCCATCCACTGGATTTAAAACAATCGTTTCTACATTAGAAATGTTACTTCCCGAAAGTTTATAAGACAAAGTAACGTCTGTCAAAGTCTGAAAACCAGAGACGTTTACTTTTACTTCTTCACCAAAACATACATTTTGAATCTGCAATCTTAAAAGCGATCCATTTGGCAGAGGATTAATCAGAATCTCACCTGATAAATTGGCTGCATTAACGCATTGCGAAACTACATGTGTAATTGCTGTAATGGTTACAATAGAGGTACCGCTTCTTGAGTTAAATATTTCCGGTACAACGAAGGTTGCATTTCCTCCCACAACGGTAATTCTTGCAACTTGTGAAGAAACATTTGTTGCCCCAGATAATTTATACACTATATCATAATCTCCATCTGCCAGCTTTGTTGCATTTGTTATCTGAATTAAGGCATCTTGATTTTGACAAGTTACTGCAGGAGTAATGGCTGCTCCTTGTAGGTCTGGAATAGGATAAATAATTAAATCATCTGATAAATTATTGATAGTATTAGTACAGGATCTTTGACTATTAAAGGCATAAATATCTAATATGGTTACAGTAAATTTTCCAGCTTGTTGAAAAAAATCTGGTCTTATTGGAAAAATAAGAACTCCGTTACTGAAATTTGCTAAAGCTGTTTCTGTCGTTGCTCTTGGTCCTGAAACACTATATCTAACATAATAACTCCCATTTGGAATATTTGCTGGCCCTCTTGTAATAGTAACAGTATAATTTGCTGTTGGTATTTCACTTTCACATATATCAGAGTTAACCTCTAAAATTGCTCCGGTAAAATCAAGTTTTTCTTCAAGTCTGATTACAACTGTTGTCTGCTTATTTGGGCAAATAGGATTTGATGAATTGACTCTATAAGAAAAGCTATATTCATTAGAACCCATGCTATTATATATTTTTTCTATATCAACTTCATGGTCGCCTTTAAAACTAAGTTCACCTGTATTACTATTATCTACCCACGTTCCTCCTGGATCCTGTCCTGAAATTAAATTAAATAAATCATGATTTCTGTATGCTGACAAACCATTACTAGCACATAATGTTAATCTTTGAGAATCACCTGATTTTGGTGCTTGGAAAACTGTTATAAATACTGTTGAAGCAGCAGGCGAAGGACAAGAACCTATAGCCGGCATTGTATAAGTAAACTGGTAAGTCCCCTCTAGATCTTTAATATTAACAGATGAGCCTGATATATTTTGATTTGTACTGTCGTTATGCCATTGACCATTAGAATGCGGTCCTAAATAAGCACTATCAAAAGCTTGGAAAAGATTAAATGGAGTATCTTCACTACAAACTGTTGCCGTAGGAGACGGTTTTCCTGCGTATCCTCCAATAGTGACTATTACTGTAGCTGAATTATCAACACAGCCACTAACACCGCTTACTGTATATGTATACCGATAAATTCCACTTTGGCGAATTGTATGTGCATTTAAAATGCCAGTGGCAGTACTTAAACCACCTGAGCTATTATCATCATTCCAAACACCTCCAGGAGTTGCTGATCCTAGTAAAGAAAATAAATCTATAGATTGATTGGCAGGATCTGGAATATCACAAACAGTGAAAGCAGCGTCATTCCCTGCACATTGAGCATTTACTATTTGAGGTAAAAATGATAAAAAAACAAAAAATAAAATTATACGTAAGAAATCATTGTATTTTTTGGCCATAAACTGCTATTTTTTGATAAACTTAATAAATTATTAATGTTTGTTAAACAAAAAAGTAGTTTTAACACTTATTTTTTCACAAAATTCAAACAATTTTAAAAATCATTAATGAAACAAAACTTTTAATCTAAAAAATTTAAAGAATCATAATCCATAATTTACAACTCATCTTCGAGTTTAAATCTAAACTTCAAAATCAGACTGTTACGCTCTACTTCAAGATTAATCCATTTATCTTCTTCTGATTTCAAAAGCTGGTTAATTTGCTGCAACGAATATTTATAAGGCCGTTCACCATTTATGGAGGTTATAATATCTCCTTTTTGCAATCCGCATTTTTCTGCTGCAGATTGTTTTCTAATATTGACAATCTCATAAACAGGTTTCAAAGAAAATTTATATCTAAAATTCCCCCCGTTATTTTGGTTTGGTTCTCCTTCATTTAGTGATGCAGCAACCTTTACAGTTTCCAAATGAACAGTTTCCTGAACCCATTGCAGTCCATTGTGCTGGATTGTAATTCCACTTTTATTATAAGTAAAAGGATCTTTAAACTTGTGATTTTTTTTAAGGTACAACTTTTTATCTGCATAATCTAAAACTACTGTAAAACGCTTTAAGATTTCTCCGCCAACAGAACCAATACGGTCCGGAACCATCTTTACATTTTTAATAGATGTCGAATCTGGAAAAGCTACAATTGGTTTCTTAAATTCAAATTCATCAATTATAAATTTTTGAATTCTTGCACGATGCCCTTCAATATCACCGCTAAAACCTTTTCCTAGAAAATCAGGAAAATTTCTCTTCGGGAGTTTTATTTTATTGTTTTCAAAAATCCAAAAAGCATCACTATTACCAATATCAATTAATAATTTTGCCGGAATTTCTTCATCATCTACAACTGCAGTTGTGTAAATATAAGGCTTAGATTTTTCAATTGTAATAGGTATTGCTTTAAATTTTTTATCTAATTTTTTTCTAATAGATTCATTATTTGAATGCACAATAATTTTTCGCTTTTCATAATTAACTTCTACAATATTATTTTTAAAGAATTTATGCCCAATAATTCCATTTACCGGAATACCAATATGTGACGAAAGATTAAAACTCTGATCTAAAATCACAAACAACATATGATTATCAGATCTTAATCCGTGTGTTTCAAAAGTATTTTTTGTCGATTTAAGTCCTTCAATTTCACTTTCAGATCCTAATCCTCTAAGTCTGATTTTTTCAACGTTATTAAATTTAACCTCCTGCATTTCATCCATACTAAATAAAATAGTTTCTTCGACGCCGGAATCTAATAAGAAATTCAATTCGATTCCGTTTACTTTAATTGGAATAAAAATGAGGTTATTTATCAATTTAAAAGGGATTACAGCCTTTTTTTTATTATTTTGGATAATAAAACTATCCTGAGATTTTACACAAAAAGGTAACAATAACCCAAAAAACAACACAATATATTTTTTCATTGACAATATTTTATTATAAAATTAGTAAATATATTTATTATTGTTAGATTTTTATAAGTCTATGCATTGTTTACGTTAAATTCGAAAAAAAAATGCATTTTTGCACTTCAATAAAAAATCTCATGCCAACAATTTCAAGCAAAGGCAGAAACATGCCCGAATCACCGATACGCAAGCTTGCTCCTTATGCAGATTTAGCAAAGCAAAAAGGACACAAAGTGTATCACTTAAACATTGGTCAACCGGATATCAAGACACCCGAAGTGGCCATCGAGGCGGTAAAAAATATTGATTTAAGTATTATAGAATACAGTCCGTCAGCCGGATATGAAAGCTACAGAAAAAAATTAGCAAAATTTTACCAACGCCAAAATGTAAATGTTAACTCAGAAGACATCATTGTTACAACTGGTGGCTCTGAAGCCCTTTTATTTGCACTGGCCACAATTACAGACCCTGGAGATGAAATCATTATTCCAGAGCCTTTTTATGCTAATTATCACGCGTTTGCCTCTTCTACAAGTGCAACCGTAATTCCTCTTGTTTCGACTATCGAAATGGCATTTGCTTTGCCAAGTATTGAAGAAGTCGAAAAGTTGATTACACCAAAAACAAAAGCAATTTTAATTTGTAATCCGGGTAATCCAACCGGATATTTATATTCAGAAGCTGAAATTAAACAATTAGCAGGTTTAATTAAAAAATACGACTTATACTTAATTGCTGACGAAGTATATCGTGAGTTTTTGTATGATGGAGATGATGTACACTATTCAGTTATGAATTTAGAAGATGTACAACAAAACGTAATCATGGTCGATTCAGTTTCAAAACGCTACAGTATGTGCGGAGCAAGAATTGGATGCTTGATTACTAAAAACAAGGAAGTACTGGCAACAGTAATGAAATTTGCTCAGGCGCGTTTAAGCCCGCCAACAATTGAGCAGATTGCATGTGAAGCTGCAATTGACACGCCTCAAAGTTATTTTGATGAAGTAATTGGAGAATATAAAGAACGTCGAGATACTTTAATTTCAGAATTAAATAAAATTGAAGGTGTAGTTGTAACTAAACCAAAAGGAGCCTTTTACTGTATTGCTGAGTTACCTATTGCAGATTCTGATGATTTTGCTCAATGGCTTTTAGAAAGTTACGACTTAAATGGCGAAACAGTAATGATTGCTCCTGCAAAAGGATTTTATTCAACTCCTGGAATGGGATTGAATCAGGTTCGAATTGCGTATGTTTTAAACAAAAAAGACTTAATTACTGCTGTAAATATCTTAAAAGAAGCACTTTTGGTATACAACAGCAAATAAAAAGCAAACCAAACTTAAACTTTCAAAAGACAATAGCCATTTGTGTTATTGTCTTTTGTCTTTTAAAGAAGTCATACAATTAGACCAATTTTAAATTATATCCAAAAAGGATCAATTAAATAGTAAAAACCATAGAAAAGGTTTCCTATTTATTAATTATCTTTACCGCCTTAAAAAGATATACCCATTATAATAGTAGTTTTTAATGATAAATAACGAAGATTTTTTAGACGAAATAGGTGACAGTCATTTCAGCAGTAATGCAAAAAACCCTCTAAGAGCGGACGCATTTGACATAACTGATGAAGAAAAAATAGAAAAAATTAAAAAAGATGTTGAAAACATTCTGCAAACGCTGGGAATGGATTTGACAGACGACAGCATAAAAGGTACTCCAAACCGAGTAGCCAAAATGTTTGTAAAAGAGATTTTTGGTGGTTTAAACCCTGCAAAACAGCCAAAAGCTTCAACTTTTGACAATAATTACAAATACGGTGAAATGTTAGTAGAAAAAAACATTACTGTTTATTCTACTTGCGAACACCATTTACTGCCAATTATAGGGCGTGCTCACGTTGCTTATATTTCAAGTGGAAGAGTTATTGGTTTATCAAAAATGAACCGTATTGTTGAATATTATGCTAAAAGACCTCAGGTTCAGGAGCGTTTAACAATGCAGATTGTTCAGGAACTTCAAAAAGCTTTAGGAACGGAAGATGTTGCGTGCGTTATTGATGCGAAACACCTTTGTGTGAACTCAAGAGGAATTAAAGATATTGAAAGCAGTACAGTAACTTCTGAATTTGGCGGAAAATTCAAAGATCCTCAAACAAAAAGAGAGTTTCTTGACTATATTAAATTAGATACTCAGTTCTAATTTTTTACGATATTTCTATTATATTTATGGTCTAGCCCTTATGGAAGCGGTATTTTTATGGTCTTGTCATTACGAGATAAAAGATACAGCGGACTGCAGGAATAGCTCCTAAAAAAATCATTAAAAAATTATGCCACTATATAGCAGTCAGCCACTAAAAATATACAATTCACTTTCGGGTGAAAAAGAAAATTTCAAACCAATCCATGAAGGAAATGTTGGAATGTATGTTTGCGGACCAACGGTTTATAGCAATGTGCATTTAGGAAACGTAAGGACTTTTATGTCTTTTGACGTGATTTTCAGGTATTTTTTACATCTGGATTACAAAGTTCGTTATGTTCGTAATATTACCGATGTTGGTCATATTGTAGATGATGTTGATGAAGGTGAGGATAAAATTGCTAAAAAAGCACGTTTAGAACAGTTAGAACCAATGGAAGTTGTTCAGCGATATACTGTTGACTTTCATGATATTCTAAAAGCCTTCAACTTTTTACCTCCAAGTATTGAGCCAACTGCAACCGGACATATTATTGAGCAAATCGAAATCATTAAAAAAATCATTGATACCGGGATTGGTTATGTTGCCAACGGATCTGTTTATTTTGATGTTGTAAAATACAACGAAACTAATAATTACGGAGTTTTAAGCGGCAGAAATATTGAAGATATGCTTGCCAACACCCGTGATCTTGATGGACAGTCGGACAAAAGAAATCCGCAGGATTTCGCACTTTGGAAAAAAGCCGAACCAGAACATATCATGAGATGGCCTTCTCCTTGGAGCGATGGTTTCCCGGGCTGGCACTTAGAATGTACTGCAATGAGCACTAAATATTTAGGAAATCATTTCGACATTCACGGAGGCGGAATGGATTTAAAATTTCCACACCACGAATGTGAAATCGCTCAAAATGAAGCTTGCACAGGACAATCGCCGGTAAATTACTGGATGCACGCCAACATGCTTACGCTTAACGGAAAGAAAATGGCAAAATCTACCGGAAATAATATTTTACCGGGAGAGATTCTAAGCGGGGATAATACTATTTTAAGCAAAGCTTTTTCTGCTTCAGTAACTAGATTTTTTATGCTGCAAGCGCATTACAGAAGTATTTTAGATTTCTCTGATGATGCCATTACAGCAGCTGAAAAAGGATATAAAAGATTAATAGAAGCTCTTGATGCATTGCCAACAATAACAGCCGGTTCTTCAAGTTCTGTTGATTTTTCTGCATGGAAACAAGCTTGTTATGATGCAATGAACGACGATTTTAACACGCCAATTTTAATTGCGCAGTTATTTGAAGGTGTTCGTTACATCAATTTATTAAAAGAAGGAAAAGAAACTATTTCTGCTGAAGATCTAAAATTATTTTCGACAGCTATTAATGCTTTTGTTTTCGATGTTTTAGGCTTAAGCGATGAGAAAGCTGCTGACAGCAATAATGACAAATTAGAAGGTGTTGTAAACATGCTTATCGGAATGAGAAATCAAGCGAGAGCAGATAAAAATTTCGCTCTTTCAGATCAAATTCGTGATCAGTTAATTGCTTTAGGAATTCAGCTAAAAGACGGTAAAGAAGGAACTAGTTTTTCTATATAAAACTGAAAATTCTAATAAATCATGAAAGTCATTACACCATTTGTTTTGTTAGTACGCTTTTACCAAACTGCGATTTCACCTTTTACACCTGCGTCATGCAGGTTTGAACCTACTTGTTCAACGTATATGATTCAGGCATTGCAAATGCACGGATTATTTTACGGAGGATATTTAGGAATGAAACGAATTTTAAGCTGTCATCCTTGGGGAAGAACTGGTTATGATCCCGTTCCTGAGAAGAAATGTTCACATAAACATTAACTTTTTATAAAGACTTGCTCCACATTTAATATTTATTTTTACAACATATAAAAAAACATTACACTATATGACACAGCCTTTAAACATCGTTTGGAATCCTTCAGAAGGAATAGATTTAGGATTTTTTATGATTCGTTATTACAGTTTAATGTTCGTAATCGCTTTTGGTTTAGGATGGTTCCTAATGAAAAAGATTTTCGAACGCGAACATGAATCTTTAGACAAATTAGACTCACTATTTGTCTGGACTGTTTTAGCAACGTTAATAGGAGCTCGTTTAGGACATGTTTTCTTTTATGACTGGGAATATTTCAGAAACCATTTACTGGAAATCTTTTTACCATTCAAATTCGAACCAAAATTTGAATTTACAGGTTTTCAAGGTTTAGCTAGTCATGGCGCAGCTATTGCAATCATTTTTGCAATGTATTATTACAGCAAAATGATTTTAAAACGTCCGTTATTATGGATTTTAGATCGAGTTGTAATTCCAGTTGCAAGCGGTGCCATTTTTGTTCGCTTAGGGAATTTTTTCAATTCTGAGATTATTGGACATGAAACTACATCGGCTTTTGGAATCCGTTTTTTACATGATAAATTCAGCAAGGCAGAAGCAGTAAATGCGACTCAAATCGCAAATCCAAAAGAAGCTTATAATGCAATAGCAACAGATCCTAAATTTGCTGATTTATTAGCACAGGTTCCTGCAAAACATCCAACGCAATTATATGAAGCTTTTTGCTACATTTTTGTATTTGCCATTTTATATTTCTTGTATTGGAAAACTAACGCAAGACTTAAATCAGGATACTTATTCGGATTATTTTTAGTTCTTTTATTTGTAGTTCGATTTATCGTTGAATTTGTAAAAGAAAGCCAGGGAGGTATTGAAGAAGAATTAGGTTTATTCTCAACCGGGCAATGGTTAAGTATTCCTTTTATTATAATTGGTCTTTTCTTTATTATTAGAGCGCAAAGAAATCCTTTAGCGACTTCTTAATAATTAAATAAGAGCCTTAAAATATAAAAAGTCCAGTATTTAGAAATACTGGACTTTTTTTTATAGTGGATATGAAATTCCAAATTCTATATTTTTAGTATTGTAACCCGCATTTGTACTACTCAATCCTGCATTAGAAACGTGCCGTAATTCAGGACGAATATCAAATTGGATCTTCTGTACCCTAAAAGAAAAATCAAGCGCTAAAACATCTGCAAAAGCAAAACCTTTAGACATCCTTTCGGTTTCTGTATCCGTAATCATTGGACCCACACTTCCCAAAACATAAAAGGAGCAATTTTTATTGATTGGTTTCCGAATTAAAAAACCAAAATTCAGTACATACTCACGAACATCTTTTAACTGCGTATATCTATCTCTTTTCTCTTGATAATCCGAAGTTTCAGGCTTCACAAAATAGAAATTCAACAATTGATGTTTGGCAAAATTAATTTCGGGCTGAACCAGTATTTCATATTGAAAATGTTTTCTCTCTTTCAATTTATAATATAACTGCGCTTTATAAAAGTGATTTTCAAAAGTGTAATCTTTATTATTAAATTCACTTCCAAAACCATAATTAAAACCAATAGAGAATCGCGAGTTATCGTTATCTTTTTGCGCAGTAATTCTTGATACGCTAAAAAAAAGCAATAAACATAAAAGTAATTTTCTACCCATAAATCATTTTAAAGTTCATTAAATATAATACAAAAAAAAAGATCCAGCTTTCACCGGATCTTTTTTATATAATTTAAGCAATTAATTATGCTTTATTATGCTTTATTATGCTTTATTATGCTTTATTATGCTTTATTATGCTTGTCTTCGATTGTGTGTTTATCAGCAGAAGAAATCGAGTCAACCAATACTGGTGTAGCGATAAATAATGATGAATAAGTACCCACAATAATACCAATTAACATGGCAAAGATAAATCCTCTGATTGATTCTCCACCGAAGATAAACATCGTTAATAATACGATAATCATCATTAATGAAGTATTCAATGTTCTAGATAATGTAGTGTTAATAGAAGCGTTTACGATATCTTCGAAAGTACCTTTACGATTTCCGATGATAAATTCTCTAATTCTATCAAATACAATTACAGTATCGTTCATAGAGTAACCAATTACGGTAAGAATCGCTGCAATAAAGTGCTGATCCATTTCCATGTGGAATGGCATGAATTTATAACATAAAGAGTAAATTCCTAATACGAAGATTACGTCGTGCGCAACAGCTGCAATTGCACCTAATGAATACTGCCATTTACGGAAAGAGATCATTAAGTATAAGAAAATAACTGCCATTGCTCCAAGAACTGCCCAGTATGAGTTTGTTTTGATATCTTCAGAGATAGAAGCTCCAACTTTAGAAGCTTGTAATACTCCAACTTTTTTACCGTCAAAAGAGTTGATGAATTTATCGTAAGTTGTATTTGGGAAATACTTTTGTAATCCTTTGTATAATTTTTGGTTTACTTCTTCATCGATAGCAACACCGTCTTCTTTAATTTTATATTTAGTTGTGATTTTCAATTGATCATCATCACCTAAAATTTTAGCTTCAACCGGAGTTCCGAATTCAGCAGATAATTCATCTGATACTACAGTTGCATCAATCGGTTTTTCAAATTTAACCTGGAAAGTTCTACCTCCAACAAAATCAACACCTTCATCTAATCCGTTAACGAAGAAGATAGAAATTAAACTTACAACAACTACAATTGAAGAGAAGATATAAGTGAATTTTTTGATTTTAATAAAGTCAAAGTGGAAATTAGTAAACCAGTTTTTAGTAATATTTGTAGAGAAAGTTAAATCCCCTTTTCCAGCAATGTTTCTGTCAATGAAAATTCTAGCAATAAAGATAGAAGTAAACAATGAAGTTACGATACCAATAAGTAATGTTAAAGCAAAACCTTTGATTGGTCCTGTTCCAAAGATAAATAAGATCGCTCCAGTTAAAACGTGAGTAACGTTTGCATCAATAATAGAACGCATTGCACCGTGCCATCCGTAAGATGCAGCTACAGCTTCAGATAATGATTTACCTTCACGTAATTCCTCTTTTGCTCTTTCATATATAATAATGTTGGCATCTACCGCAGTACCTAGTGTTAATACGATACCCGCAATACCTGGTAATGTTAATACAAAACCAAAACTTGCCATAATTCCGAATAAGAAAAGTAAGTTCAATAATAAAGCAAGGTTTGCATACCATCCAGCTTTACCATAATAGAATACCATCCAAACACAAACTAATAAGAATCCTAATACAGATGAAATTGTTCCTGCATCAATTGCAGCCTGACCTAAAGATGGTCCAACAACAGTAGATTGAATAATGTCTGCAGAAGCTGGTAATTTACCTGCATTTAATACGTTAGCTAAATCTTTAGTTTCAGCAACATCAAAAGAACCTGTAATTTCAGATCTTCCTCCAGCAATAGGACCACTTGTAACACCTGGTGCAGAATATACGATGTTATCTAATACAATAGCGATATAACCTTTTTGAGAGAAAGCTCTTCCTGTTAATTCTTCCCAAACTTTAGCTCCCTGGCTGTTCATTTGCATAGAAACAGCTGGTTTACCCATTTGGTCAAAAGTATCTTTTGCATCAGTTACAACACCACCACTCATAGCTGGTACGTTATCTCTGTTACCTTTTAAAGCATATAATTCAACTGCTTCAATATCTTTAGCGCTTGCTAAATCTTTTGCTTTAGGATCTTTTACAGTTGTTGGTTTACTCCATACAAATTTTGCATAATGTTGGTCAGCAGCCAATAAAATTCTGATTTCTGGTCTTTTGAAATAAGCATTGATTGTTGCAGTATCTTTTGTAGCGAAGTATCCTAAAACCGGACCGCCGCCTTGAGTAATCATTTTGTCAAATAAAGGATTGTTTCCTTTTTTAGTATCAACTGAATCTTTAGCATCAGTTAATAAAGCATTCAATGAATCTTTAGCAACTGTTTTAGTTTCTACTTTTTTAACTTCAGTTTTCTTTAAAGCTTCGTTAGCAGCAACTAAGAAGTTACCAACTTCTTCAATTTTATAAGTTTCCCAAAACTCTAATTGAGCTTTTCCACCTAATAATTTTTTAATCCTGTCAACATCTTTGGCACCTGGAAGTTCTACTAAGATTCTTCCAGTTTCTCCTAATTTTTGGATGTTTGGTTGTGTTACACCAAATTTGTCGATACGCTCTCTTAATACTTTGTAAGCACTTTCGATAGACTCATCAACTTTTCTTTTGATTACTTTTTGAGCTTGTGCATCTGTCATTTGGAAATCAATTCCACCTTCACCTTGTAAACTTCTGTTTGCAAAGATGTCTGGCGAAGCTAATTTTGTAGTTCCATTTGAGTTTGCTTCAAAAGCTTCGAAAAATTTATTTAAATAGGTCTTATTTCCTTCTAAATTTGCAGTTGCATCAGCTAATGATTTATTAAAAACCGGGTTTTTAGAATTGTTTGCTAATCCTTTTAAAACGTCTTTAACAGAGATTTGAAGAATTACGTTGATTCCTCCTTCTAAGTCAAGACCTTTATTTAATTGTTTGTTTTTTACTTCATTATAAGTGAAGTCAGTAAAACCAAGATTAAACACTTTTTCTTTACCAATAGAATCTAAATATTTTAGCTCTTTATCAGGATTATCTCCTGCAAAAGCTTTAGCCTCACTTTTGACATTATTTGCCACAAAAGTGAAAGATAGTTGGTAAATACTTACCAATGCAAATAGAATTGCGAAAAATTTAATAAGTCCTTTATTCTGCATTATTACTAAAAATTAATTATGTTTTATGTTTGTTTTTGGTTTTAAATCCCCTAAAAATAAGCCCTGACATGAGTTTTTAAAACTAAAAAATCGAGATCACGAATTACTACATTTTTTTTAAATCGAGCAAATATATAATTAACGAAAACATTAACCAATTTATTTATTAATTAATCTCAAAAAAAAGACTGCAAAAGTGCAGCCTTTTTCTTTTTTTCCTGTTTTTATTATACTAAAATCGATTTTAGAGCATCATTCATGCCACGAACTGCATCTGCACTTTTGGCAAATAAAGCATTTTCCTGGTCGTTTAAATGAATATCTACAATTTCTTCGATACCGTTTTTACCAATTATACACGGCACTCCTATACAAATATCATTTTGTCCATACTCTCCTTCTACGAAAACAGAGCATGCAATCATTTTCTTTTGATCGTTTAGGATACTATCTACTAAATAAGCAACAGAAGCTCCCGGAGCATACCATGCAGATGTTCCTAAAAGTCCTGTAAGGGTTGCACCGCCTACCATTGTATCTGCAGCAACTTTTTGAAGTACTTCTTCTGAAAGGAATTGCGAAACCGGAATTCCGTTATAAGATGCTAAACGTGTTAACGGAATCATAGTGGTATCACCGTGACCTCCAATTACCATCGCCGAAATATCATTAGCAGGCTTATCTAAAGCAAGAGAAAGATACGTTCTAAAACGAGAACTATCTAAAGCTCCTCCCATACCTATAATTCTATTTTTTGGTAATCCTGTAGCTTTCAAAGCTAAATAAGTCATAGTATCCATTGGGTTTGAAACTACAACTATTATAGTGTCAGGAGAATATTTTAGTACATTTTCGGCAACTGTTTTTACAATTCCGGCATTTATACCAATTAATTCTTCCCTTGTCATTCCTGGTTTTCTCGGAATTCCTGATGTAATAACCACTATATCACTTCCGGCAGTTTTAGAATAATCGTTGGTTACACCAGATACTTTAGTATTGAACCCAGTATTTGTGGCGCATTGTGTGATATCCAACGCTTTCCCTTCGGCAAAACCTTCTTTAATATCCAACAACACTACTTCACTGGCAATTCCTCTATAAGAAATAACATCTGCACAAGTAGCTCCAACATTTCCTGCTCCTACAATGGTAACTTTCATATTTTATACTTTATCGGTTATTAATTTATTTGTTTGTTTTATAAATGACAATTCGTTTAATCGTTTAAGTAAATTTAAACAATTAAACGAATTGAAAGTTAATTTTTATTAGGCATCGATATTTGCGTAAACTGCATTTTTCTCGATAAATTCTCTACGTGGCGGAACTTCATCTCCCATTAACATAGAAAATACTCTATCTGCCTCTGCAAGACTATCAATAGTAACCTGGCGTAATGTTCTGAAGTTTGGATCCATTGTAGTTTCCCATAATTGCTCCGCGTTCATCTCTCCAAGACCTTTATAACGCTGGATAGCTGCACTTCCTCCCATTCTGTCATTTGCCTGATCACGCTGAACATCATTCCATGCGTATTCTTTTTTGTTTCCTTTTTTAACTAAGTATAAAGGTGGTGCTGCGATATAAACGTGACCTTCTTCAATTAGTTCTTTCATGAAACGGAAGAAGAACGTTAATATTAAGGTAGAAATGTGACTACCATCGACATCGGCATCACACATGATGATTACTTTATGATATCTTAGTTTTTCAAGATTTAAGGCTTTGCTGTCTTCTGCAGTTCCTACAGTAACTCCTAAAGCTGTAAATATGTTTCTAATCTCTTCGTTTTCAAACACTTTATGATGCATCGCTTTCTCGACATTCAAAATCTTACCACGTAATGGTAAAATCGCCTGAAAGTTACGGTCACGCCCTTGTTTTGCTGTTCCACCAGCCGAATCTCCCTCGACAAGGTAAACCTCACATCTTGCAGGATCCTGTTCAGAACAATCTGAAAGTTTTCCTGGCAATCCACCGCCACCCATAACGGTTTTACGCTGTACCATTTCACGTGCTTTTTTCGCTGCGTGACGTGCCTGAGCTGCTAAAATTACTTTTTGAATAATGATTCGGGCATCATTTGGATTTTCCTCCAAATAATTCTCTAACATTTCTCCAACTGCCTGAGATACCGGAGAAACTACTTCTCTGTTTCCAAGTTTAGTTTTTGTTTGTCCTTCGAATTGAGGCTCAGCAACTTTTACCGAAATAATGGCTGTTAATCCTTCACGGAAATCATCTCCCGCAATTTCGAATTTCAATTTATCTAACATTCCAGATGCATCTGCGTATTTTTTAAGGGTTCTTGTTAAACCACTTCTAAAACCTTGTAAATGCGTTCCTCCTTCGTGTGTATTAATATTATTTACGTAAGAGAAAATATTCTCTGTATAACTTGTATTATAAATTAAGGCAACCTCAACCGGAATTTCACCTTTTTCGTGATCCATGCTGATTACGTGAGAGATAATTGGCTCACGGTTTCCATCTAAATAACGAATGTATTCTTTAAGACCTTCGTCTGAATGAAAAACTTCGCTTTTGAATTCGCCTTTTTCATCAACTTCTCTTTTATCTGTAAACGTAATTGTGATTCCTTTGTTTAAGAAAGAAAGCTCACGCATACGTGCTGATAAGGTATCATAAGAGAACTCTGTAGTTTGTGTAAAGATTGTATTATCAGGATAAAAAGTCTGACGTGTACCTCTTTTATCTGTTTCCCCGATTTGTTTTACCGGATATAATGATTTTCCTCTTTCATATTCCTGCTCATAGATTTTTCCATCTCTAAAAACAGTCGATTTCATGTGAACCGAAAGTGCGTTTACTACAGAAACCCCAACACCGTGAAGTCCTCCGGAAACTTTATAAGAATCTTTATCAAATTTACCTCCGGCACCAATTTTAGTCATTACAACCTCAAGTGCAGAAACTCCTTCTTTTTTATGTAAATCAACTGGAATACCACGTCCGTTATCCTCAACTGTAATAGAACCATCTTCATTAATTGCAACACCAATAGTATCACAATGTCCGCCCATCGCCTCATCAATAGAGTTATCAACAACTTCATAAACCAAATGATGCAGTCCTCGAACTCCCACATCTCCAATATACATGGATGGACGCATTCTTACGTGCTCCATTCCTTCTAATGCCTGAATACTATCTGCTGAATAATTGTTCTTCTTGATCTCTTCGCTCATATAATTTATTCTAAAAAATGTATTTACTGTCTAACACGCAAATATATAAAAACGCAAGGTATATACCCATAAAATTCCGACTTAAAGCACTTAAGTTATTAACACAATTGTCTTAAAAACCAAAAAATAAATCTAAAAGGCAAGTTTAAATTCCAATTTTGATAAATTCCAAATTCCAAACTTTACCAGCTGCATAAAAAAAACCGAAATAACATTATAAAATGTATTTCGGTTTTATGAATTCAAATTCCTTTAAGTTGGAATTTGGATTTTCTCAATTTTGGAATTTCCTTTTTTATTGTTTTTTATTAAAATCTCCAGCGTAAACAGAAGTCATTTTATCTAAAGTCAGGTATTTTTTCAATACTTTATTTACTTCATCCACTTTTAAAGCTTTTACTTTAGTTTCAAGCTGATCATAATCATCAAGAGCTATTCCGTATTGCAAATAAGTATTTACTAACTCCATTAAGGTATTGTCTACCCCTAATCTTGTTTTTCTTTCATTTTGCCAGCTCACTAAATTTGATTTTAATTCTTCGGCTGTAAATCCGTCTTTTAAAGCTTTTGCAATTTCCTCTTTTGTAGCTGTTTCAACAGCATTCTTTTTCGTAGGGTTTAAGAAAGCATAATAAGTCCAGGCTGCCGCATCATTGGTAATTGGCACATCAATAAAAGAGCCCGCACCGTAACTAATACCTTCTTTTTCTCTTAATCTCATTGGGATTCTGGCGCTTAAAAAACCACCGCTTCCTAAAATTTCATTTGCCATAACAAATGCCGGATAATCTGGATTTTTTCTATCCATTTTAAAACTGATTCTGCCTAGCGCCACAGCATTTTCTTTATCTGGCGTAATAATATCTTTATCTAATTTTTGTGTTTCAAAATAAGCCGGCTGAGCAAGTTCGTATTTTGATTTAGAATTCCATTTTCCAAATGTATTTTCTAAAATCTCTCCTGTAGTTTTTGCATCTAAATCTCCTACTACACTTCCTATTCCATTATTTCCGCCTAAAAAATTGGTATAGAAATCAACAATTTCAGCTTGTTTAATCTTTTTAAACGCATCAATTTGTTCCTGAATAGTTGGGGTATAAAAAATACTTCCTTTTGGATATTTAGTAGTTATTCTCGAAATTTCTGTAAAAGCAACAGCCTGCGGATCATTTAAACTAGACTCTAAATACGTATTATATTCGCTGATTGTTTTAGTTAATTCATTTTCAGGGAAAGTCGAATTAGATAGTAAATCTGCTAAAATTCCCATTACCTCTTTAAAGTGCTCTTTATAAGTATTAACGCTAACCGATAATGTTTGTCTAGAAAAATTAAAATTAATTGATGATTTCAATTGATCTAATTTATCCTGAATTTGCTCTTTTGTCTGCGTTTTAGTTCCTGTTTTTAGTAATTGAGCCAAAATTCCGGCAATATCACTTTTACCCGTTAAATCTTTTTCATTACTAACCGGAAACTTGAAACTTGCCTGAACTTTTCCGCCTTTAATCTCTTTTTTGATTAATCCGTATTTGATACCATTTGTCAATTTTCCTTCAACAAAATTTTGTTTTAGATTTTTAATGGATGCTTCAAACGGTGCCGCTTCTTTCTCTAAAGCTTTTCCTTTATAATCTTTAGTAAGTGCTAACAATTGTTCATCAGTATATTCATTTGGCTTAACCCTTACCTCATCTTTAGATGGAATAAATACTCCAACTGTTCTATTATTAGCTCTAAAATATTTCTCAGCAACTCTTTGAATATCTTCTTTTGTTAATTTCTCAACAGCATCTCTGTATAAATAACCAAGTCTGTAATCGCCTGCGCCAATAATTTCGGTTAGGTTAATAGCATACGAAATAGTATTGTTTTTTACTGATTCTATTTGCTTGATAATTTTCGCTTTTGCTCTGCTTACATCCTGATCTGTGTATTTTGTAGTAGTTATTTTATCGAGCTCGCTTCTTACAATATCTTTTGTTGCATATACATCTTTATCATTAGGAACTGCAACTCCAAAATAGATAAAACTTGCGTCTCTTACCGATGGCTGCCAAAAATAAACATTGGATGCTTTTTGTGTTTCGACTAATGCTTTATATAAATAACCTGATGGATCTGCAGTTAAGATTTCTCCTAAAGCATCAATTGCTGCATAATCTTTATCAGCATAAGATACCGTATGATACAAAGCGCCAACATTTTTGCTGTCACCGGCTCTTTTAAGCTCTACATATTTTTCGCCATCCTGAGCTGGCTCTATAGTATAGGTTTTATCTAAAACTCTTTTTGGTCTTGGAATTGCTCCAAAATACTGTCCAACATATTGCAATGCTTTTTGTTCATCAAATTTACCTGCAATTATCAAGGTTGAATTATCTGGCTGATAGTATTTTTCATAAAAAACGCGAAGTGTATTTGCTTTTACCCTTTCAATATCTTCTTTACTACCAATGGTGCTGTTTCCGTAATTATGCCACACGTAAGCCGAAGAAAGAATTCTCTCCTGCAAAACACCGTCAGGATTATTTTCTCCAATTTCAAACTCATTTCTAACTACAGAAAATTCTTTATCCAAATCAGTTTGTAAAATGGTAGAGTTAATCATTCTGTCAGCCTCCATTTCGATACTCCATTTCAGGTTTTCATCGCTTGACGGAAATATTTCATAATAGTTGGTTCTGTCCAACCAAGTGGTTCCATTGGCATTTCCGCCTTTGTCTGAGAGCATCTTTTTAATATCCCCTAAATTCTTAGTACTTTTAAAAAGCATGTGCTCTAATAAATGCGCCATTCCTTTTTCTCCATAACCTTCATTTCTGGAACCAACATTGTAAACAATATTGACTACCATATTACTTTGAGAAGCATCTGGAATTAAAAGAACTTTTAATCCATTATTTAAAGAATATTCTTTGACACCTTCGACATTTGTGATATACTTGGGTGCCTCCGTTTTTTGTGCGTAAACTGAGTCCAATGAAACTAATGAGCAGCATAAAATTCCACTTAGTAATAAGTTCTTCATAAATTGTGTTTAAGGGTTATTTAATTGTTCGTGGTAACCAAATATAGTATTTTTCTGAAATACGTTTTATTCTTATTAACTTACTTTTAGCAATTTACGGGAAACCACAAAAAAAAGCCGAAACTACATCATGAATGCATTTCGGCTTTTTATATTTTAGTTCCAAATTGAAATTCAGAATTTGGAATTTGGATTTTTTTTATTGAAATTTTCTATATTAAACAGCAACTCCAGATTTTACACTTTCAAAATTTCCCTGTAAGTGGGCTGCATTTGCTCTTCCGCTTGGATCAAGGTTTTCCTGCCATTTCGGAATCCATTTACGAACGGTTTGCGCTGCACTAACCTGTGGATAGTATTTGTGAAAAATAGATCTGTAATAATAGGCTTCTTTTGTTGTTGGTGTATTATACGGAAACTCTGCACTTGCACCCGCCAATTGCTCGTCTGTAACCTGCGTAGCACAATATTCGATTAATTCATCAACCCAGTTATATCCAACTCCATCAGAAAATTGTTCTTTTTGTCTCCATAAAACTTCTTTTGGTAAATATGGATCATTTGGAGTATCAAAAGCTTTTCTTAAAATGTATTTTTCAATTCCTTCATACGTTTTAGGCTGTTTTTCTTCGGTTTTAATTCGAATGGTAACATCTAAAAAATCTGTATCTAAAAATGGAATTCTGGCTTCGATTCCGTTTGCCATTGTAGTTTTATCAACACGCAGTAAATCAGCCGTAAATAACTTCTGAACTCTTTCTATAGTTTCATCCTGAAATTCTTCTGCAGAAGGCGCATTTCTAAAATACAAATGGCCGCCGAAAATTTCATCGGCACCTTCGCCCGAAAGAATCACTTTTACTCCTTTATCAATTATTGCTTTTGATAACAAATACATTGGAACTCCGGAACGAACCGAAATAATATCGTACGTTTCAATATGCGAAATCACTTTTTCTAAAATCGCAACACCTTCTTCAACTGTAAAATGTATTTCATGATGATCTGTTCCTAAAAATTCAGCTGCTTTTCTTGCCGAAACATTATCAGGAGCATCAGCATCTAATCCGATAGAAAAAGAGGGCAATTTTTTACCGCTGTCTTTTAATAATCTGGATGCTATTGATGAAATCAAAGAAGTATCTAAACCTCCAGATAATACAACTCCAACCGGAACTTCGCTCATTAATCGTTTGCGGGTTGCTTCGATTAATGATTCACGAATTAAAGCTAAATCAAGTGACTGAGTCGCATTTTTATGATCTTCGTATTCTGGATGATAATATTTTACAAAACCGCTTTTTGCTGTATAATAATGTCCCGGAGGAAAAGTCGAAAATGATTTACATTGATCTGCAATTGATTTCATTTCAGAAGAAAAATAAATTCTTCCTCTTTCATCTAAACCATAATACAACGGTTTTACACCAATTGGGTCTCTTCCTGCAATATATTTATCTCCGTCGATTATTACGAAAGCAAAATCTCCGTCTAGTTTATTACAAAAATCATATCCAAATTCTTCGTACAAATGCACAATTACTTCTGAGTCAGAATTTGTTCTAAAAGTATGATCTTTTAAAACGGTATTTTTTAATTCCTGATAATTATAAATTTCCCCGTCATGAACCATCCAGGCTTTATCTGTTCCCTGAATAGGCTGTTTCCCCGATTTTAAATCGATAATAGAAAGACTTTCATGACAAAGTATACTGCCATTTTCCATAATGTGCAAATCGCTTTCATCAGGACCGCGATGCGACATTCTTTCAGAAAGTGCTTTTACAAGCTGCGGGTCTTTTCCTTTACCAATAACGGCCAATAATCCAGACATACTATTCTATTTTTTATTTTTATTCTTCTGTTTCAAACTTAAAATAAGCCGAACATTAAAAAATCATTAAAATTTCCTGTTGAAAGCAAAACTAAATATTATTTTTTGCTTTCTTACATTTTCAGTATTAAAATCTTAGGTATTTAACTTTTTTGGGGAATGCCAAATATAAAAAAAGTAAGTTAAATAATTGCCGAAATATTTTTATAAAGAACTGAAATATAGAATTTAACAATTTTAGACAAGAAAGACGTTCTTAAAATAAGAACGTCTTTCTGCAATATATATACTAATTCTAATAATTAAACGTGTTTATGCTTTTACATAGGCATCATCGTGAACGCTTGCCACAGCTCTACCAGAAGGATCGTTCATGTTTTTGAATGCTTCATCCCACTCTAAAGCGATTTTTGTACTACAAGCTACACTTGCTTCCTGAGGAACGCATAATGCTGCTGCATCGCTTGGGAAATGTTCTGTAAAGATTGAACGATAGTAATATTCTTCTTTTGAAGTTGGGGTTTGTAACGGGAATTTAAATCTCGCGTTTGCCAATTGTTCGTCTGAAACTTCTCTTCCTACTACTTCTTTCAAAGTATCAATCCAGCTGTATCCTACTCCATCAGAAAATTGTTCTTTTTGTCTCCATGCAACACTTTCAGGAAGCATATCTTCAAAAGCTTTACGAACAACCCATTTTTCCATTGGATGTTCTTTGTTGATCATTTTATCTTGCGGGTTGATGCGCATTGCAACATCCATAAATTCTTTATCTAAGAAAGGAACACGTCCTTCAATTCCCCACGCTGCCAAACTTTTGTTTGCACGTAAACAATCATACATATGAAGTTTACTTAATTTACGAACGTTTTCTTCGTGAAATTCTCTAGCGTTTGGCGCTTTGTGGAAATATAAATATCCTCCAAATAACTCATCTGCACCTTCTCCAGAAAGTACCATTTTGATTCCCATTGATTTGATCACTCTCGCCATTAACCACATTGGAGTTGAAGCTCTTACTGTAGTTACATCATACGTTTCTAAGTTGTAAATTACATCACGAACAGCATCTAAACCTTCTTGGATTGTAAATTTAATTTCGTGGTGAATAGTTCCAATATGATCTGCTACTTTTCTTGCTGCTGCTAAATCAGGCGAACCTTCTAAACCAACTGAGAAAGAGTGCAATTGCGGATACCAGGCATCTGTAGTATCATCTGATTCAATACGTTTTTGCGCAAATTTTTTGGCTACAGCCGAAGTTATAGAAGAATCTAAACCTCCAGAAAGTAAAACTCCGTAAGGAACATCACTCATCAATTGTCTGTGAACTGCAGCTTCAAGCGCTTTTTTGATTTCAGGAATACTAGTTTCGTTGTCTTTAACCGCATCATAATCAACCCAGTCTCTTTTGTACCATTGTACAAATTCGCCGTCTTTGCTTGATAAATAATGTCCCGGAGGGAATAATTCGATTTTTGTACAATATCCTTCTAAAGCTTTTAACTCAGAAGCTACATAGAAAGTTCCGTGTTGATCCCAACCAATGTATAATGGAATAATTCCCATATGGTCACGAGCAACAAAATATTCATCTTTATCAACGTCATAAATTGCAAAACCAAAGATTCCGTTTAATTCATCAACAAAACTTACTCCTTTTTCTCTGTATAATGCTAAGATAACTTCGCAGTCACTTTCTGTTTGAAAGTTATATTTTCCTTCGAATTGTTTACGTAAATCTCTGTGATTGTAAATTTCACCATTTGCAGCCAAAACCAATTTTTTATCTTCTGTAAATAAAGGTTGTTTTCCTGAAGCTGGATCTACAATTGCCAAACGCTCATGAGAAAGAATCGCTTTATCATTGCTGTAAATTCCGCTCCAGTCTGGTCCGCGGTGACGAATGATTTTAGACATTTCTAATACTTGAGGTCTTAACGCTTCGGCTTTTTGCTTTAGATCAAAGGCACATACAATTCCGCACATAATTTTATATTTTTAACTTTTAAATTTTATTTTGATAGGGCAAAGATGCGGTATTGGTTATAATTGAAAAACATAAATATTAATTTTAATTACAATTTAAAACCATAATATAGTTTTTACATATAAAATGTAAAATTTTAGCATTAAAAAAAGACCTAAACTTATAATTTTCAATTTTGAAGGCAAAACGCGAGTAAAATATAAGGTTTCGGAGAAATTATTGAATTAAATTTTGTGATATTTAAATATCCATGAAAGATTCACAAAGAGAACAGAAAAAGCTGTTCAAAAATTATTCTATGTTCAATCTTGTATTAGATATTAACATACTGTTTGTCATTCCGAGGAACGAGGAATCGCACTAGAAACTCCACAAAGATTGGCTTTACGGAGTTACTCGGAATGACAAAAAACATAGCCAATGGTTTCAACCATTGGAACGCAATATTGGCACGTCTCCTATTGTTTCCTGCGGTTGAAACCGCAGGCTATGTTTGAAAATAAAATCTCCAATCTTTGTCGAGTTTCTAGTGCGATTCCTCGTTCCTCGGAATAACATACTATGCGATTTTGCCTTTGTCAAAGTTTTAAACTTTGACAAAGGTATTATTCATATTTAGTCCCTACGGGACAATTTTATTGGGGTTACTTATGTTTCTACCGATATTTAATCTCTACGAGATAAACTTACGAGTTATGCTCCTTTAGGAGCTAAATATCGGTAGAAAATAAAATATTTAAAATGGTAAAATTGTCCTGTAAGGACTAAACCTAAATATTTAAATCTCAAAAAATATCTCGTTGGGACTAACCTCAAAAGAAGAAATCACAAAAAACATATCTCGTAGAGATTAAATATCGGTAGAAAAAAATACACGCAAGATAAAATTGTCCCGTAGGGACTACACCCAAACGAATAAATTACAAAACACTTTCAATAGTATAATGTGTCTTATTAATCTCAAACTGAAACCCAGCCTTATTTCCCATTAAATGATTTCCTAAAGGCGATTGCGGAGAAAGCGCAATAACATTAATTCCGTCAATTGCAATTTTAGGAAGCGCAACACTTACATATAAATAAATTCCATTTGCTTTTACCAAACTGCCGGAAATAATATTTTCTGTATTTTTAGAAGAATCAATCTTATCTAAAATTGTTTTTTGAGCAATAGATTCTTTTAGTTTATTGGTTAGTTTTTCCTGTTCGATATGCATCATTGATAAAGCGGTTTCATGCTTATCGCCCGCCGAACCTTTGGCATCATTTTTAGAATCTTCTGTCAATCCCGAAATCATGTCTTTAAAAACATCTATTCGGTCTTGAACCATTTGTAAATAATGAGAATGTATTTTTTGTTTGAAAGTCATTTTTTTAAAGTCACTGAGGTTCTGAGCTACAAAGGTGCAAAGGTTTTTCTGCTGTCGCAAAAAAATAGCCACGAATTCACGAATTTACTCCAAAAAATTCACGAACTCATGGCTAAAAAAAAGGCACTTTTTATACTTTATATACTCTTTGTCCCTTAATGTCTTTGCATCAAATCTTCTTAAAAATCGAATTTATAATTTCCTCCCACTAAAACCTGAAAGCCCTGAACAGGATAATTCAGCCATCTTTCGTAAGCTTGGTTTCCGATATTATTTAATTTTAAGAAGAAAGTCAAACGCTCATTATATTTATATCCTAAATGCGCATTGGCATCAAAATAACTTTTTAAAGTCGTAATTACAGGATCAGTTCCAAAAGTTAGATTCGTCTGCATGTCTTTACGTTCTCCAACATAAAACACATTTAAACCTGCATACCATTGTTCTGTAATATTTACATCAAGATTTGAGCTTAATTTCATTGAAGGTAAATTCCACGCTTCTAATCCATCTGTTTTATAACTGTTGAAAGTTCCGTTGATTCCAAAAGAAACACTCTTAGAAAAATCAGCTTTTAATTCTCCATAGAAACGGAAAGTTCTAACATCATCATAAATTACACTAAATGAGTTTCCAAAACCATAATTTTGATTCGAAAAATCTTCTGTATAATCATTGCTTTTAAATAACGCTTTATCTTTTTCATTCAAATAAGAACCAGTTACATTATAACTCACATTATTAGCCAGTTTTCCTTTTAAACCTGCAAAAACAGTATATTGATTACTGGTTGGTCTCATATTTAAAGTTGGAGACAAAAACGGATTTTCGGTTACAAAATCAGCATATGAATTTTGATTTAAACTTCCGTTAACTCCGGTATAGAAAATCATTAAATCGCCAACCAATTTGTACGAAGCATTTACTTTTGGATAAATATAAAATTTATTTCCGCTGTTTTCAGAATCCAAAGCATAAAACAAACCAGCTCCTAATTCTAGTGTCCAGTCATTTTCATGAACCACAAAACTTGGTTCAATTCCGAAATTTGTCAAACTGTATTTTAACGGTTCAACATTATCCCAAGCATAATTATGTTCAAAAGAACCGCTAACATGATCTACAATAATATTAGTATTAATTGCCTGATCCATAACATCAACTTTAAAAGTCGGTTTTAGATAAAAACGATTTTCTGAAGAAGAAAAACTATCCGAAAAGTTCGTAAATCTTGTTGAAATTTTGCTAAAAATACCTTCCGTAAATTCGGCATTTCCGCCAACAGAAATCGTGTTATAAGAATGATTCGGATTAATTCCTCTAATTAAATCTTCCTGTGTTCCCGGCGGCAAAGTCATACCAAAATCAGCCGGTAAACCATACCAGTTATATACTTGATTTTGATAACCTAAATCAACGCCCCAAGATACATCACGATCTTTTACACCGTAACCAATATTTAAACCTGTATCGTAAAATTCATCATTAAGGTTTACATCTTTAATTCCGCCCTGAGAAGAATGATGACGAAGCATTCCGGCTAAATAATCATTGTTTCCTAAATCCTGAGTTACGAATAATTCAGCATTTAGCGTTCCGTAATTTCCAACTCCAAGTGTTGCAAAATTATTAAACAATCTCTCTTTTTTAGATTTATCCACAGCTTGTGCATTTCCTTTTGACGGCGTAAAAGTAGAAGCCACAGGAACAGACAAAATACTATATTTAATAGTTTCTTTTGGCTGATTTCCAGCATCGTCCAGCGAAGGCGTTTCTTTCACTTTAAAAGCGTCAGATATTGTTGGCGAATAAGGTTTTACTACGTTTACCGTTTCAGTTCCAATGCTTTCATTCTTCTTAACCTGCGAAAACGAAAGCTGGCAGACCAATAACACTAGTAAAACGATAATTTTATTTCGGCACTTAATTTTCATATTTATTTCTTTTAAGAGTATAGAGAAAAGAGTATAGAAAATAGACTTACACTATTTCTTAATTCTTAACCTCAATCTCTTTGTTCAGTTTCTAAATTCTAAAATCTATATTCTTTGTTCTTTATTCTATTTTCTCGACCTAAGCTTCCCACTTTCCTTTTGCAACAAATTGAGCTTTTCCTCCAATATTAATATCAAACTGATTCTCGTTTAATTTTCCTTTGAAAAAAATCTGAGATGGGCGTCCGATGTAATCTCCCTGATAATTCGTTAATTCAAATTCAGGCTTATGGTATTTTAGCAGAAAAGCCTCCAAACATGTACTTGCACTTCCTGTTGCAGCATCTTCTACCAATTGATTGTGTTCAATACACAACATTCGGCTGAATAGTTTTGAACCTTCCAGATAATAAAAATACAAGCCTCTATGGTCGGTTTTACAATGGTTTTTCATCCATTGATCTGCTTTATCTTTATCTAAAACTAAATTTTCCAACGCTCTTTTACTGCTTAATCCAACCATTACAAACGCGCTTCCGGTTGTAACTTCCTGAATTGGAAATTGATTTTCAAAATCTTCTTTTTTCAGATTACTGAATAATGTAAAATCTTCTTTAGAGAAAATATCCCAAAATTTTGGCTGTGCTGCTTTTAGCCAGATCAAATCTTCAGATTGCTGAATTTGAATAGGTCCAATCGGAACATTCAGTGTTATACTTTCAGGCGAATTATCAAATATTTTATTGATCAAAACCCACGAAGTTCCAATTATCGGATGTCCTGCAAACTGCATTTCATGAGCCGGTGTAAATATTCTTATTTCTGCTTTATTATTTTCTCTGTCCAGTTTGGTTATAAATGTGCTTTCTGCGAAATTAATCTCGCGCGCCATTTGCTGCATTTCTTCTGAACTTAAATTCTCAGCTTCTAAAAAAACTGCCAATTGATTTCCGGCATATTTTTTATCAGCAAAAACATCAACTATGTAAAAAGGTAAACTCATTATTCTTATTTCTTTTTTGAGAAAATAGAAGAAAGAATAAAGAGAATAGACTTCAAATCTTTGCTTTAATCTATTTTCTATGCTCTATATTCTATACTCTTTTATTCTTATTTATTAATCGACGAATTCGTTTTAGACTCTTCTAACTTAATTGTACTCAACTCTTTTTTCGCTTCTTCAACAACATCCGGATAATCTGTAAAGTTGTTGATTACGTTATCTAAAATGTATGTTGCCTGATAGCTGTCTTTTAATCCGTAGAAGTTTTTCGCCATTAAAACCAAACCTTTTGCTCCGTAATATTTGTAAGCAGAATAGCTTTTTGCCAGTTTTTGAACCGCAGTATTCGACGCCTCAAATTTCCCTTCTTTGGTTTTAAAGTAAGCATCATAATATAGTGCTTCTGCCGCCAATTCTCCTTTTGAAGTTGTAGACAATTTTGCATACGCTGCTTTCGCTTTGTCTTCATCTCCGGTTTGAATTGCCGCGCGCGCTACAATAATCTGTGCATCGGCTTTTACGTTGGCATCGGCTTTTGGATTTGCTAAAACTTTATCTGCAGCAATAACCGAATTGTCATAATCTTTTTTGTCATAATAACATTTCATCAGGTTAGCCTGTGCAAAGTTTTTGTTCTGCGGATAATCGGCTTCACTTTCTAAACGAACTAAAACCGGAATCGCTTTATCACAATCTTTCGCTTTTAAATAAATCTGAGCCAGTCGGTTTAACGCTTGTTCTGTAAATTCGTTTCTTGGCTGGTCAATTACATATTGATAATTCTGAGTTGATTTTGTTTCAGAACCTTCCGCATAATATAATTGCGCTAAATTGAAATTAGCTTCTAAAGCATGCAATCCCGAAGGAAATTTGCTCACATAACCTGCAAATCCTGTAATCGCTGCTTTACTGTTGTTTTGACTGTATTGCTTGTTAGCTGCGTCGTAAGTATCGTTATCTAATTCCGCATCTGTAACCGAAACGAAATCTAAAGTTCTAACCCAGGTTGCGTATTCATCCACTTTTCCTGAATCAACATAAATTAATCTTGCTGTCGAAACGGCTTCAAGTGCTTCCGGCGTTTTTGAGAATTCGGCCGCCACTTTTTTGAATTTTGCCAATGCTTGTTCATCACGATCTGAATTGTAATAAATCAAACCTTGTTTCAAAATAGATTTTGAAGTAAAAGACCCGTTTTTGTATTCAGAAATCAACTGATCGTAGGTTTTAATCGCCAAATCATTCTTTTTATCCGCCACATATGTATTTCCTAATTCGAATAAAGCATCATCGCGATATTCTGATTTTTTATACATTTTTAGGAAGTTATTCAGTTCGTTGATTTTCTGATCATTTTTAGACATAAAACCATACGAAAGTGCTTTTTGAAATTGAGCATAATCAGCATCAACGCTTTTTGCATCCATTGCTTTTCCGTAAGCTTCGTTTGCCTGTGCATATTTAGAATTCACAAAACGAGAATCTCCTAAACGTAAATACGAATCATTTAAACGTACTTTATCCGAAGGAGAATTATCGATCTGCGCCTGAAACGAGTTCGCCGCCTGATCGTATTCTTTCAGCTTAAAATAAGTATAACCAATATTATAATTGATGTTTTTATATTCGTCTGTAGATTTTGCGGCAGCAAGTCCGGCAAATTGTTTGTATGTCAATAATGCATTCTGAAAATCATCTGAAACATATTCTGTTTCTGCTTTCCAGAAAGTTGCACGAGCCGTAAATTCAGGTGTTTTTTGTTCGCTTATCGCACTTTTAAACATTTTTCCGGCTTCCGTATAATTCGATTCGTTGAACAATTCAACTCCTCTGTAAAAAAGCACTTTTTGATACGCCGCTTTGTTTTCGGCACTTCTGTTTTTTTCTAATAAAGCCAAAGCCTCTTTATAATTTTTAGTCGAAATATAAGAGTCAACTAAAAGTTTTTCCACTTCTGCCCTGCTTGAATTGTTTGGATATTTTTTTAAGAAATCAAGTAAAATTCCCGGAACGGTTTGATAAGCGTTTCCAATATCATAACTCACTTTTGCATAATTCAATGCTGCATCTTCCTGAATTTGTGCATTGAAATCCATTTCTGAAGCATTTTTAAATGCGTTCAAAGCTTCCTGTTTTTTACCCGTATTTAAATAACTCAAACCTAAATGATAATAAGCATTTTGAGCTACGAAATCTTTTCCTTCAATAATTTTATTGAATTGAGAAATGGCTTTTTCGTAATTTTTCTGTTCATAATACGCATAACCCAATTGGTAGAAATCGGTATTATTCCATTTTCCTTTTTTACCCGCATATTGCTCTAAATACGGAATCGCTTTTTCGTATTGTTTTAAGTTGAAATAACTTTCCCCAATAATTTTGTTCAGTTCCGATTTTTCCATTTCATTTGATTTCGCCATTGCTTTTTGGCCCAAATCAATTGCTTTTTGGAAATTTCCAAGTTTAAAATTCATATCAGCCTGATAATACGAAAGCTTTTCTTTGTATTTTTCTTCGCCCGAAACCTCATCAAAATATTTTGTTGCTTCTTTATAATCGTCGCCTTCATAGGCCATAAATCCTAAATAATATTTGGCTTGCGAACCAAATTCTGGAGAGTTCACGACTTTATTAAAATACGTTGTAGCTTCTTTTTTCTTTTTAGCAGTAAAATAGCTGTATCCTTTCTGGAAATTAAATTTATCCGATTCTGATTTGCTCATGTAACCTTCATCAACTTTGTCAAACCATTGCAAAGCTTTTGGATAATTTCCTTGTTCGAAGAAATATTGTGCCACTTCAATATATGCCTGATTTTGTTTGGTGCTTGTTGGATAATCCTCTACGAATTTTTCCATCAAAGCATCGGCATTGGGCTGATTGGTTCTAATGGCGCAATTGGCGATATAATAAGCGCAGTCTGATTTTACTTCTTCTGTTTGTGCCGTATTATTTTTTACATACTCAAAAATATGTTGTGCCGAAGCGTATTGTTTGTCGTTATATAAAGCCTGTGCTTTGTCAAAATCCTTTAAATCGTAAGCATAAATAGCTGATTTTTGTGCCGAAACTAAGGTCGAAGTAAGGATAATTTGGAATAAAAAGAACCAGGAAAGTCTATGCATTTTAGTTATATTTAGTATTCAAATTTATCATTTTATACCGTTTATAACGAAACGTTTCTTGAATTTATTATGAACAAACATGGAATAACAAACATTTTAGAGGCATTATAAAAAATTAAAATGAATCCTATAAGTTATATAAGTAATTATAAGCTAGTACCTTTTAACAGATTAACTAAAATGAACTTATATAACTTACATGGTTTAAATTTTCATTCCTTTTTCTACAAATTTTCTTAAGAAATGATTGAAATTTATTTTGAATACATACGTTATCTTATTACTTTTACCATTCAAATCAATTTTATTATGTCAGAAACCGTACTATCTCTTAAAGAAGTCACTATATATCAAGAAGGAAGAAAAATTTTATCTCATATTAACTTAGATGTTCAGCATGGTGAATTCATCTACATCATTGGGAAAACAGGTTCCGGAAAAAGCAGCTTTTTAAAAACTTTGTACGCAGATTTACCTTTAACAGAAGGTGAAGCTCATATTGTTGACTTTGATTTGGCAACTTTAAAAGAAAAAGATATTCCGTATTTAAGACGTAAAATCGGGATTGTTTTCCAAGACTTTAAATTGCTTCCAGACCGTTCTGTTCAGGACAATATGCTTTTTGTTCTTAAAGCAACCGGATGGACTGAAAAAGAGGCGATGGAATACAAAATCGACGAAGTTTTAGATAAAGTAGGAATGAAAGATTTCCTTAACAAAATGCCTCACCAGCTTTCTGGCGGTGAACAGCAGCGTGTTGCAATTGCAAGAGCTTTACTTAACGATCCTGAATTTATCCTTGCCGATGAACCTACAGGAAATCTTGATCCGCAGACAAGTTCTGAGGTTTTAGAAGTATTAAAAAACATTAACGCACTTGGTAAAACCGTTATCATGGCGACTCATGATTATGCTTTGTTGATGAAATTCCCTTCTAAAACATTAAAATGTGAAGACGAAAGAATCTTCGAAGTGGTTCAAAGAAGCGTATAAATCTTAAACTTTTTTTAGAATTAAAATATCCTGATAATCAAACAAGTCATTAACTGCTCTGTTTGACCAGGTTACGTATATCTTATTTTCTAATTTTAACTGACTTATTTTAATCATTTCAAAAAGTAATTCTTCTTTAAAAGCAATATTAGCAGACGGAACTTTTTCATTCATTAATCTGTAATTTTCTTTTTGAAAAGGAAAACAGAATCCCTTATTTTCTTTTGAAATGTAATCTTCATTTTGATCGTCATACAAAAAGAAAGTTGAAAGACATTTTCCATCAGGCTTTAAAACTCTGTAAATTTCATTTAAATAGTTTTGAATTTCCTTTGGCTGCATATGAGTAAAAACCGAGAACAGAAAAACGGTATCAAATGAATTATCTTCATAAGGAAATTTAAAATTCTCTGCCTTTTGATTGGTTAGATTGTATAAGTCATTGTTTAAAGAAATGTGCTGAAAATTAAAATTAGAGAAATCTTTGCTGATGTTTTTTTGACACCAGTCAATTCCTTTTTTCACCACATCAAAACCTTCGTATTTTCCTTTTGTTGACAAATACTGCGTTAAGGGTACGGCAGCGCGGCCAATTCCGCAGCCAACATCTAATACAGAATGATCAGGATGAAGCGATGAGTATTCTTTTAAAAGTTCTAAATGATGTTTTCCTTGTGACAAAAAATCACCGGAACCAATAAAAATGTCTCCTTTTTTAGGCTCATATTTGTTTTTCTTTTTATTTAAAGAATTCCAAAAATCAGCAGGAAAATAATAAATCTTACGAACCAGAAATCTTGACTTTGGAGAAATCGCATAATAAAGAGACCTTAAATTCATTTTTGATTTATTATTTTAATAAAAAACATTTCCTTTACAAATATATTTTAAAAAAGAGAATAAATGCTTTCTATTTTAATTCCGGTTTATAATTACAATGTGTTTTCGCTTGTAGAAGAACTTGCTGAACAATGCCGTTTTATTGGAATTAATTTTGAAATTCTGTGTCAGGATGATGCTTCAAATTCTGTACTGAATAAAGAAAATGAGCGAATAAATGCTCTACAGCATTGTTCTTTTGTTTCTTTAGAAAAAAACATAGGATTAAGTTCTAACAGAAATCTTTTGGCATCAAAAGCACAATATGAAAACCTTCTTTTTATTGATGGCGATTCTATCGTGATTAATCCCAATTACATACAAAATTATTTAGATAATATACAGGATTCTGATATTGTTTATGGCGGCCGAATTCATCCTGAAAACATTTATTCAGACAAACAAAAATTACGCTGGAAATACGGGCGTTTAATTGAAGACAAAACGGTTTCTCAAAGAAATACTGCTTTGTATAAAACACTGATGTTCAATAATACATTAATTAAAAAGGATTGTTTTATAAAGATAAAATTTGATTCTAATTTAATTAAATACGGACATGAAGACACGTTATTTGCTTATCAGGTAAGTCAATCTGATTTTAAGGTAAAACATATTGAAAATGCGATTCAGCATGGCGATATTGACGAGAATCTTATTTATATATCTAAAGTAAAAAACAGTTTAGAAAACCTGCTTATTCTTGATCGCAAAAAACAAATTGATTCTGATTTTTTAAAAATACTCAAGGCATATCATTTGTTGAAACGTTTTAAACTACGTTATACGGCAGGGTTATTCTTCAAGACATTTAATACACTAATTTTAAAACAGCTAAACTCTAAAAGCCCTTCTTTAACGTTGCTTAATATTTACAAATTAACGTATTTGTGCAGTATAAAAACAAATTAGAAATTCTCTAATAAAGTTTTCCATTGTTTCATGACAAGATCAAGCTGATATTCTTTCATTTTTTCTTTTGATGCCACGCCAAATTTTATTCTCAATTCTTCGTTTTCAATTAAAAAAGAAAGTTTTTCAGCAAACAATTCTAAATCTCCATCCGGGATTAAAAAGCCATTTTCATTATCTGTAATAATCGATCTCGGCCCCGAAGGACAATCATAAGAAACACTTGGTAAACCTAAAGACATTGCTTCTATCAAAACCATTGGAAATGCTTCAAATCGCGAAGTCATAACTAAAATAGAAGATTCAAGGTATTTCTCTTCTATATTTTTTACAAAACTAAAAATATTTATTGTGGAAGTTAATCCTAAATCAATGACAATATTGTTTAAAGAATCCACTTCATCTGTATAAATATCTAAAGTCCATTCTGGATGTTTTTGGGTTACTTTTTCCCAGATTAGCAGCATTCTGTCTAAAGCTTTTTCATACGAATTTCTTGCAACAGCAATAATCCGTTTGTTTTTTAAAGATGCAGTATTTTCGGTTTTAATCCAGGAAGGATTCGGAATTATTACGGCGTTATTAATATGCCAATTTTTTAGATTTTCGGGAGATAAAGCGACTACTTTAGTATATTTTCTGGCACCAAAATCTTTGAATCGATATTTTAATTTTGAAAAGATATTTGGTTTTAATGATTGTCCTTCAATAAATTTAGAAGAATGAATTTCTAAAACAATTGGGATTTTCGTTTTAACAATTAAGGGCAAAATAAAAGCTTTCAAACCATTATCGGCAACAAGAATTACATCTGGTTTTATTGCTGCTATTTTTTGATTTAACTGCTTTTTGTACGTGTTTAGAAAATGAAAAACATTTCCCTCCAAAATCATATTATGAAAGAAAATTTTAGAATTGAAATCGTAAAAAGGTGAATTTTCGTCTTCGTTTTGTGACAGAATATGAACTTCGTAACCAAAGTGTTCAATAAAATAATTGGCTTTAATGGACAAAACTCTGGCAACTCCTCCCGCATTTTTTATATTGGGAACAATGTAAAGCAGTTTCATTTTTTAGAATTCAAGAAAGTTTCATAATCCCGAATATAATCTGCTTCTTCAAAAACATCTGAAGCCAAAACCAGGCAAACTGCGCCCGAAGAAAAGTTTTCTAATTCTCTCCAAATTCCTTTTGGGAGATACAATCCAACATTGGGTTTGTTAAGTAAATAACTTTTTTTGTCTTTTCCGTCATTTACCGTTACTTCAAAACTTCCGCTTAAAGCGATCAAAACTTCATGCTGTTCAATATGCGAATGTCCGCCGCGAAAAGCACTGCTTGGAACATCAAAAAGATAATAAACACGCTTGAATTCAAAAGGCAGAACTCCGTTTTGAATAAAGGCCAAATTTCCGCTCAAGTCTTCAACAACCGGAATTTTAAGTAATGAAATATCTTGAATTGTTGTCATATTTTTAGTGTTCCTCAAGCAAATTTAACCATTGCTGACCAATTTTTTCTAATAAAAAAGGTTCAATACTTTTTAATGCATTTTTTTTACAATGCTGGTATAAACTTTCATCAACCGTAAATAAATTCATTGTTTCTGTTAATTTGTCCCAATTTTGATTCTCGACTAAAATACCGTTTTCAAAAGATGTAATCATATCTCTTGGCCCGAAATCACAATCAAAAGATACAACTGGAGTTTCGCAGGCTAAGGCTTCTAAAATCACATTTGGAAAACCTTCATTTTTACTGCATAAAACTAAAAATTTAGCTTTTTGTACATATTTAAACGGATTATTTTGATAGCCTAAAAGGTGAACAAACTGGGAAATATTATTTGCTGCAATTACTTTTTTGAGTTTTGTTTCGTTGCCATTTCCTATAATTACCAAATGAATTTGTTTTTGGGGTAAATGAGATTTGCTGTAACTTAAAATCAGTTTGTCAAATTGTTTAATTTCATTTTCATATTGGCCAATTGCGATTATAAAATCAAATTCCATTTCAATTTTTTCATCCTGCTTTTCTTTAATTTCTTTAAGATTCACCGGATTATGAATCGTAATTACATTTTGAAGTTTATGTGTACTTTCAATCAGCGTTTTCATTTCGTCTGTAATCGCCACATTAGCATAACAATAATTGTACATTAATCGTGTCAGCCATGAATTTTTGGGCATATAATGATCGATTAAAAAACTGTGAACAGTAAAAATAGTTTTGCTATTGTATATAAATCGGGCTAAAATAAGTTCCTGCAGTATTTTGGTACGAAAGCGGAAATCTATAATAAAATCAAACTGATTTTGGTTTAAATAATCACTTAAAATCTTTAACCTTTTGACTTTATTAAAAAATCCGTTGCTTTTATTTTTAAGCAATCCTAAGTTTACCAATTTTCCGGAATAGGGAAAACTCACTTCATCCAAAACAATAAGTATATCAACTTCAAATCCTTGGTTTTCAAAAAAAACAGACAAATTAGCCATTACTTTATCGCTTCCGCCTCCGCTTAAACGATAACCAATAATAGCAATTTTCTTTTTTTTGTGAGATGATATCATTCTTGATTTCTTATTTTCGTATCAAATATATCTTTTTTAACACATAGAAACATAAAAAGTGAGTCCAATGTTTGCGGGATATTTTTTAAGTCTTTTTTTCTTCAGCAACGAAAAATTGCTCGCAAAGACGCAAAGACGCTAAGTTTTATAAAAAACAAAACTTAAAAATAAAAATCTTTGCGAGATTAAAAAAAAAGTAAATACTCTAAAAACAATATGTACAATAATCCATTAGTAACTATTATATGCCTGTGCTATAACCATGAAAAATTTGTTTTGCAGAGTTTATTATCTGCTCTAAATCAGGATTATGCTTTTATTGAATTGATAATTGTTGATGATTTTAGTACTGATAATTCACGAGAAGTTATAAAAAACTGGATTGCAGCTTATCCTGAAATTCAATTTATTGAAAATGAAACTAATTTAGGAAGCACAAAATCCTTTAATAAAGCCCTAAAACTTGCTAAAGGTGAATATATTATTGATCTGGCATGCGATGATATTTTATTGCCAAATTGTGTTTCATTACAATTAAAAGCTTTCGAAAAAAACAGGTTTGAAAATCTTGGGATTGTTTACGGAAATGCTGAACTAATTAATGAAAAAGGCGATTCCTATTTTTATTTTTTCCCAGTTGATGAATCCAAAAAAACAATCGAAAAAAGAGAAACCGGAGACATTTATTTGAGTGTACTTTCGGGTGGAAATAGTATTTGCTCTGTTTCATCAATGGTTAAAAAATCGGTTTTTGATGATTTACAGGGTTATGATGAAAATCTGGCTTATGAAGATTTAGATTTATGGATTCGAGCTTCACGTAAATATGATTTTGATTATATCGATGAAATTTTAATTAAAAAACGAATTACAACAACATCTTTAGGAACTCATTTTCATATCAAAAACGATTCTCGATCCCGAAAAATCAATTATTCTACTTATTTGATTATCAAAAAAGCGATTCAATTAAACAGAACAAAACAAGAGCATAAAGCTATTTTAAAACGAATCCATTTTGAAATGTTTTTAAACTTTAAAACATCTAATTATAAGCTGCTGTCAAAATATATTCTTCTTGAAATAAAACAACGGTTTCGTATATTATTTAAATGATAAAACGATGTCTGGAATAGAACGCGGATTTTACAGATTCGCTAAAGCGAAGACGCGGATTGACACGGATTTTATTTTTTAAACAGATAATAAAAAATCCGTTTTAATCCGCGTCTTTACGAAGTAAATCCGTAAAATCCGCGTACCATAAACGCATTTTTAAATTGTCAAAAAATCATCCAGTTGTTGTTTTTCTCCGCTCCAATCGCGTGAAATATTACTTCGGATTAATTTAGCGGGAACGCCCCCAATTAAAATATTTTCGCCAAGCGAAGTATAATCTTTGGTACACAAACTATTTGATGCAACGGTGCAGAAATCTGGTGTTTGAGTTCCTTTTAAAACAGAGACCCTATTACTCATAAAATTATAATTCCCAATAGTAATTGGAGCTGATTTTTTAAGTTTTTCTCCGGTTTGAGTATCAATTAAATCATGGAAATTGGTGTCAATAATCTGTGATTCAGAACCAAAACGGGCATATTCTCCCAAAACTATTTTTTCGGTACAGATTATTTTTCCGCTGGAAGCAAGAGAAGCCATATTTCCGAGTTCGCAAACAGCATTTTCTCCAACGAAAACAAAACAATCTTTGCCAAATTGGAATTTTCCTTTAAAAATTAATTTCCCTAAAATATTGATTTCAGCAATTCCTTTATGAACGGTATTCAATTCATAAGGCTGACCAAAACCAATCATTCCTTTTTGGATTTTTCCGTCTAATTGAATTTCACCATAAATAGAAGTAAATTTTACTTTCCCGTAAAAGAAAACGGGTAGTTCTTTAGCGATTGCAAAAGGAAATTTCTTAAAGTTAAAATACAGCGTTTTGATCCAGTTTACTTTCCAGTAAAACTTTAGTCTATGATAAAATGATCTGCATTTTCTATAACTATTCTGAATCATTATTCTCTTTTTTTCGCTGAACAAATGACGTAAATATTTCGCTTAAATTCATCTTTTTATCAATATGATACAAACTAAAACCGAAAGATATCAAAATCATAGCCGATAATAATCCATATTTTAAAAGCGATGTTTCGATAAATCGCAATAAAAATGAAGCCGTGCAAATCACCAAACAAACCAAGTAAATTTGATAAAATTCTGTTTCAAAATAAAAATTATATCTTTTTTTAGTAATGATTTTTAAACCGATAAAATGACATAAAAAATAAAGGCAGAAACTAAAACCTAAACCTTCTAATCCGTAAAAATAATAACCTAAAACATTCATTACTAAAGACAAAACATTAAAACCAACGGCAGTTTTTATAAACATTTTAGAATCGCCTTTTGCAATTAAAATAAATCCCATTGCCCAGGAAACGGCGCGAAAAATCATTCCTAAAATCCCAATGCAGATCATGGGTAAAATAGCTTCAAACTTTAAGGTATAAAGCAGCTTAACGATAATTGGACTGAAAGCAAGAAACAAAACAATAATAGGCGTTATAATCAAAACCGAAATAAAAGCCTGCTGTTGTACGCTAACTCTAACTTTATCATTATCATAGTTTATAGAAGCCAATTTCGGGAAATAATCGGTACTCATAACCGTAAAAATAATTCCCACATAAGAGTTTAATAACGTAAATCCGGCGTTGTAAAATCCTACTTGTTCCAAACCTCCCGTTTTTCCAATATAAATTTGAATTAGATAAGCCGTCAAAAGCGTTAAAACACTACTTATGGTGAGCATAAAACCTAATTTTACAATTGATTTTCCTTCGGTTACAAAGACTTCTTTTGTAATTTCTCCTTTCTTGCTTTCTACCCGTACTTTAGTTGAATAATAAAACGAAAAAATCAATGAAGTTACGGATGCCAATAAAATAGTTGGAATTATAGCATCGATTTTAAAATAAATATAGAGCGGAATTGAAAACAATAATCCGAATAAATTTCCATAAAAATTGGCTTTCGCCAAAAACTTCAAATGTCTTAAACCTTGCAAAACAGCCAATTGTCCAGAAGATAATTGTTTGAATAAAATAGTAAGCGAAAGAAATACAAACGAATACGTTTGGCTGGAATCTCCAAAAGTCAGAATACTCAAAGCTTTTGAGAAAATTAAAGTCAGAACCATTCCTAATATTCCGGTAAAAAAAATAATTCTTTTTACAATCCGAATCGTTATCGAAACCATTCGAATATCGTCTTTATTGAAATTTTCTGAAATACTTTTGACAGCGCTGGTTTCGATTCCTAAACCCGAAACGCTGCTTAAAACACTCAACGTAGAATTTAGCAAAGCAATAATTCCCATTCCGGCTGGACCTATAAAAACGGCAATTAATTTGGTACGGATTATTGAAATTAAAATCGAAAAAAACTGAACGCCACCAAAAAGTGAAGTTGTTTTTAAAATCTGTTGATATGATTTTTTGCTATCAGTCACGAATTAATACTGATTTAGAATTTCGATAATATAATTTACTTCCGTTTCTGTCAAAACGGGACTCATTGGCAGACTCAAAACTTCATTGTGAATCTTTTCTGTAATAGGAAATGATAAGTTGTTCCAGTCTTTAAATGCGTTTTGTTTATGCGGCGGAACCGGATAATGAATGACGGTTTGAATATTATTTTCGGTCAAATATTGCTGTAAATGCTCTCTGTTTTTAGTTCTTATAACAAATAAATGAAAAACATGATTATTCGAAGAATCCCAAAACGGCAATTTAATTTTATCATTTTTAATTTCTGCTAAATAACGTTTTGCAACTGTTCTTCGCTTTTCATTATCAGCATCTAAATTGGGTAGTTTTTCGTTTAAAAATGCAGCTTGCAATTCATCTAATCTTGAATTTACGCCAATATATTCGTTATAATATTTTTTCTCAGAACCGTAATTGCGAAGCGAAAATAGCACTTTTGCTAATTCAGGATCGTTCGTGGTAATTGCGCCGCCGTCGCCAAGACAGCCTAAGTTTTTTCCTGGGTAAAAGCTGTGTGCCGACGCTCCTAAATGCTCTTCGACTTCGCTCAGAGTGACATCTTTATAATTTGGAATTTGGGTTTTAGAATTTTGGAATTTTGAAACTCCGTGTGATTGTGCCGCATCTTCTACAACAATAAGATTATGTTCTTCTGCAATCTCGTTTATTTTATCCATTTCGGCTAATTGTCCGTAAAGATGAACAGCTAAAATGGCTTTTGTTTTTGAGGTAATTTTTTCGGGAATTAAATCCGGATTGATGTTGTAGGTTTCTAATTTCGGTTCAACTAAAACCGGAATTAAATCGGCTTGTAAAATGGCTAGAATACTGGCAATATAAGTATTGGCAGGAACAATAACTTCATCGCCTTTTTTGAGTTTTCCCAGTTCAATATACCCTTTAAAAATCAAAACCAAAGCATCAAAACCGTTGCCTACTCCAATGCAATATTTGGTTTGGCAATATTCGGCAAAAGCTTTTTCGAAGTTTTCAGTTTCTTTTCCTAAAATGTACCAGCCATTGTCTAAAACCAATTTCAGTTTCTCCTGAAAAGCGGTTTCATAAGGTTCATTAATTTTTTTTAGATCTAGAAACGGTATCATTTTATATCCAATTTATAAAAATCCTGATTGTAAACTGCACAGCCTAATTCTTCTTTCTGCTTTAAAAGACCAGAATGATAACCGGATTCATTTTGTTCATTTACAATTCCCATATCAAAAAAATGTTTTCCTTTTCGTTTGTATCGGTGGATCAAATTAATGAATAAAAAATCTAACGCCCGTGTTTCTTCTCCTTTTTTAGAAGTGGCGCCATATTGTGATTTTACTACATTTTGGGTTTCAAAAATGGTTATTCCGGCAATAATTTCATCATTTTGATAAACTGAAAATTGTTTGATGTTTTTGGGGAATCGTTCTTTTAAAAGTGCTATTTCTTCTTTTGAATGAACGGGTTTTTCATTAAACTTTTCTAATAATCTCGGTTCTAAAACTTCATTCCAAAACGGTTTAAAATCTTCTTCTTCAATAATATCCAAATCAAGATTTTCAATTCTTCTAAAATGTTTTAATTTACTTTTTGAAATTTTTAGAGGTGAATTTAAATTGGCTGCCAAATTCATTTCTTTTCGTTCTAAAACTGCTCCTCTTTTAAATAAAAAAAAGTCAAGTTCCTGATTTCCTTCCGGAAAATAAAAAACGGGAATGGGTTTGTAATAAAAAGTTACAATCGCGTTTTCTTTCAAAAATAATAAAACCGAATCCAGAATTGATTCCGTTTTTTCGGCATTTAATTTAGACGAAAAAACCAAACCTCCATAAGTAAGTCCCTGATGTGAATAAATGCAGTTTTCTTTTTTATTGGCTGGCAGAATGGCTTTTAGTTTTTCTTCTTCAAAAATTAAAAGGGAAAAATCTTCAAACCGATCTTTATGATATTCCATAAAATCACGATGAAATAAAAACGTTGCATTTTTGGCCTGAACAATAAAGTCATTCCATAATTTGTAATCGTTTTGATCGTATTTTTTTACGGTGTATTTATTCATTTTTGGTGTTTGTTCTTTTGCCACGAATTTCACGAATTTTCACGAATAAAAGCCGCTTAATGAAATTTAATACAAAAGAAATTAGTGAAAATTAGTGTAATTCGTGGCAAACAAAAAAATCTTTATTTATGTTCAAAAGCCGGCAGATACCATTTATATTTTACCGCTAATAAACGAACTGAAATTATTACAACAGAAGTCACAAGGTACAAAACATCATCTTCTAAATTTAATTTCTTAAGTCCAAAGAATACGATACCGCCAAAAATACAGATTGTTGCATAGATTTCTCTTCTAAAAATCGTTGGAATTTCGGTACACAAAATATCCCGAATTACACCGCCAAAACAAGCTGTCATGGTTCCTAAAGCCACACAAATTACAGGATGAAGCCCTGTTAAAATTCCTCTTTCAAGACCAATTAAGGTAAAAACCCCTAAACCAATGGTATCAAAAAGAAACAGCGAAGTTCTCAGTTTGTCAAACTTTTTTCTGAAGATAATAGCCAGAAAAAAACCTAAAATAATAACATAAACATATTGAAGATTCATCATCCAGCCCACTGGAGTTCTTCCAATTAAAACATCACGAAGCGTTCCGCCGCCTACAGCGGTAACAAATGCAATGATAAAAACCCCAAACGGATCGAGTCTTTTATGCATCGCAGTTAATGCTCCCGACATTGCAAATGCCATTGTGCCAATAATATCTAATAAGTGAAACATGCTTTAAGGTGCAAAAATTTAAAGGTGCAGAGATACAAAGATTAAATTAATTGCAGCTCCTCAATTTGTTATTTTTTTGTATAAATAGGGCTTCTTTTTAATAAATAGGTAATCGAATCCATCCAGCTGTCTTTTATTGCCAAAAACGGTTTACGAGTTTGCGAATATATTTTTGAAGCATTTTTATACATGTCAAAATAAACCGTGTAATAGTAGTAAACCTGTGTGCTTGCGGTTGTTGTCGAAACATCGTTGGTTTTAACCTTCTTATTATTGTCGCTTACTTTTGCGTCTCCGCTGCTGTAAGTTGTCGCCGTTGTTCCTGAATTTATGGTATAGGAAACTTTTGCTGCTACAATATTATCGACTCCAAGAATTTTTTCAAGATCTTCAATTGGTGTTTCATCAATATTGTTGTGATCAATTCCCGCTTTGTGCAGTAAACTATTTGTAGTTCTTAAATCCTGAACCGTCAGCGGAAAAATATTCGATGATTTATCAATCAGTTTATTGTAAAGATCATTTTGGGCAAATTTTGCCATATCTTCTGAGCTTTCCTGTGTATCTGAATTTAAATACGGAACCGGAAGTACTGCAATTGTATTGGGTTTTACCTCTGCTGCAGCAATAACTGCCGAATTAGAAGAAGAGTTATTTCCCTGACTTACATCAAAAGTCTGCGAACGCCCGCTTGCAAAATCGATTCTGGCTATTTGAGAAACATCAAGAGATATTACCAGCGTTTCTCCGGGTAAAGAATATTCAACTGTTTTATCAGATATTTGCTAATTGTACCTTCAATAATCTGATAATCTCTTTTAATAATTTTATCTAATTTTTTTCCGCCTTGAGCAAAACTAAAAACGGATACAAAAAACAGTAATAATACGGCAGTTAATTTTTTAATCATCATATCATTTAGAATTTAATTTATAATCAGATTTTCCACGTCTGATAAATTTATAAAATTTAAACGGATAATTAACACTAAGAAACACAATGAATTAACTCTTTATCAATTCATTACATATGCTGCGTATAGAAATTGTAATCTTTTAAAATTACCCTGATAAAATCGTTATTATTTCCTGATTGATTTTTGATTCCGGTTACGCCTTCAATTTTTGCAACCAGTTTATAGATAATTTCGTGATCATTTTTAGCCAGCGCACTTTGATATGTTTCCTTAATAATTCGCATATCATTATCAGATAATTTAATTACCAAAGGATAAGTTGGCACATAAGCCTCGCCAATATCTTCCAGAATGGTATGGCTGATATTAATTTTGTTCTTTAAAGTAATTACGGCTGTTCCGGCTGCCATATCTCCTAATCGCTGTGATTTTTTACTTGAAGCCACAGCAATTAAACCAATTATTCCGTTGAATAAACTAAAATCAATAATCCTAAAAAACCAGCGAATTAGGTAATCGCCAAAACTTGCCTGATAACCATCTATTTTTACGACTTTTATTTTTACCAGTTTTTTCCCAAAGGACTGTCCTTCAAAAATACTTTCTAAAGTTATCGAGTAAATAATCAGTGGAAAAAACAACACCAAAAATATAGCTCCTCTGGACCAGGAATCTAAATTTGTCATGAGCCTATCGATGTCGATCCAGTAAAAAAACACCCAAATAATGAAGAATATATACGAAATTTTAATGCCTGCGTCAATGAAATAAGCACCTAATCGCTCGCCTACAGAGGCAGCGACAAAATTTATTTTGACATTTTGTGTTGTGTTAATAGATAATTCTGACATATTTTATATTTTAGCCCTCAATGAGAGAAGTTGCCTTTATAAAACAAAATAAAGAAAAATGGCTGGAATTTGAGCTAGCTATTTTCGGTAAAGCTAAGAAAAATCCTGACGAATTAGCTAATTTGTACATTCAATTAATGAATGATCTTTCCTATGCTCAAACTTATTACCCTAAAAGTAAGACAGTTATCTATTTAAATCATTTGGCTTCACAGATTTATCAAAAGATTTATAAAACGAAGCGAACGGAGAAAAACAGAATTGTAGAGTTTTTTAAAATAGAAGTGCCGCTTTTGCTTTTTGAATACAAAAGATATCTTTTATACGCTTTTGTACTCTTTTTTGCCACCGTTGCAATGGGAGTTGTTTCTGCACGCTACGATCCAAATTTCGTTCGGTTGATATTAGGCGACGATTATGTCAATATGACTTTAGAAAATATCAAGAAAGGAAATCCAATGGCCGTTTATGGCTCTGGTTCTAACTGGGGAAGCTTTGTAGGCATTACAATGAATAATCTTTATGTTGGCGCAAAATGTTATATGTATGGAATTTTTGCGGGAATTGGAACGTTTTTGGTAGCAATGAACAATGGTATCATGCTTGGCTCCTTTCAATATTTCTTTTACGAGCAAAATGTTTTCTGGAAAAGTGTACGCGGTATCTGGATTCATGGCGCAATGGAAATTTTTGGTATTGTAATTGAAACTGCTGCCGGATTTATTTTGGGTGCCTCTATCTTGTTCCCTAAAACCTATTCAAGAATTAATTCTTTTAAAATTGGTTTTAAAAACAGTTTTAAAATATTTTTAAGCACTTTCCCTTTTACCATTGGCGCAGGTTTTCTTGAAGGATTTATTACAAGATATTCTATCGATATGCCCAACTGGTTAAGCAGTTTTATAATATTATTTACTTTAGGAATAATTTCATTTTATTACTTGGTTTACCCTACTATTGTTTACAAAAAAGTGTATAAATTATCAGCCAAAACGAATTAATTAAACCAGTAATGAATAAAATTTTATTTATTTTATCTTTTTTCCTTTTCTGCAGTGTTTCGAATGCGCAGGATTCTTTGGTGACGGAAGATCCTCCAAAAATTGCTGCGATAAAATACACTGAAAAAGATATTCAAATTGATTCAGACTCAATTGAAGGCAGGACTTTTTCAAAAAATTACCAGAAAAAATATACCGATCCAGATTTTGTTTACGAACATAAAGCTCCGGAAAAAAGCCTTTGGGATCGTTTTAAAGACTGGCTTGCAAGTATCTTTAGAAGTCTGTTTTCGTTTAGTACAACCGAAGCTTCTTTAAACTTTGTAGGTATATTGATCAGGGTTATTTTGACGTTAGGAGTTATTTTGATGATTTATTTAATCGTTAAAGCAATTATTAATAAAGAAGGACAATGGATTTTTGGCAAAAATTCTAACAAAAGAACCGTTTATTATTCTGATATCGAGAAAAACATTCACCTTTTAGATTTCGAAAAACTGATCAAAGAAAGTCTAGAATCAGGCGAAAAACGTGCGGCAATTCGATACTATTATCTTTGGCTTTTAAAAATAATGGCCCAGAATAATTATATCGAATGGGATATCGAAAAAACAAATTCAGATTATTTATATGAGCTTCAAAGACCTGCTCATAGAGAAGAATTTACATATTTGTCATATCTCTACAATTACATTTGGTATGGTGAATTTGAAATTGATGAAACCACTTTCAACAAGGCACAGAGTAGATTTAAGAATGCAATAAAAACCTTTAGTTAATGAATAAGAATATAAAAATATACATTTCTGTTCTGGTTTTTATTTTTATCTTAATTCTGGTTTCAGATTACGACAAACCAAAACCTATCGACTGGCGTCCAACCTACTCTGTCAATGACAAAATCCCTTTTGGGTTATATGTTTTTGATAAAGAAATTGGCGGTATTTTAAAAAAGCAAAAAATCCAAAGAATTTCAACTGTAACGCCTTATGAATTTTTAGATTCAAAATACGATGAAGATTCATTAGTCGAAACTTATTCTGTAAAAGGAACTTTTGTTAATATTTCTGTACAGAATAATATTGACGATCAGTCAATGAAAGAAATTATGTATTTCGTTTCACACGGAAATAATGCTTTTTTAAGTATGGCAAATTTCCCAAAACCTTTATTGGATAGTTTGAAGTTTGAATATACTTCAAATTTCCGTCCCACAGATAGTTCATTAGTCTGGATGGCAAATAAAAAACTGAGTCGAAAAGCATACAAATCAACAGGCGATATTGCCGATTATTTTTCTAAGATTGACACTTTAAACACCATTATTTTAGGTTATCAGGGAAATCCAAAAAAGAAGAAAAACATCAATTTTATAAAAGTTCCTTATAAAAACGGAAATTTCTTTCTGCACATACATCCCGTTGCTTTTACAAATTATAATCTGCTCAAAAAGGATCGTTATCAATATGCTGAAAATGTGCTTTCGTATATTCCAAAAGGAGATGTTTTTTGGTACACAAAATTGCAGACAGATGAAAATATTTCCGGGTCGCCGCTTCGGTATATATATAGTCAGCCGGCCTTAGCATGGGCTTTCTATTTATTCCTGATTGGCATGTTGATTTTTATGATATTTAATGCCAAAAGAAAACAGAGAATTGTTCCTATTTTGCAGCCATTATCCAATTTGACAATTGATTTTACCAAAACAATTGGTAATTTGTACTATCAGGAAGGCGATCACAAGAATATAATTGATAAAAAAATCATTTATTTCTTAGAAAGAATCAGAACCGAATATTTAATCGATACCACAAAACTGGACGACGAGTTTGTCAAAAAACTGCATCATAAAACAGGTAAAGACGAAAAAGATATTCAGGAACTCGTATTTTTAATTAACGAACACCGAAATAGTTATCATGACAGTATTGAACAGGATTTAATCCGAATTAATAATGCAATCGAAAAAATTATACATTAAATAAAATACTTGCAGCAGAGTTAAGATTGATATATTTAGAAAAATCATTTTAATTCTTTTATCCCGATAGCTATCGGGAGTGGCAAAAAAAATAAAATAAAACGAATTAAAAAACACACCAAACATGGACGATATTAATACACCAGAAACAGAAATCACAAATGAAAATGTGAATTTTGAAACCAGAATAAATTTAGCTCCTCTTTTAGAGCATGTAAACGCCATTAAAAAAGAAATCGAAACCGTAATTGTGGGACAGCATAAAATGGTTGACCAGCTTTTGGTTGCGATTTTATCAAACGGTCACGTTTTACTGGAAGGTGTTCCCGGAGTTGCCAAAACTATTACAGCAAAGTTATTAGCAAAAACATTAAATATTGATTTTAGCCGAATTCAGTTTACACCGGATTTAATGCCATCTGATATTTTAGGAACATCTATTTTCAATTTAAAAAGTTCAGAATTTGAATTTAAAAAAGGGCCAATTTTCTCTAATTTAATTTTAATTGACGAGATCAACCGTGCGCCGGCAAAAACTCAAGCTGCACTTTTTGAAGTTATGGAAGAACGCCAAATTACAATTGACGGTTCCGGATATAAATTAGAAACTCCATTTTTGGTAATCGCAACGCAAAACCCAATTGAGCAGGAAGGAACTTACCGTTTGCCGGAAGCACAATTAGACCGTTTCTTATTCAAAATCACAATCGATTATCCAAAATTAAACGAAGAAATCCTGATTATTCAGAGAGAGCATTTATTGCAGGATCACGGAAAATTAGAAGCTATTCAAACACTGCTTTCTTCTGCAGAAATAAACCAATATCAGGCTTTAGTTAAACAAATTAGAGTAGAACAAAACCTATTGGAATATATCGCAAGAATCGTAGTAAACACACGTGAAAATGCCCTTTTATATTTAGGAGCTTCGCCTCGTGCATCGATTGCTATTTTGAACGCTTCAAAAGGTTTCGCTGCTATTCGCGGACGTGATTTCGTTACTCCGGAAGATATTAAAGAAGCTGCAATTCCAGTTTTACAGCACCGTGTTATCGTTGCTCCGGAACGTGAAATGGAAGGAATTACAAGTTCTGAAATTATCAAACAAATTATCGAAACTGTAGAGATTCCTAGGTAATTCTCTGTTCCTGCGAGGTTTTCAAAACCTCGTAGGTATTAATTATATAATTTATTCTAAGCCAAAAACACCTACAAGGTTTTAAAAACCTTGCAGGAGAACTTGAAACTTAAAACCTGAAACTATAAAAAACAGTGAAGTTTATAAAAAGTCTATATCTCAATAATTTCTTCTTCTATGTGCTTTTGGGCATTATAGCATTATTTGTCTGCGCTTTTATTTTTCCGAATTTGTACAACGCAGTTTGGTTTATTGTTTTGGTTTTGATCACTTTTTTAGGTTTGGATATTTTAATATTATATCTGGCCAAAACAGGAATTGAAGCCGAGAGAATTACACCCGAAAAGCTTTCAAATGGAGATTTAAACCCAATAAACATCAAAATCAGGAATCATTATACTTTTCCAATTTTGGTCAGGATAATTGATGAAATTCCGTTTCAATTTCAGGTTCGTAATTTTAAAATTGCAAAAAAAGTAAAAGCATCCGAAGAAAAAGAAATTGGATATGATCTTCGTCCAACCGAACGCGGCGAATATCATTTTGGTTATTTAAACATTTACGTTTCTTCGCCATTAAGATTGATTTCAAGAAGATTTTCTTTTGCAAAAGATCAAATGGTGCCGACTTATCCGTCTTATATTCAATTAAGAAAATACGATTTAATAGCATTTTCGAATAATTTGTATCAATACGGAATCAAGAAAATCCGCCGAATTGGTCATACCATGGAATTTGAACAAATTAAAGAATATGTTCAGGGCGATGATCTTCGAACTTTAAACTGGAAAGCTACAGCAAAGAAAAATGCTTTGATGGTGAATCAGTTTCAGGACGAAAAATCGCAATCTGTTTATTTGGCAATTGATAAAGGACGCGTTATGCAAATGCCTTTTGACGGTTTAAGTTTACTGGATTATGCAATAAATTCAACGTTAGTTTTATCAAATGTAATTTTGAAAAAACAAGATAAAGCCGGAATTTTTGCCTTTTCTAAAAAAGTAGAAAACAGAGTTTTTGCAGAAAGAAGAGGTTCGCAGATGCAAAAAATCCTTGAAACTTTATACAACATCAAAACCGACTTTTTTGAAAGCGATTACAGCCGATTGTATGTTGATATCAAGAAAAACATCAACCAAAGAAGTTTGATTATTCTGTATACAAATTTCGAAACCATGGACGGTTTACATCGCCAACTTCCCTATTTAAAAGGAATTGCGAAAAGCCATTTACTAGTTGTTGTCTTTTTTCAGAATACGGAATTAAACGCTATCATCAATAAAAAAACCGATACTATTCAGGAAGTTTACGATAAAGTAATTGCCGAAAAATTCATGTTTGAAAAACGTCTTATCGCAAACGAATTGAAGAAATACGGAATACATTCGGTTTTAACGCAGCCTGAGAATTTGACTTTGGATGCTATTAATAAGTATTTGGAGATTAAAGCGAGAGGGATTTTGTAGTTTTTGTGCTCTGTTAATTAATGGTTATATTTAAAAATATGAATTAAGTTGATTTGAATTATTGATTAGTTTTGGATATCAAATAACTTCTAAATCATTAAAAAATGAAAAAAGCAATCCTAATTGTATTCATTTTAACCAGCCTATTTTGTTCTGCACAAAAAACAGAAAACATTATTATCATTACTACTGATGGTTTTAGATGGCAGGAAGTTTTTAAAGGATTAGATCCGGCGATTGCCAATGATAAAAAATTCAATCAGGGAGACAGTACTTATATTTATAAAAAATACTCTGCTACAGATTTTGCAGGATCACGTCAAAAAATCATGCCTTTTTTCTGGACAGAAATTGCTTCGAAAGGACAAATTTATGGAAATCGCGACCTTGGAAGTAAAGTAGATGTTTCAAATCCGTATTGGTTTAGTTATCCTGGCTATAGCGAAATCATGACCGGAAATGTTGACGTTCAGATAAATTCTAACGGTTACAAACCTAATCCAAACGTAAATGTTCTGGAATTTCTAAATAAACAATCTAAACTAAAAGGAAAAGTTGCTGCTTTTGGTGCGTGGGACGCTTTTGACCGAATTTTAAATGAGGAAAGAAGTGGTTTTCCTGTAATTTCTGCTTTTGATAATGTAGGCGGAAATAAACCTACGGCATCTCAAAAACTATTAAACGAAATGCGAAATAATTCGTTCAAACCTTTTCATGAAGATGAATGCCTTGATGTTTTTACGCATTATGAGGCAATGGACGAACTTAAAACCAAGAAACCAAAAGTGCTGTATATCTCTTACGGTGAAACCGACGAATGGGCGCATCATGGTCATTACAGATCGTATCTTGACGCCGTAAATCAGGTAGATAAATGGATTAAAGAAATCTGGGATTTTGTACAAAATGATCCACAGTACAAAAACAAGACAACTATATTTATAACCGTTGATCACGGCCGCGGCGACAAAATAAAATCACAATGGACAGATCACGGAGCTGATATTGAAGGTGCATCACAAATTTGGTTTGCAGCAATGGGACCAGAAATTGCCCCAAAAGGTGAAATCAAAACAGATTCACAATTGTACCAAAAACAATTCGCCCAGACTTTCGCCAAAATCATGGGATACAATTTCACCACAGATCATCCTATTGAAACTGAAGTTAAAGAACTTTTTGACAAATAGTTTTTTTCGCCACAAATTACACGAATTTTCACGAATTATAATTGAACATAATCAAAAGAAATTAGTGAAAATTCGTGTAATTCGTGGCAAAAACCATAACAACTCAAAAGCTACAAGGTTTTAAAAACCTTGCAGGAAGAAAAAATCTCAGTACCTTAGCGCCTTAGAATCTTAGTCGCTCAAAAAAATGAAACAAATAACTTCAGTTCAAAATCCGTTTATAAAATCGCTTGCTTTATTACAGGAAAAAGCAAAAGCCAGAAAACAAACCGGAACATTTTTAATTGAAGGACAACGCGAAATTTCATTAGCCATAAAAGGCGGTTACGAAATTGAAACCGTTTTATTTTTACCCGATTTAGTTACTGAAAACCAGATCAATAAATTAGTTTCGTCATCGGTACAATTAATCGAAATCAACAAAGAAGTTTACCAAAAACTAGCTTATCGCGATACAACCGAAGGTATTTTGGCTGTAGCCAAAACCAAATCCTTAAAATTATCTGATTTAAAATTATCTGATAATCCATTAATTTTAGTGGCCGAATCTCTGGAAAAACCCGGAAATGTGGGTGCTGTTTTACGTACCGCAGATGCCGCAAATCTTGATGCCGTTTTAATTGCAGATCCAAAAAGCGATTTATACAACCCGAATATTGTACGCTCCAGCGTTGGCTGTTTATTTACCAACCAAATCGCAACCGGAACAACCGAAGAAATCATTGCTTTTTTAAAAGAAAAAAAGATCAGTTTTTATTCGGCTACTTTGCAAAATTCAACTTCCTATCATACCCAAAACTTCACTACTCCAACCGCTTTGGTTGTTGGCACAGAAGCGACCGGCTTAACGCAAAAATGGCGTGACGAAGCAACACAAAATATCATTATCCCAATGCAAGGCGAAATCGACAGCATGAATGTTTCTGTCGCTGCAGCTATTTTAATTTTTGAAGCAAAAAGACAAAGAGGGTTTTAGATTTTAGATTTTAGATTTTAGATTTTAGATTTTAGATTTTAGATTTTAG
>NZ_JBMDIY010000002.1:0-276306 GCF_057808895.1 Flavobacterium sp. FG68
TTTACAACGCCAGTTACCGCAACAACAACTTATACTTTAGTTTCAGTAACAGGAGCAAATTCCTGTGTTAGAAGTTCTGGTTTTACAGCAGGTTCAACTACAATAACAGTAAATCCATTACCACAGGGAAGTTTAACGGCTAACGGTCCGTTTTGTGCAACTGGGGCGGGACAATTGACATTTACTGCTACTTCAGGAACTGGCCCATACACAGTTGTTTATAAAGAAAATGGTGGAGCAGATCGCACGGCTTCAGGAGTTGTAAGCGGAACTCCATTCGCCACTTTTACAACCCCAGTTATCACAACGACAACTTATACTTTAGTTTCAGTAACGGGTGCAAATACCTGTGCTAGAAATTCTGGTTTTACCGGAGGTTCAGCAGCAATAACAATTAATCCAATTCCAACACCAACATTTACAACGCAGCCCGCAGCTTCTGTTTGTGTAAATACAGATGTTACGTATACAACACAAACCGGACAATCAAATTATGTTTGGAATGTTCCGGGAGTTTTGAATACAGATTATATTATTACCTCAGGAGATTTATCTGCATCAAGTAATACCGTAACATTACAATGGCTTACCGCTGGAAGTAAAACAGTAACTGTTGGTTATTCTTCAATAGGATGTGCCTCAAATACAAGCGCAAGCAATACTACAACGGTAACAAAAACGGAACGTGGTGCAGTGCATGGAGGAAATCATATTTGTGCGGGAGATCCAAGTCCGTTATTAACTTTGACAGATTATACGGGAACAATTGTAAGATGGGAATATGCAGAAGCGATTCCATACGTTTGGCAGCCTTTTGCAAATACATCTAATACGTATCAGCCGGGAGTATTAACAACAAGTACCAGCTATAGAGCTGTGGTAAAAAACGGAACTTGCCCTGAAGAATTTGCAATAGAAACAAGAATTGATGTGGAACCAAAACCTTCTACACCAATATTGGCAATTATTACACAGCCAACTTGTGTTAATCCAAACGGAAGCGTATATCTGACTGGCTTATTGGCATCACCAAATTGGACAATTACACAAAACGGAACAGTTTCTCAAACCTATACTTCATCAGGAACTAGTTATACCATAACAAATCTGGCTCCCGGAAATTATACTTTTACAATACACGACATAAATATTTGTCCTTCTTTACCAACTATTAATTTGGAGATAAAAGCTCCGGTTACAAATATTTGGAATGGTACAAGTTGGTCAAAAGGAAGTCCGCCAATAGTTACAGATGCAGTTCGGTTTTCGGGCAATTATTCTACAACAGGTGATTTGAGCGGTTGTTCTTGTGTTGTTGATGCGGGTGCAAATGTTACCGTAAATTCTAATCATACTTTAACGATTACCAATTCAGTGAGCAACAACGGAGGTTTATTGACTTTTGAAAATAATGCCAGTTTAATGCAGGTTAATAATGTCGTAAATACGGGTAATATTATATATAAACGAAATACCACACCAGTTCGAAGATATGATTTTACGTATTGGTCTTCGCCAATTGTGCGTACACCGGCTTTTACATTACACGATTTGTCACCAAACACATTGTCAGATAAGTATTATAGTCATAATGCTATTAGTGGATGGATAATAAATTATAATGGAACGATGGAAATGAGTCCTGGATATGGTTATATTGTCAGAGCACCTCAAAATTTCGATATATCCGCCCCTTCAGTTTATGATTCATTTTTAGAAGGAGTTCCTAATAATGGTACAATTACAGTCCCTTTATTAGCTGCAGAGAAATCTCATTTGCTTGGCAATCCATATCCTTCGGCGATATATGCAGATCAATTTATTTTTGATAATGCGGCCAATTTGTATGGAACATTATATTTTTGGACTCATAACTCCGCACCAAGCAGCTCTGTTCCCGGTGATGCTCAATTTAATTATAATAGCGATGATTATGCTATTTATAATTTAACCGGAAGTACAAGTGTAGGCAGCCTGAGTGGACAAGGAGCAGGAACACCCGGAAATCAAAGTCCTCCATTAGGATATATAGCAGCTGGTCAGGCTTTTTTCGTAAAAGCAAAAACTACTGGAAACGCTGTTTTTACAAATTCAATGAGAATTCCCGGAAACAACAGCCAGTTTTTTAAAACAGCAGAAAGCAATAAAGAAACAATTGAAAAACACAGAGTCTGGCTTAATATGACAAATACTCAGGGGCTTTTTAAACAGTTGTTAGTAGGATATATAGAAGGAGCAACTGATACCTGGGACAATAATTATGATGGAGTTACCATAAACGGAAATATATATGTAGATTTTTACAGTATTAACGAAGGAAGAAAATTAACGGTTCAGGGTCGCGCTGTACCTTTTCAAGATACTGATGTTGTTCCTTTAGGGTACAGATCTGGAATTGAAGGTGAATTTTCAATAGCGATAGACCATGCAGATGGTGATTTAGCAAATCATGCTATTTATTTAGAAGATAAATGGAACAATACGACACATAATCTGCAAACAGGAAAATACACTTTTAATACATCAATAGGAACTTTTCTGGACCGCTTTGTTTTGAAATATGCTGCAGTAAATTTAGGAGTTGATGATTTTGAAAATCAGGAAAATAATCTTTTTGTTTCGGTTAAGAATAAAAACATTAAAGTAAATTCAACGAATGATTATATAAAAGAAATTTCCATTTTTGATATTTCAGGAAAATTGATTTACAACAATAAAAAGATTGAAAATACCGAATTACAGATTCCAAATCTGCAGTCAGGAGATCAGGTTTTGATTGTAAAAGTGACTTTGGAAAACGGAAAAACAACCACCAGAAAAATTACGTTTCATTAATTTATAAACTGAAATAAAAAGCCGGCTGTAAAATTAATTCTGCAGCCGGCTTTTATTTTTATTAAGCACTCTTCCGAAGGTTTTCATGCGTGTTTTGAATTGCTTTTTTATTTTTATAGTCAATCCATTTCTGTCCTTTAAATTTCCGCATCATAATATCAAAATGGCGCATAATCAAAACATTGTATGCAGCTTTAGATAAATTCAAGATGTTTTTAGGAAAAGCCCGCAGACTCATTGAAAATCCGGGAGTTAAATATTTCATATAATGCCAGTAACCTTCGGGCATATACAGCATTTCTCCATGTTTAAGATTAGTGATATATCCCTCAGCATTTTTAAGTGCAGGAAATTTTTCATAATCAGGATTATCAAAATCAATGTCTTCCCTCGAAATTAAAGCATGCGGAACCTTGTACATATACTTTGACTGATTTGGCGCAAAAATCATACATTGTTTTTCTCCATGAAAATGGAAATGCAAAATGTTCGAGTAATCAATATCGTAATGCATAAATACTCTTGCATTTTCGCCTCCAAAAAACAGCATTGGTAATTGCTTAACAAGTTTTAGTCCAATATCCGGCCATAAAAAATCATTTTTTAACCGTGGCACTTCTTTCATTAAGTTGTAAAGAAAAATGCGATAATTGGTAGGTTTTGATTCCAAAAGGTTAATGTAATCGCTCATTTTCATTGTCATATGAGCTTCATTAAAACCCTCTTCATGGTTTACAGGCCGATCATCGTATAAAGGAACCGTAATATCACCGGCAATATCATTAATATAAGATAATTTCCATTTTTGATAAGCGGGCCAGTCTTCCGTTAGTTCTTCAACAACAACCGGGATTTGTTTTTTTACATATTGGGAAATAAAATCTTCTTTAGAGATTTTTTTGACCCTTTCTATCTGTTTTAACTTCATTTTTATAAATAAAAAAATTGCTTATAACTCTGTGTCATAAGCAATTTAAAAAATTTTATTGAAGTTTTTTAACTCTTTTGCCTAAATTTTTGATTTGATCGAAGCTTCAACGTTTCTTTCAATTGTATGTCCGGGTCTTGACCATCTCGGTTTTTCTCCTAAAGAATTAAATTGAGAATCAGCAGCTTCTACTGTTTTTGGCTGAGAAACTTTTATAAAAGGCTTTTGCGGAACCAATCCTAACATTTCAAACATCTTCATATCTTCGCTAACATCCGGATTTGGAGTAGTTAATAATTTATCTCCGGCAAAAATCGAATTTGCTCCTGCAAAAAAGCACATTGCCTGACCTTCACGAGTCATGTTAGTTCTTCCGGCAGATAAACGAACCTGAGTTTCCGGCATTACAATTCTGGTTGTAGCAACCATACGAATCATTTCCCAGATTTCAACCGGTTTTTCTTCTTCCATCGGAGTTCCTTCAACAGCAACTAAAGCGTTAATAGGAACAGATTCCGGCTGCGGATTTAAAGTTGAAAGCGCAACAAGCATTCCGGCTCTGTCTTCAATACTTTCTCCCATTCCAATAATTCCACCGCTGCAAACCGTAACATTTGTTTTACGAACGTTTTCGATAGTTTGTAAACGGTCTTCAAAACCGCGGGTAGAAATTACATCTTTATAATATTCTTCAGAAGTATCTAAATTATGATTGTAAGCATATAAACCAGCTTCGGCTAAACGCTGCGCCTGATTTTCTGTAAGCATACCTAAAGTACAGCAGACTTCCATATCAAGTTTATTTATAGTACGAACCATTTCTAAAACCTGATCAAATTCTTCACCATCTTTTACATTTCTCCAGGCAGCTCCCATACAAACGCGGGAAGATCCGCTGGATTTAGCTCTTAAGGCCTGAGCTTTTACATGGCTCACCGTCATTAAGTCATTTCCTTCAACTCCGGTATTATACCTTGCAGCTTGTGGGCAATAACCACAATCTTCAGGACATCCGCCTGTTTTTATTGATAATAAAGTAGAAACCTGAACGACGTTTGGATCATGTTTTTGTCTGTGAATCGTTGCAGCTTCATAAAGCAAATCCATTAGTGGTTTATTATAGATTGCTATTATTTCGTCTTTTGTCCAATTGTGTTTTGTTATGCTCATGGATACAATTTTTTTTGAAGTTTTAAAAGTAATTAAATTGTAGTAACCAACAACACTGATTGTTGTAATTGAATATTTGGCAAGTCTTTTAAAAAAGAAGCGCTCAAAAATCATAAAATTATAGGTTTTTATGATTTTTGAGCGCTTAAATGGTTGTTTTTATTTTGAATAATTAATCGGCAGCATATTTATTGTTCCAGTATAACATCATCATTAAAGTAACAATTACCGATGAAGCGAGCCCTTCAAAAAGCAGACAAATACAATAAGTGGGTACAGAAGGATTTCCTCCAAACATAAAAGCTTCAGATAATGTTCCTACATAAGCATCTCCGCCTCGTGCATAGCTGTAAATTAATAATCCTAAAACACTTAGTGATACACCAACAACAGAAGTTGTCATAGCTGACACAGCATTTGATACAAAACCAGTTTCTCCCTCATGAAGATTCATTTGCATGGTTCTGTTTACGCCATAAAATATAAAAAACACATTGAGCGTACGCAGGTAAAACAAATCTGCCAGACCTAATAAATTCATCAATAAAAAATAAATGCCAATTCCGAGGAATATTAAAAAACCGTTTGTTATTTCTTTAGGTAATTTCATAGTGGTTATTTTTAAATAAGTTAATAGTAAATGTTTGGGAAACAGAGTCCTATATCAAATTTACTAAAAAAACAACTAAGATGATCTAAAATTGGTAAAATCTTATAGATCAAGAAATAACGTTTTAGAAGAATGTTTTTGTTGAAATGTGTGAAGTCCTTACAGGACATTAATGCGGGTGCGGTATTTTTTTTGCTACCGATATTTAACTCCTAACGGAGTATTTCTAGAGTTTATTATGATGGAAATCAGATGCGTAATATTTGCGGTTGATTTTTAATTCCTAACAAATCTATCTCGTAGAGATTTAATATCGGTAGAATACAATTTTCAAGTATTTATTTTGTCCCGTAGGGACTATATATTTTATTTGTTGAAGTTAATCAAAGAATCTCGAGTGAAGTCCTTACAGGACATTAATACAGGTGTGGTATTTTTTTGCTACCGATATTTAACTCCTAACGGAGTTTATCTCATAGAGATTTTATATTGGTAAAATATATTATAAACCATTCCATTTTGTCCCGTAGGGACTACATCTAAAAATAATTATTGAAGCTTACTCACAAAACCCAAAGAATCTTGTTTGTCCTGATTTAATTGAGCTTTCAATAAATCAATTGAACCAAATTTTTGTTCTCCGCGAAGATATTGTAATAATGAAACCTCAATTTTTTTTCCGTAAATATCAGCATCAAAATCAAAAAGGTTTACTTCGATAGTTTGTTTTTGTCCATTTACTGTTGGATTGAAACCGATATTCATCATTCCGAAAACTTCCAAATTATCAATCAAAGCCTTCACAACATAAACTCCATTTTTAGGGATTAATTTGTATTCCTCTTCAATTTGAATATTTGCTGTTGGAAAACCAATTGTTCTTCCTAACTGTTTTCCTTTTACAACTTCACCGCTCAAAAAATAGTCATAGCCTAAATATTCATTGGCTAATTCCATATTTCCTTCATCCAAAGCTTTTCTGATCTTGGTAGAACTAACAGAAACATCTTGTATTTCTTCTGCAGAAATTTGTTCCACTTCAAAACCATATTCGGCACCAAAAGCAATTAAATTATCAATATTGGCCGTTCTGTTTCTTCCAAAACGATGATCGTGGCCAATAATTATTTTTTGAATATGAAACTGATCAACTAAAATAGTGCTCACAAATTCTTTGGCAGTTAATCTTGAGAAACTTTCGTTAAACGGATGAATAACTAAATTTTCAATTCCGGTTGCTTCTAAAAGTTTTGTTTTTTCAGCAATAGTATTCAGCAATTTTATTTCTGATTTTTCTTGTAAAACCATTCTCGGATGCGGAAAAAATGTAAGTACTAAACTTTCGTATTTTCCATTTTCCGTGTTTTGAGTAATTCTTTCCAGAATTTTTTTATGACCAATATGTACGCCATCAAAAGTACCAAGAGTTAAAATTGTTTTCTTGGTCGAATGGAAATCGTTTATAGAATGAAAGAGCTTCAAAACAAATTATTTAAGATGCTGCAAATTTATACTATCTATTTTAAATTTTGTACTAAGGGCAATTGATTTTTTAGGAATATTATACTTCTTTTGTCGAAAAATTTACTGATTCGTCGACTAAAAAACGTTAAATGTCGTTTAGATGTAAGAATTTGATTTAATTCGACTAAATTTGATTTCATAAAAATATCACTAAGCATGAAGAAACAATTACTTTATTTTCTGATTATCTTTTCATTTGTACAACTTCATGCCCAAAATGACGACCTGTGGCAAAAGGTTAATTCGGTTTCAGTCTCTGGAAAAAAAGCTTCAGTAACTGATTCTGATAAACTGTATTATAAATTAAATACAGAATTCTTAACGGTAAAATTGGACAAAACAACTCAAAAATCTTCGTTAAGTTCAAATGCCGAAATTACGATTCCAAATGCAAAAGGAGTTTTAGAAAGATTTCAGGTTTGGGAATCTTCAAATTTTGATCCTGAGCTACAGGCAAAATATCCAGAAATTAAAGCTTATGAAGGAAGTGGTTTAGACGATAAATCGGCAAAAATACATTTTAGTCTTTCGCCTAGAGGACTTCAAACAATGCTTTTTAGAGCTGATAAAGCGACTGAGTTTATAGAGCAAAACCCAGATAACAAGGCAGAATATGTTTTGTTTTCTTCAAAAGATGCAGCTTCAAAAGCAAAATTAGTATGTAAAACTATAGATGCCGTTATAAATAATAAAGAAGGAAAAACTGCAAAAACAACATCTAATAATAAAGTTTTTAAAACACTTCGTTTAGCATTATCCTGTACAGCAGAATATACAGCGTATTTTGGTGGAACAAAAGCCGGAGCTTTAGCAGGAATGAACGCAACACTAACAAGAGTCAACGGCATTTTAAACAAAGATTTAGCATTAAAACTGGTTTTGATTGCCAATAATGATGCTGTAATTTATACCAATGTTGCGACACAGCCTTATTCTAAAGCTTCAGATGGTGCAGATGGCGCATGGAATCAGGAAGTTCAAACAACGTTGACAAATGTTATAGGAAATAGTAATTATGATATTGGACATTTATTCGGAGCTTCTGGCGGAGGAGGTAATGCCGGCTGCATAGGTTGTATTTGTTCAAATCCAACAACAGGTGATCCTTTAGCAAAAGGAAGTGCTTTCACGTCTCCTTCAGACGGAAAACCTGAAGGCGATACTTTTGATATTGATTTTGTGATACATGAATTTGGACATCAACTGGGAGCAAATCATACTTTTTCATACGATTCAGGGGAAAGAACATCAGTGAATGTTGAGCCGGGAAGTGGTTCTACAATAATGGGATATGCCGGAGTTACGGGTGATTATGATATTCAAAATAATTCTGATGACTATTTTGCATATGCAAGTATTTTACAGATTCAGAATACGCTTGCTGGAAAAAGCTGTCCGGTTAGCACCAATTTAACCAATAATCCGCCTGTAATTATTGCAGGAAGTAATTATACGATTCCAATTGGTACACCATTTATTTTAAAAGGAACTGGTTCAGATCCAGAAGGGGATATTATCACGTACACTTGGGAAGAATATGATAATGCTACTACAACATCTGAAGCAAACAGTATTGCATATCCAACAAAACCAGACGGGCCTTTGTTCAGATCATTTGCTCCAACAACTTCTCCTGTTCGTTATTTTCCAAGTTATGATTCCGTATTACAAAATAAATTGACCACAACCTGGGAGTCTGTTTCGTCTATCGCCAGAACATTAAATTTTACTTTAACAGGAAGGGACAATGCAGCTTTAGGTACAGCGCAGACCAATACAAGTGCAATGTTTGTTAATGTGGTTTCAACAGCCGGACCTTTTGCAGTAACATCGCATAATGGCGATAATGTAAGCTGGCAGCAAGGCTCAAGTCAAACCATTAGTTGGAGCGTTAACAATACGAATAATCTGCAGGGATCTTCTTTAGTAAATATCAAACTTTCTACAGACGGCGGTTTAACTTTTCCAACCACTTTAGCAGCTAATACACCAAATGATGGTTCAGAAGTTATTGCTCTGTCTGCTAGTATTCCTTCCTCAACAAATTGCAGACTTCTTATTGAACCAACGGCAAATATCTATTATACTTTAAACAGTAAACCATTTGCTATTGGGTATACAACAACAACAAGCTGTAATACCTATAGTTTTGAAAGTCCTTTTAATATTCTGGCTTCAACAAGTTATACAACAAAATCAGTTAGTGTTCCAAGTGCAACAGGAACAATTTCAGATGTAAATGTTTTGGTAAACGTTACACACGAACGATTATCAGATCTTGAAATCCAAATCGTGAGTCCGCAGGGAACAACAGTTCGTTTGTTTAATAAATCATGTCCAAGTTTAAACTCAACATTGATTCTTAATTTTGATGATACAGGAAATGCTTTAGATTGCAGCAAAATAACAGAACAAATTGTTATTCCGGTTAATGAATTGAGTGCTTTTAATGGGCAGACACAACAGGGAACATGGACATTTAGAGTTCGTGACGCTGTTTCGGGAATGTTTGGAACAATAAATTCAGCATCAGTCAACATCTGTACCAAAACATTTACTTTAGGAACAGACGATTTTGAAACTCTTGATTTTGCACTTTATCCAAATCCAAATAAAGGAAGTTTTACAGTCCAATTTGCAAGTGAATCAAATAATGTTCAGGTTTTTGTACACGATATTTTAGGAAAAAGTGTTTACACCCAAACCTTCGCAGCATCTGGAGATTTTAATCAAAACATTCAGCTTCCAAATGTTTCAGCAGGAATTTATTTAGTAACCGTTATTGATGGAAACAGAAGAACAGTTAAGAAAATAATTGTCAATTAAAATTATTAAATTCCAATAAAAAGAAATTCCAAATTCCAAAGGACAAGACAAGTTTTGGAATTTGGAATTTCTTTTTATTGGAATTTCCCGTTTAAGAGTTCGCCATCGCCATACAAACAATACTGATTTTTGTTCCCGGAATTTTTAATAATGCCCTTGAACAAGCTTCGAGTGTTGCTCCGGTTGTAAGTACATCATCAACAATTAAAAAATGTTTATTATGATTTTCTTCGGTTGAAATTGCATCAAAGATATTTTCGATGTTTTCAGATCTTCCCAAGAGATTCTTTTTTGATTGTGTTTTAGAATATTTCTTTCGATATAAAATCGAGCCGTTATACGGAATTTTCAAACCTTCGGCTAAAGCCTTTCCAAAAGTGGTAACCTGATTGTAACCGCGCTCCTTAAATTTTCGCGGATGCAAGGGAACGGGAATTACTGCATCAAATGGCGTATCAAGTTTCAGTTCTTTTAAATCCTCTACATACCAATTTCCTAAAACGGTTCCAATTTCTTCGTGGCCTTTATATTTCAGGTTATGAATAAGTTCCTGAACAATTCCTTTTTTAATGAAATAAATAAAGGCAGAAACGTGTTCGGTTTCTATTTTACCATAAAACTTTTTGACAGCTTCATTATTTGAATCTAAATAATATTGAGTTAGAGGTAGTTCATGACGGCAATTCGTACATAAAACAGTTTCGTTTGTCATTAAAACGGCACGACAGCCAGAGCAAACTTTAGGGAAAAAGAGATCAATTATAAAATTAAACACAAATAGAAAGAATTTAGTTACAAAACTAACCAAATTTAAACTTCAATCTTTTTTATTTTTCTTTTTTTTATAAGTACTTTTTATATTTTTGCATTACTATGGCAAAACAAGAAGATTTATTTAAGAATGTGGTTTCGCACGCAAAAGAGTACGGATTTATTTTTCCGTCAAGCGAAGTTTACGATGGATTGAGTGCAGTATATGATTATGCACAAAATGGCGTCGAATTAAAAAAGAATATCCGTGAATATTGGTGGAAATCAATGGTTCAGATGAATGAAAATATTGTGGGCCTTGATGCTGCAATATTAATGCATCCAACAACCTGGAAAGCTTCAGGCCACGTTGATGCCTTCAATGATCCGTTAATTGATAATAAAGATTCTAAAAAAAGATATAGAGCTGACGTTTTAGTGGAAGATTTTGCTGAAAAAATTCACCAAAAAGCGCAAAAAGAAATTGACAAAGCAAAAGCTCGTTTTGGTGATGCATTCAACGAACAGGAATTTGTAACTACAAATGCCAGAGTAGTTGAATATTTAGCAAAAGAAAAAGAAATTAGAGAGCGTTTAGGACGTTCTTTAGGAAATGGAGATCTTGAAGATGTAAAAGCTTTAATCGAAGAGCTTGAAATTGCTGATCCTGAAACTGGTTCAAGAAACTGGACAGACGTTAAGCAATTCAATTTAATGTTCGGAACTAAACTTGGAGCTTCTGCAGAGTCTGCAATGGATTTATATTTACGTCCGGAAACAGCGCAGGGTATTTTTGTGAACTTTTTAAATGTTCAGAAATCAGGTCGTATGAAAGTTCCGTTTGGAATTGCTCAAACAGGTAAAGCTTTTAGAAATGAAATCGTGGCAAGACAATTCATTTTCCGTATGCGTGAATTCGAACAAATGGAAATGCAGTTTTTTGTACGTCCGGGAGAAGAAATGCAATGGTACGAACATTGGAAACAAACTCGTTTAAACTGGCATTTATCTTTAGGATTAGGGAAAGAGAATTACCGTTTTCACGATCACGAAAAATTAGCGCATTACGCAAATGCAGCTGCAGATATTGAGTTTAATTTCCCTTTTGGTTTCAAAGAACTTGAAGGTATTCACTCTCGTACCGATTTTGACTTAAAAGCACACGAACAATATTCAGGAAGAAAACTGCAATATTTTGATCCTGAACTAAACGAAAACTACGTGCCATACGTAGTAGAAACGTCTGTAGGTCTTGATCGTATGTTTTTAGCAGTTTTTGCAACATCGTTGCAAGAAGAAACTTTAGAAGATGGATCTGAAAGAACAGTACTAAAATTACCAGCAGTTTTAGCGCCAACAAAGGCAGCAGTATTACCATTAATTAAGAGAGATGGTTTACCGGAAGTTTCTAAAAAAATCATCGAAGATTTAAAATGGGATTTCAATGTGGCGTATGATGAGAAAGATGCAGTAGGCCGTCGTTACAGAAGACAAGATGCATTAGGAACACCATTTTGTATTACAGTAGATCATCAAACTCTTGAAGACGAAACAGTAACAATTCGTCATAGAGATACAATGAAACAAGATCGCGTTAAGATATCTGAATTAAGAGGTATTATTGAAAACGAAGTTTCGATGAAAAACTGGTTGATGAAAATGTAATTTTTTAATTAACATGATATAAATATCCCAAATTCCTCTGTGGAGTTTGGGATTTTTTTAATTTTAAATCCTGCGTTTCGACGAGTTTTTTAGCATTTCATCTTTATGTATTAACATAATCGATTAATCTATCAACAATAGAATGTTTGGATAATTGAAATGCTTAAATTTAATTGGGCATTTTCTATACCTCAAAACATTTTTTTTAAGCATTGAGGAAACGCTGTCAGGAAGTTATGAAAATCAATAAAAGTTAAAGTTGAAGAAGTATTCGTATATTATTGTTGACAATGACGCTGAAAGTGTTTTGAAAACCAGAATCGTTGCAGAAGGTTTTTCAGAATTAACTTTTATTGCTTCAGCTACGAATTACCGTCAGGGACTTAATTTGGTTTTAGAACATCGTCCTTCCTTTGTGTTTTTAGAAATTGATCCCCAAGATTCACTAAGTCATTTATCACTTTCATTTATTGGCGAATTATACCGGTATTTATCAATTATCCCAAAAATCATTGTAACCACAACTAAAAAAGATTTGGCTTTTGAAGCCATTCAATACAACGTTTTTGATTACATTATAAAACCTTTAACCCATATAGATTTACTAAAAACGCTTTTAAAGTTCGAAAAGATGTTTTTAGAGCCCAAAGAAACGCGATCTATAGAAACCAAACCAGATATTAATATTGCCAATGAAATGCCTGTTTTAAAGACAGAAAACATTCCTGCAGTAATTCCAGATCAAAACACAAATCAAGAGTTTTATAAACCACTTGTAATCTGCATTAAATCATACGGTGATCATCGTTACATAAATGCAGATGATATTTGTTATTTTCAAGCCGATAATAATTCAACCGATATCTATTTAAATTCGGGTGATATGGTAACTGCTTTCAAAACGCTGAAACATTTTGAACAGGTGTTAACCTATCCGTTTATTCGAATTCACAACAGTTATATTATTAATCGCAACTACATTGCAAGAATTCATAACGGAAACTCAGTTTGTTATATAAAAAACTCCACGAAAAAGATTCCTTTTTCAAAAACCTACAAAGCAAACGTCGATTTAATTATTGCTGATTTCTCAAAAGGTAATTATCTAGAGATCTAGTAATTAGCTGGTTACATAAATTTGGTATCCATTGACTATCAATTGGGTACGTTCTACCACGAAGCTATTTTTTCATATAGATTTTTTTGGGTTATGGTGTTAGTTTTACACCATGATTCGCTCACAAAAGCAATCAAAAACCCCAAATACAAAAATCAAATTAAACACATTAAGAGTTATGAAAAAGACAGCTTTAACATTCGGATTATTTTCTTTAGTAGCAGTAGCAACTTCATTTGCAAACCCAAATATCGTTTCAAATGAAAAATTAAGAATACCAACAATTGACGGAGGAGCAACAGGAGGTCAAAAGAAACAAGATTTTCATGCAGTAAACAAACAACTAGGTTTTTCGAGTGTTAATCAATCTATCGGAACAGATAAAAAAGTAGACTAACTACATTTTAAATAAGCATTGAGGCTGCCAATTTTTTTGGCAGCTTTTTTTTTGTGTGAATAGTTTTAGTATTTTTGATGAAAACACAAAATCGCAATTGAAAAAAAATTGTAAAATACTATTACTTCTATTCTTTGTTTTTATGGCTTGTAACCAGAAAAAAGAATTAGATAAAAATACAATTTCTTTAGTAGATAGCCTTTCTACCTATCTTTCATTAGCAAATGAAAATAATCTTCCTTTAGATATTAAACAGAATTACAATCAAAGAGCGTTACATATAATTTTAAATCAAAAAGATGATTCGCTTAATAAAGTAAATCTGTTTAAAGTTGCTAATCGTTACTACAATATGAGCGATTGGAAAGATTATTTAAAGATCACCAAACTGATTTTAGACCGAACACAAAAGTCTAAAGATTCATTGCATATGGCAAAAGCCTATACTTATCTGGGAGATTATTATGCATCACAATCTGTTTCAGACAGTGCTTTTATGCATTATTTTAAAGCAGAAAAACTTTATCTAAAATTGAATGACCAGTATAATCTGGCAAAAACATTTTTAAATAAAGCAAGCCTGCAATATAACGAAGGTGATTTTTTTGAAAGCGAAATTGCCGTTTTTAAAGCTTTGGGCAGTTTAAAGAAACTGCAGAAAGCCAATGACCTTTATTATGAAAGCTATAATTTGCTGGGCATATTATACAATGAAAGAGAAGAATATTCAAAAGCCTTGGAGTTTCAAAATAAAGCCTTAAAAACTTTAGAAGACAAATCAATATCCTCCATATTTCAGTATAAAGCCGCTTCATTAAATAATGTAGGTTTTATATATCTGAAAATGGGGAACTACAAACAGGCAAAAGTTTTTTTTGAAAGAGGTTTAAAAGAAGATAAACTATTTGAAGACAGAGCAAGTTTATATGCAATTTTGCTTGATAATCTGGGTTATGCTAAATTCAAACTAAAAGAATCAAATAAATTACCTGATTTGTTTTATGAATCTTTAAAAATCCGGGACAGTCTTGGACTAACATCCGGAGTAGTTTCGAGTAAAATACATTTGTCAGAGTATTTTGCTTTTAAAAAAGATACTTTTAAAGCATTGCAATTATCCAAACAAGCCTTAACATTATCACGAACAAACAGTAAATTAATAAACACTTTAGAAGCGCTTAAACAAACAGCTATTGTTGATCCTAAAAATGCCTCTAAATATTCTAAAGAATATATTCAGCTTAATGATAAAATGCTGAAAGCAGAACGCAAGATGGGAGAAAAATTCTCCCGTATAGAATACGAAACGAATGAAATAAAAGATCAGAACTCAAGTTTGCAGGAGAAGAATAAAACGCTGGTTTATGTTTTTAGTATTTGTACTTTAATAGGTTTGTTTTTTTATGTTTACAAAACACAGCAGGCAAAAAACCGGGAATTACTTTTTAAACAACAGCAGCAAATTGCAAATGAAGATGTTTATAATCTAATGATTTCGCAACAAAATGAAATTGAATCGACCCGAATAAGAGAAAAGAAAAAAGTAGCACAGGAATTACACGACGGCGTTTTAGGCCGAATGTTTGGTATTCGAATAAGCTTGGATAGTTTAGATAAAATGGATGAAGAACAAGCGGCCGCGAAACGAAAAAAATATTTGGCAGAGCTAAAACATATTGAAGAAGATATTAGGGAAATTTCGCATGACCTAAATAGAGAAAAATCTGAATTAATAAATAACTTTGTCGTAATATTAAAAAAGCTATTTGAAAATCAAAAGAATACATATCCATCAAAACTGGTAACATCTTTTGATTCCCATATAAAATGGGAGCTTGTAAACAATATGGTTAAAATCAATTTATACCGAATTGTTCAGGAAGCACTTCAAAATTGCAATAAATACGCAAAAGCAGATACAATTAAGGTGGAGTTTAAAAGCGAAATTGACCATCTGGTTTTGTCGATAATGGATAACGGAGTTGGATTCAACACCAAACGAACCAAAAATGGAATTGGATTGCATAATATTGAATATCGAGCTGCAGAATGTAAAGGCACCGTTGCCATAAAATCTGCTAAAGGAGAAGGAACACTCTTAGTTGTAAAAATTCCAATTGATCAAAAAATAAACCTACAGACAAATGACACTTAATTTCAAAGCCCCAAATTCGGAATTAATTCAGCCTAACATTTTAATTGTTGATGATCACCCTTTTATCATCGAAGGATATAAAAATGCAATAACACGGTATAACCCAAAAGAATATGAATTTATAATTGCGCAGGCACACGATTGTAAATCGGCTTATGAATTATTGGAAGACGAAAATACTCCGCAGTTTGAAATCGCTTTTTTAGACATCAGTATGCCGGCTTATGAAGAAAAAAACCTTTTTTCTGGGGAAGACCTGGCAAAATTGATTTTAAAGAAAATGCCGTACTGCAAAATTGTTTTATTGACAATGTACACAGAACTCCTCAAAATCAAAACAATCATAAGAACAATTAACCCAAACGGATTAATTATTAAAAACGATCTGACTTTTGATGAATTGCTTTTTGCATTTGATAAAGTAATGAAAAGCGAAAAATATTACAGTCAGTCTGTCGTAAAAATGCTCAATCAATCACCGCACAATTCAATAGAAATTGATGAGTTTGATAAACAGATTTTATTTCATTTATCAAAAGGAACCGAAGTTGAGGAAATGCCGCAATACATTCCTATTTCGATAACCGAAATCGAAAAACGCAGAACAAGCCTTAAAGAACTCCTTAAAATACGATCCGGCTCTGATGATGATTTAGTAAAAGAAGCAAAAAGCAAAGGGCTTTTTTAGAATGAAATTCCAAATTCCAAAACTGATAATCATGTTGGAATTTGGAATTTTTTTATTGAAAATTTAAAGAATCATTTATTCACTCAAAGCATCCCAGCCGCGAGCTTTTAAAGCAATTTTAGTATTGGCACGAGTTACTAAATGAACGCCTTCACTTTCATCGGCCATATGTCCAATTATTGAAAAGTTTGGATTTCCTTTAATTTTATCAAAATCCTTAATGTCAATTGTAAAAAGAAGTTCGTAATCTTCTCCACCATTAATAGCAACCGTTGTGCTGTCGATATTAAATTCTTCGCAAGTCGAAATAAACTGTGGATCTAACGGCAGTTTATCTTCATATAAATTACAACCCACTTTTGACTGTTTACACAAATGAATAATTTCTGAAGATAATCCGTCAGAAATATCGATCATCGAAGTCGGTTTAATTTCAAGAGCATGTAAAAGCGTGCGAACATCAGTTCTTGCTTCTGGTTTTAACTGTCTTTCGACCAAATACGTATAAGGATCTAAATCTGGCTGACTGTTTGGATTTACCTGAAAAACCTGTTTTTCACGTTCCAAAACCTGCAATCCCATATAAGCAGCACCAATGTCTCCCGTTACAACTAATAAATCAGTTTGTTTTGCACCGTTTCTGTAAACGATTTCATTTTCATCTGCTTCACCAATTGCCGTAATGCTGATAATTAATCCTTTTTGAGATGAGGTTGTATCGCCGCCAATAACATCAACTTTATATTCTTTTGCAGCGTGTGTAATCCCTTCAAATAATTCTTCTAATGCTTCTAACGGAAAACGGTTAGAAACTGCAACAGAAACCGTAATTTGAGTTGGTTTCGCATTCATCGCGCAAATATCAGACAGGTTTACTACTACTGATTTGTAGCCTAAATGCTTTAACGGCATATAAGCCAAATCAAAATGTACGCCTTCTATCAATAAATCTGTAGAAATAACAGCTTTTTTGTCCTTAAAATCAAGAACTGCGGCATCATCGCCAATACTTTTTAAAGTAGATTCCTGAGTAACATCAAAATTTCGGGTTAAGTGGTCAATTAAGCCAAACTCGCCTAATTGTGCTAAACTGGTACGCTGCGGATTTTTATCTTCGATCATTTTTTTTGAGTTCCAAAGTTTGTAAGGGGCAAAGGTACAAAGGTTTTTTTTAAAGATGCTATCCCGATAGCTATCGGGACTGAAATTCTAAGATGTTAAATTTTTTTCTAGCATGTTTATTCGGCACAAATGTATTGTAGAGACGCACAGCAGTGCGTCTAAGATCCAGTAACCACAATTTGCTCCCAATACTATTCATTGCTCTTTTTTTCTATAAAATAAATTGGGGTTACGTTGCGGGAGACGCACTGCTGTGCGTCTCTACCATACATCTCTACAATTATACAATGCACCTCTACCGTGCGTTTCAACAGCAGGAAAAAAAATATTTTAAAATATTTTTTTCCTGCTGACAAACTGTTGTCACCAGCCCATTTTACTTTTGATGTATAGAAATTTAAAAACTTTAAAATCATGAAAACATTAGAAGCACAAGTAATTACTTCAGAAGATTTATTGAAACACTGGCAAGGTCACCGCGCCCTTACACGTCGTTTAATTGAAATTTTTCCAGAGAAAGATTTCTTCGAATTTTCAATTGGCGGAATGCGTCCTTTTGCAAAATTAGTTGATGAACTTTTAGCAATTGCGGTTCCAGGTTTGAAAGGAATTGTAACTAAAGAAACCGCACCGTTCTCAGAAGGAGCAGAAAAATTGATTTTTAAAGCGCAGTATCTTGAAAAATGGGATGAAGCTACAGCAGAAATCAATAAATATTGGGAACAATTGTCTATTGAAGATTTCAGCGAAACCTTTAATCTTTTTGGACAATATGAGTTTCCTGTTATTCAGAATATTTTATATTTTATTGATAATGAAGTTCATCACCGTGGACAGGCTTATGTATATTTAAGAGCTTTAAATATCGAACCACCATTTTTTTGGGAAAGATAATCTGATAAAATTGTAACTTTATTGAATAAATCTAAAATTAATGGCTATGAGTTTAAAAAAGATAATGACCAATTATGCAGATTATAATTTATGGGTAAATCAGCAATTTATAAATTGGCTTTCGCCGAAATCTGATGAATTGCTCTATGCAGAAGTACCTTCAAGTTTTTCAACAATTGTAAAAACACTCGATCATATTTGGTCTACTGAGGAATATTGGTTTTCTATTATTGCTGAAACCGATATGTCAGCAAAGAAACCGGAAACCGAATTGTCTAAAGAAGAAATCTTTTCAGGCTTATTAAATTCATCGACAAAATTGAAACATCTTATTAATTCATTGTCAGAAGAAGATTTACTTAAAGAAGTTAAAATCGTTAATCCATGGTTTGAATGCGAACAGCCAATTGCCGATTATTTAATCCAGGTTATTAATCACGGAACGTATCACCGAGGCCAGATTGTAACAATGGGCCGAAACATCGGAATTACCGACGCCTCAAATACAGATTATAATTTTTATAATGTTGTAAAACAGAAATAAAATAAAAAACTCCCGAAAGATAATCTCTCGGGAGTTTTTTTATAAAAGTCTTTGTCTGTTAATTTCCAGTAATTCTAAAGTTCGTTTTTTTAAAATTTGCGGTTCAAGAATTTCAGCATGATCTCCAAACATTAAAAACCAACGCGGAAAACCGCTGTCAATATCGCGGCACATAAATGTCATTTCTATTTTGTCGTCGATTTCTTTTTCAGAAATAAAACCGTGATATTTTTTCTCGGTTGACAAATATCTTGCAATTTTCTTCTCAATTAATATGCGGACTTTTGTCGTTGGGCAAGTTTCGGTTTTATTTAAATAAGTTTCTAAAGCATCGTGTTCAATTGTAAAATCACAATCTGTTTTTTTAATCCCCTGAATTCTATCTGTTCTAAACTGACGATAATCTTGGCGTAAATGACAATATCCTAAAAAATACCAATTGTTATTATCGTGAAAAACGCCCACAGGCTCTATGTTTCTTTGTGTAGTTTCATCAGCGTCAAACGTTTTGTACAAAAGTAAAATCTGCTTTTTCTCTGCGATACCTTCAAAAAGCAGCGATAAAGTATTAGGTGAATTATCATTGAACATTGGCTCCGCTGTGCTCATTACAACTCGTGATTCTATGTTTGAAACCCAATCTTTATCAGTACTTCGCAAAACCGATTTCAATTTGTACATCGCCGCTGCATAATGATTTCCTAAAGATGGATCGGTAAATTTCTGCATCAGTTTTTCAGCAGCAATAAAACTGCTTACTTCTTCGCGCGTGAACATTACAGGCGGAAGTCGGTAACCTTCCATCAAAGCATATCCAACTCCGGCTTCGCTGTAAATAGGAACGCCAGAAGCTTCAAGAGTTCGAATATCCCGATAAATTGTTCGCAGACTACAATCAAAACGATCAGCCAATTCCTGAGCTTTTACAATTTTTTTAGATTGTAATTGAATCAGGATGGCAACAATTCGGTCAAATCGTTTTGGGCTTTCGTCGAGCATTTTTTTGAACTAAGTTACTAAGTTTTTTCAGTTAAAAAGATTCAAAGATACAAAGTTAAAGACTAAAGAGAATTAAAAAAGCTGTCCCAAATTGAGACAGCTTTTCTAGTTGTTAATTGTAGAAATCAGAAAAAATCTAAATTCTTTTTTTCATGATTAAAATTTTATTTTTTGATAAACTTCTTCGAAACTAATTTTTCTCCGTCATTAAATTCAATCAAATAAACTCCAGAACTTAATTCCTTGACATCAATTACTTTTTCAGCAGTACTTCCATTTTTGATTTTTTGTCCTGAAAGTGTGAAAATTGAAAAAGCCGTTACTGTATCATTAGGAAGTTTTACAAATAATTTTTCATGTACAGGATTTGGATATAAAATATAGCTATTTTCGGTTGCTGAATGTTCATCTACAGAAAGATTTTCAGAGAGTGTTTTGAAACTTATGCCATTGTATTTAGATAAGTTGCCTTCGGCATCTTTTGCTTTCACTTCAAAATAATAAAACCTTTCTGCTTGCAAAGTGGTAAAAGCATAGGAGGTGCTTGTTGTTGTTCCAACGAGAACATCACTCTGATATATGTTGTAACCAACCACTCCAATATTATCTTTTGAAGCTGCCCAGGACAATTTAGCTCCCGTTTTTGTAATATTGGTTACCTCAAGATTATTAGGTATTGTTGGTGAAGTATAATCTAGGAGCAGAGTAGTTGTCGATACACTGCTGCTCGATGAAAAATTCCCCGAAAGATCTTTTGCAATTACCTTAAAAGTATATTTGCTGGCAGCTATTAATTCAGTTACTGAAAATGCAGTTTCTGTAGTTGTTCCAACTATTTTATTTCCTTGCAGTATATCATAAACAACAACCTCTCTATCGTCTGTTGACGCAGTCCAAGATAAGTCGACTGTGTTTTTAGTAGTCTTTATAACCGTAAGATCTTTTGGCACAGTTGGAGGTGTATAATCAATGGAAGGTGTCGTTAGTGTGGCAGGAATACTGGATTCAGAAATATTATTGGCATAGTCCCGTGCTTTTATAGTAAAAGCATAATTTGTTGATGCATTTAATCCGATAACCGTATATTCATTTAAAGAAGTAGATGCAATAAGTACATTGTCTTTATATATATCATATGCAGTAACTCCAATGTTGTCATTTGAGGGAGTCCACGATAAATTGGTTTTGTGTGAAATGGTATTAGAAAAAACCAGATTGGCCGGAGCTGTAGGGGCTTCGGAGTCTGTAATTGCTTTTTTAATATCTACAGTATAATCTTGAAACTCTTCAAAGGTATCTTTTTCACAAGGTGTTGGTATCCCGTCTACTTTCATACCAATTCTTATTCTTGTCTTACCAATTATACTGGCTGCGGGAACTCTAAAATTTGCCACAGCTTCAAAATCTTCAGATTTTTGATTTAAATTTAAATATGAAGAACTCCACACTAATTCTTCTTCGTCTTCAAAATCTTTGTCTCCATTTAAATCAATCCATACGGCTAATCCATTAGAAATAGTTGGTTTTTCAGGGTATCTATATCTGGTTACTTTTATATGAATCTGGCTTTCCTGTCCCGCAGTTAAACTGGCAGTGTAAATGGTTCCATCAGTATACCAGCTGAAACCTGGGGAACGAATTAATGAGCCAAAATCAATATAGGAAATATAATCTTTTCCATACCCTACTGTTGAAGGTATGCAATATTTGGGCAGCGAAACGGTCTTAACAGATACTTCAGCACCTTTTGATAGGTGAGAATTAGGCATTTGCGCATGTACTTTAAAAGTATAATTTGTATCGTCCTTTAGATTTGTAACCTTGTAAGTAGTGGCTCCGTCTTTTACAATTGCGATATTTTCATTGTCTTTATAAATGCTGTACGAAGTAACAGGAGGATCGTTCTTAGAAGCAGTCCATGTTAATACTACAGATGATGTAGTAATCTCTGAAACGATGAGCTCAGTTGGAGGCAGAGGGCCATCGTTTAGCGCCAAGGTTGTTGCTGAGACTTCGCTGCTGAATCCAGACTCTCTTTTTAATTCATCAACGGTTTTTATAGACAAAGTATATTTTGAACTGCTACTTAGCCCTTTAACAGAAAATTGTAAATTATTGGTTTTACCCACATAACTGTTGAGATTGATAGCATCTGTTAAATAAATGTAATAAACCAATGCTCCAGAATTATTCTGTGGCGCTGTCCATGAAATGTCAATTTGAGAAGCTGTAATATTGTTGACTTTCAGGTTTCTAGCGATTGAAGGTTTTGAATCTTTTGGTGTGTAAACAATTACTGGAATACTTGATTCAGAAACTGTTCCATTAGTTTTTTTTGCTTTGACAGTAAATACGTAACCGGTAGACTGCATTAAACCTGTTACCTGAAAGCTAGTTGTTTCAGAATTGGCTAGTAAGACAGCATCTTTGTAGATTTCATAACTAGTATTATCAGTTGCGTTTTCCGGAGCTGACCATGATAAATTGGTTGTTGTCCAGGATGTACCTGTAGCAGTTAAATTTATTGGAGCCGGAACTATCGCAGAATCTTTACTTGCATTTATTATGTTAACTGTATAATCTTCGGTTTCCCCATAATTGTAGGTACCTGTATAATCTCCGCATGGAGAAGGAATGCCTACGCCATCGCCCTGAGTTGTGATTCTAATTCTGGTATTGCCGTTAACGGCATTTTCCGGAACTACAAAAGTTCCTATTACAGGAGAATTAGTTGTTACATCATGATTCCATACACGTTCTCCTGGGTCTGTAAAATCTAAGTCTCCATTGTAATCAATCCACACGGCATATCGTTGTCCAAATTGAGTTCTGTCATTGTACCATTCATTTGGATTAATAGTTATGGCATAAGTTTCTCCTTTTTTTAAATCGGTAATTAATTTAGAAGGATCGGTTGTAATGGTTTGTGATTGATCTAATTTTGTGTCGATAGATCCAATTCGTACTCTTTTAATGTACATGTCCATGACACTGCTAAACCCTTTGGAGACACAATAGGTGGGAACTATAGGTAATGTTGCTACAGTAAGCACCTCACTGTCTGGAGAAATATTTCCCGCAGCATCTTTTGCCTTAACTATAATAGAATAGGTTGTATTTGCTGTTAGCTGTGTCAGGTTAAAACTTGTTGTTTTAGATGTTCCTTTTAACTTATTATTTAAATAAATTTCATAAAGACTCACTTCTCTATTATCTACCGAAGAATCCCAGATTAAATTCAATGTAGTTTGAGTAATATCTGATGCAATACTATTGGATGGAGCTGTTGGCGATTCAGTGTCAAGAGAGTGATAGATTAAAGGAATACTTGTCTCCGAAATATTCCCGGCTGCATCTCTTGCCCTAACTGCAAAGACATAAGTATTGTTAACTTTTAAATTATTTACAGTGAAGTTTGTATTTATTGTGCTTCCTACAATCAAATTTTTGCCTTGCAGAATGTCATAAGCAGCAACTGCATCGTTATCCTTAGATGTTGTCCAAGATAAATTCACGGTAGACTCGGTTGCTCCTGAAGCTGTTAATTTGGAAGGTATTCCGGGGGGAGTTATATCTAATGTTTTGGCTGAAATTTTGCTTCCTACTGAGATATTACCTGCTTCGTCTATAGCTTTTACTATGAAACTATAGTTTTGATTTGAATTTAATGGTGTTATTAAAAAATTTGTTGATGTTGTACTGCCTAAAAGAGCAGTAATTCCTTCCCTGTAAATGTAATATGCCACAACGCCAACATTATCCGATGATGTTGTCCAGGATAAGGTCATGCTTGATCCGGTAATTTTTGTCGCAGTTAAATTGGAAGGAGCTGTTGGCGCTTCTGTATCTGTTATTTGAAATAATACTTTTTCCGCTGTAAAAGTATTTATATTGGATTTTGCTTCAGCTAAAAATGGTAGTAAAATCCAAGTTAGTAACGTAATTTTAAACAAAGTTTTAAGTAAAGTTTTTTCCATACATATAAATTAACATTTTGATTCTCTTAAAAATCAGATTTTATGCCGTAAAGCTATTGTTTTTAACTGTAAATAACAATTTATCAATAATTTGTTAATTGATTTAGTAAATCCTAAAAATAAAAACCCGACAACTTTCGTCATCGGGTTTAAATCTATATTCTATTATCTTGATTCTTTTTTCTAAAATAAAAAAAAATCTAGTCGTTCAATTTCAAAACAGCCATAAACGCCTCTTGCGGAATCTCAACGTTTCCTACCTGACGCATACGTTTTTTACCTTTTTTCTGTTTTTCAAGAAGTTTACGCTTACGCGAAATATCTCCACCGTAACATTTTGCGGTAACGTCTTTACGAAGTGCTTTAATCGTTTCACGAGCGATAATTTTAGCACCAATCGCAGCCTGAATCGGAATATCGAATTGCTGTCTTGGGATTAATTCACGTAATTTCTCGGTCATTTTTTTACCGATGTTATACGCGTTATCTTCGTGAATCAATGCAGAAAGCGCATCAACCGTTTGAGCATTTAAAAGAACGTCAAGTTTTACTAATTTCGAAGTTCTCATTCCAATAGGAGAGTAATCAAAAGAAGCATAACCTTTAGAAACTGTTTTTAAACGATCGTAAAAATCGAATACAATTTCCGCCAAAGGCATGTCAAAATTCAATTCAACTCTTTCAGTCGTTAAATACGTTTGGTTCGTAATTAAACCACGTTTTTCGATACATAAACTCATTACGTTTCCAACAAAATCAGATTTTGTAATAATTGTAGCTTTAATATATGGTTCTTCAACTCTGTCCAGTTTTGAAGGTTCCGGCAAATCAGAAGGATTGTTTACAATTAATGCTTTTTCAGGCTCTTTTTTAGTATAAGCCAAATACGAAACGTTAGGAACAGTAGTAATTACAGTCATATCAAACTCACGCTCTAAACGTTCCTGGATAATTTCCATGTGAAGCATTCCTAAGAATCCACAACGGAAACCAAATCCTAACGCTGCAGAACTTTCAGGTGTAAAAACTAACGAAGCATCATTCAATTGCAATTTCTCCATTGAAGAACGTAAATCTTCATAATCTTCTGTATCAACAGGATAAATTCCCGCAAATACCATTGGTTTTACATCCTCAAAACCAGTAATCATATTCGTAGTCGGAACTTTTGCATCCGTAATTGTATCACCAACTTTTACTTCGCGCGCTTCCTTAATTCCAGAAATCAAATAACCAACATCTCCGGCAGAAACTACGCTTTTAGGAACTTGATTTAATTTTAAAGTTCCAATTTCATCAGCAAAATATTCATTGTCCGTAGCCATGAATTTAATTTTCTGACCTTTTTTGATTTCACCATTTACAACTCTAAAAATTACTTCAATTCCACGAAACGGATTATAAACCGAGTCAAAAATCAAAGCTTGTAATGGTTCATCAGGATTTCCTTTTGGAGCAGGAATTTTTTCGATAATTGCTGCTAAAATATTTTCAACACCAAAACCGGTTTTTCCGGAAGCGTGAATAATATCTTCTAATTTACATCCTAATAAATCAATAATATCGTCGCTTACTTCCTCTGGATTAGCACTTGGTAAATCAACTTTATTTAAAACCGGAATAATTTCCAAATCATTTTCTAAAGCCAAATATAAGTTAGAAATAGTCTGCGCCTGAATACTTTGTGCCGCATCAACAATCAAAAGTGCACCTTCGCAGGCAGCAATCGATCTTGAAACTTCGTATGAAAAGTCAACGTGACCAGGAGTATCAATTAAGTTTAAGATATATTCTTCACCTTTATAAGTATATTCCATTTGTATGGCGTGACTTTTAATGGTAATACCGCGCTCGCGCTCCAAGTCCATGTTGTCAAGCAATTGTGCTTTTTCCTCACGAGCTGTAACAGTTTGAGTAGCGCCCAATAATCGGTCTGCCAATGTACTTTTACCGTGGTCAATGTGTGCAATAATGCAAAAGTTACGTATCTTCTTCATTTTAATATATCAGTTCTCTAATCGATTTTAAGTATTTTTTTGGATGCAAATTGCGCTATAACAATTGTTTTAACGCCTCTTATTAAGGGGCAAAGATAGCGCAAAGTTTTGGATTCTGGAATGATGTGCGATGGATAGTTAAATCGTACAATTCAATTTTTTAATTAAAACTCAAAATTGAATCCTTTTTCAGTCAGTTTCTTGTAGATTTCGGCATCAAATTTATAGAGTTTTGCGGCTCTGTGCGAAACATCCTGCTGCTTTTCATCTAGTGCCAAAAGCAATTTCATGTGCAGAATTTTTCGGCGGAAATTAGACTTATCCAATTCAATTCCCAGTATTTCTTCATAAAGATGCATTAACTGCAGTAAAGTAAATTTTTCAGGCAAAAGATTAAAACCAATTGGCGCCTGACGAACGCGGTTTCGAAGCTGCAGTAAGCTGAAATTTAAAATTTCATTATGGTCAAAAATCAAATTCGGAACTTCATTTATCTTACACCATTTTGCTTCACGAACCGCTATACTCGCTCTAACATTATAATCTTCCTGATTTACAAGTGTATAATAACCAATAGTTACAATGCGGCGATCGTGAACACGGCCCGGGTTTGTAAAAGCTTTTAACTGCTCCAGATAAATATTATCCAGACTTGTAAGTTCATATAAAATTCGTTGTGCAGCATCATCGGCACTTTCTTCTCTTTTCAGCCAGCCTCCTAATACGCCCCAGCTTCCTTCACTTTCTCCGCCGGCATGCTGAACCAATAGCACTTCAAGACTTTCTTTTTTAAAACCAAAAATGACACAGTCAATTGAAATTCCGTCAATTGCTGTCGCATTATTTAAAGCAGATGTGCTTTCGGTTTTAGAAGTTTTTGTAGAAGATACTCTTGTCATTTTAGCCTTTATGCTTGTTTTTTAAAATTCAAAATTGAAACCTTTTTCAGTCAGTTTTTTGTAAATATCAGGATCAAACTTATACAATTTTGCAGCCCTGTGTGAAACATCCTGTTGTTTTTCGTCTAAAGCAACTAATAATTTCATATGCAGAATTTTTCGGCGGAAATTAGATTTATCCATTTCAATTCCCAGGATTTCTTCATAAAGATGCATCAACTGCAGCAAAGTAAATTTTTCCGGTAAAAGATTAAATCCAATAGGCGCCTGACGAACGCGGTTTCGAAGATTTTGTATACTGTAAGATAAAATTTCGTTGTGATCGTAAATCAAATCAGGAATACTGTTGATTTTATACCATTTAGCGTCAGAAGCTGTAAAACCCGCTTTAATATTATAATCTTCTCTTTTTACAAGCGCATAATATCCAATAGTGATAACACGTCGAAGCGGAAAACGGTCCGGATCTCCAAAAGCCTTTAACTGCTCAAGATAAATGTTATCTAAACCCGTAAGTTCGTTTAATAAACGATGTGCAGCATCATCAGTACTTTCTTTTTTATAAATCCATCCGCCGGGTAAACCCCATTTTCCTTTACTGATACCTTCTGCGTGCTGGACTAAAAGTACTTCCAGACTTCCTTCATCAAAACCAAAAACAACGCAGTCAATTGTGATTGCATTCATTGCATTTTGTTCGCTTTTTGCAACAGAGTCGGCATCTACTTTTTTATCCATATGCGAAATAAATTTTGACAAATTAAACAAATAAAATGCATAACTGTCTTTTTTGATTACTTAATATTTTTTTAACAGATCAAAAAATTGATTATCAGCTGATTGAAATTACGATGAAAAATTAAATTTCAAATAAAAATCTTTTAAACGATTGATTGTCAAAATGCTATAGCGTTATTTTTTTGATATTTTTTATTTCGTTTTAATCTTTAATCTTATCGGATTGACAAAAATGAATCCCCATAAATCAGAATAGGAAAAAAATAACCTTAATATTTTGCTAAAATAGAAAAAAAGTTTTACACTTGTAGTCAAATTTACCATAAGATATTTTCAAAATGACTATAAGTTTAAAAAAACTAACTTTTGAATTAGAATGAGAAGGTAAATTATAGAGAAAAAGGACTTACACTTTGATCACAATAAACGTAACTAACTTAATTTAAACCAACTCTTATTTACTATGAAAAGCAAATATTGTATTAAAACAACAATGCTCTCGTTTTGCACGATGCTGTTGTTTAGCTTATTTATGATGCAGTCGGCTTTTGCTCAGGCACAATCCCGATCTGTGAATGGAATTGTAACATCGGCTGTTGACGGAATGGGCGTTCCCGGAGCATCTGTCTCTGTAGAGGGAACTAAAATTGGTGCCGCAACCGATTTTGATGGAAATTATAAAATAGAGGCAAAAGCAGGAGACGTTCTTGTTTTTACTTTTATTGGATTTAAAACTCAGAAAGTAACAGTAGGAACTCAAAAAACTATCAATGTTACCATGCAGGAAGAAACTGCAGAATTGAAAGAAATTGTAGTTATCGGATACGGTACACAAAAGAAAAAGGTAAATACTGCCGCAACTTCATTAGTTTCAGGAAAAGACATTCAGCAGGTAGCAACCTTAGATGTTACAAATGCTTTGCAAGGTCAGGCTGCGGGTGTAAATGTTACTTCAACTTCTGGACAGCCGGGAGCAGGAATGGCAGTAAACATTCGTGGAGTTGGAACAGCAGGAAATAATACACCTCTTTATGTCGTGGATGGAGTTGTTGTCGATAACGGAATTGGATATCTTGACCCTTCTTCTATAGAAAGAGTTGACGTTCTAAAAGATGCTTCTGCAGGATCTATCTATGGAGCCAGAGCAGCAAATGGAGTTATTTTGGTAACAACAAAAAAAGGAAAAGATGGTAAAATGAACGTGTCTTTTAATTCTTATACAGGTTTTCAGCAAGTAGCTAAAAAACTGGATTTATTAAATACACAGGAATATACTACTATTATGAATGAGGCTCGTGTAAATTCTGGTTTAACGCCATTATATACGCAGGCACAAATTGCTGCGTTTCCAAATCATGACTGGCAGGATGATTTGTTTAACGAAGGTGCAATAAAACAAAACCATTCGCTTACTATTAGCGGTGGTGATAAAAAATCTACAATTGCAACCGGATTGTCTTATTACGGGCAAGAAGGTATGATTGGCGGTTCGACAAATCAATCGCAATATGATCGTATTACATTCAATGTAAATTCAACTTCAGAAGTAATTGAAAATTATCTGAAAATTGGAGAAAACTTCTCTTTTGCCAATATTAAAAGTTCAGGAGTTGCAGATCAGGGAATTTACAGTAATGCCATCAGAAGCTTTTTGAATGCAGCGCCAATTGATGCGGCTTATGATGCCAATGGAGGTTTTGCTCATTCTTCTATTTCAGCAGATATCAGCAATCCGCTTGGATCATTGTATTATAATAACTTCAATGAAACAAAATCAAACCGTTACGTAGGAAACATTTTTGCGGAATTAAAATTCTTTAAAAATTTCACTTACAGAACAAGTTTTGGTGTGGATATGACAGATAGTAATTACCGTTCTTTTAAACCGGTTTATTCTCTTTCTTCAAATGATAATAATACGGTTTCGAGCGTTACTCAAAACGCAACCAAATCTTTAGGATGGATTTTTGAAAACACGGTTCAATACAAAGGAACTTTAAACGGAGTTCACAATTTTGATGTATTAGTTGGTACTTCTGCCAAAAAAAATACTTCAGATTTCATGGAAGCAACGGGTAAAAACTTAACTTTTGATGATTTTGCTCATGCTTATTTAAGTAATGCTACAGACCAGACATCAAATACAGTAAAAGGAAATCGTGGAGATTATGGAATTCAGTCTTATTTTGGACGTTTATTGTATGATTTCAACAACAGATATTTATTTACAGCAACTTTAAGAAGAGATGGTTCATCAAACTTTGCAGCTTCAAACAGATATGGATATTTCCCATCTGTTTCTGCAGGTTGGAATGTTGATAAAGAGGCTTTCTTCCAAGAAAATAAAGTTTTAAATTCATTAAAAATCAGAGCAAGCTGGGGACAAAATGGTAACGATCAAATTCCTGCTTTTTCTTATATGTCAACTATTAGTTCGTACAATAAAAACTATCATTTTGGAACAGGAACAGAAACGTTACAAACAGGTGCAAGCCCGGATCAGCTTTCAAATCCTGACTTAAAATGGGAAACGTCAGAGCAATTAGATCTTGGATTTGATGCTGTTTTGTTTAAAAACTTCTCATTAACATTCGATTACTACGATAAAAAAACTAAAGACTGGCTGGTTTTAGCATCGATTCCAGTGTATGCAGGTGCTACAGCTCCTTATATTAATGGAGGAGATATTCAAAATAAAGGATTTGAAATTGCTTTAGCCTATCATACTCAATTTAATGAAAATTGGAATTTTGCGGTAAACGCAAATCTTTCACACAACGAAAACAAAGTACTTAGAGTTGCAAACAGCGAAGGTATTATTCACGGAGATCCAAATTTATTATTTCAGGGAACAGATGAGTTGAACCGAGTTGAGGTTGGACAGCCGATAGGTTATTTCTACGGATTAAAAACAGCTGGAATTTTTCAGAATGCGGCAGAAGTTGCAGCAAGTGCACAACCGGGTGCAGCGCCTGGAGATGTTCGTTTTGTAGATTTAAATGGAGATGGAAAAATCGATGCTAATGATAAAACGAAAGTTGGAGATCCAAACCCTGATTTTACTTACGGTTTAAATTTTGACTTATCATACAAAGCATTTGACTTAACGGTTAATACTTATGGAGTTGCAGGAAATCAAAATGTTTTTGGAATTCATGATCCAACACGCGGTTACACAAACTATACTACAGATGTTTTAAACAGATGGACTACAGAAGGAAGTTCTAACAGAGTTCCAAGAGTTACTTACGGAACAGATTCAAATGGAAATTACACAAAGTTTTCTGATTTATATGTTCAAAATGCTGATTTCTTCAGAATTAAGAATGCAACTTTTGGTTGTGATTTAACAAAATTGACAAACAAGTTGAACTTCTTCAGCAAATTCAGATTGTATGTTGCGGCCAATAACCTATTCACTTTTACAAAATATAAAGGAATGGATCCTGAAATTGGATTTGGGAATACTGCAAGAGACAGCAACGGTAACTTAACACAACCGTGGGCAAAAGGAATTGATGTTGGATATTACCCACAGCCTCGCACGTACATGATGGGTCTAAATGTTAACTTTTAAATTATGAAAACGATGAAAAAATATATAAAATTATTAGCTGTCTCAAGCTTGTTCGTTTTAGGGGCTTGTTCAAATGATTTTCTAGATACGGAGCCTTCTACAACCAAAGTTGAAGAGAATTTTTATAGAACACCAGCCGATGCTTATTCAGGATTGATTGCTGTTTATGATGTATTACAGCGTGAAGCTTACGGCGGACCTTTATTGATTAGTGAACAGGCTTCTGATGATTGTTTTGGAGGATATGGTATTGCCGATGCGCAGACAGATATCGAATGGGATAGATTTTTATTTGTTTCGAATAAAGAAATGAATGCCGATGTATGGAAATATGCTTATTTAGGAATTTACAGAGCCAACATTTTATTAGAAAATCTGGATAGAGTAAACTGGGGATCTGATACTGCTTTAAAAACAAGATACGAAGCAGAAGCTCGTTTTTTAAGAGCACATTTCCACTTTATGGCAGCTAAAATGTTTGGAGATATTGTGCCATTAGACCATACTATTAAGGCAATCGAATTTTTATTGCCAAGACAACCGGCTGAGGTAACATACGCTTTGATAGCAAATGATTTAAAATTCGCTTCAGATAATTTAAACAATGACAATTATTCTCAGGCAGGAAATGCTAATTACGGACGCATTACAAAATGGGCTGCAGAAGCTTATTTGGCAAGAACATTTTTATTCTACACTGATTATTACAAAAAAACGGATTTAGCAGGAGTTATAACTAAAGCACAAGCCGTTACTTATATTAATGATGTAGTGAATAACAGCGGACACGGATTAGTTGCTGATTTTGCTAATCTTTGGTTAGCAGCATCTTTCGACAAATTTGCCGGAGAAGACAATACAGAAATGGTTTGGGCTGTTCGTTTTAACGGTTCAGGAAAAGGAGACTGGAATTTAAATGAAGGAAACCGTTTTCAGGTTAATATCGCACCTCGAGGCGGCGCAATTGGTCCTTATGCAACAGGATGGGGAGGAGCAACTGTTACTCCTAAATTGTATAATGCTTACGAACCGGGAGATACCCGTAGAGACGCAACAATCATTGATTATAAAAATGAAACTTATAAAGGAAACCCTTTAAACTTTGATCCCGTAGCAAGAGAGCAGCGCCAATACACAGGATACTCATGGAAAAAATACTGCCCAATTAACAATGATGCAGGAACAAGTATTGTAGAAGCAAACGGAGGAAATTTCCAAATTGACAACTATCAGGATTTTGCTGTTATACGCTTTTCTGATGTATTGTTAATGGCTGCCGAATTAAATTTAGAAACTAATAGTGCTTTGGCATTAGCAGATATAAACAGGGTTCGTGACAGAGCGTTTAAAGATACAAATCACAGATTAACAGTGGCTAATTTTAATAAAGCTGCAATCATGAAAGAGCGCCAATTAGAATTAGCTCTGGAAGGATTACGTTATTTTGATTTAATCAGACAAGGAGTTGCTGTAGCTAAAGCTGAAATTGATAATGCAAATGTTGATTCTCAATTTAATGTAACATTTAGAACAGAAACGCAAGCCTGGTTTCCATTACCGCAATCTCAAATAGTTCTTTCTAACGGTACTATTTCACAAAATCCAGGTTGGTAATTAACTAAAAACAAACTATTATGAAACGTATATTATATATTTTAATAGCTGCCATAACACTAAGCTCACTACTGTTTTCATGCGAGCCGGTAGAAGATCGCGAGAGTTTGCCAGCAATAACTTTAACATCGTCAACACTTAAGTTTTCGGTAACACAAAATGCTGCAAATAAGAATATAGTAATTTTAAAAAATCAAGATCCGGATGTAATTCCATATTGGAGATATGTAGACGGAAATGGTAATGAATTAGGACATTCTAATAAAGGCGAAGATCAAATTACATTTCCTTTTGCTGGAAAGTATACCGTTTATTTTACTGCTTATACAAGAGGAGGTTCTGTAGATGCAGCTCCGGTAGAGGTAAATGTTGAAGAAAATGACGAAACGTATTTCAGCGATCCAAAATGGGCAATGCTGACTAATGGCGTAGCAGGTAAAACTTGGGTATTAGATTTTATAGATCCGGTAGGCTGGGCAGGTTTAGATTATCCGGCAGCCTCTGGAGACAACTGGAACTGGTTTCCGGATTATGCAAGTAACTCATGGATCATGCCAAGCAAAGACTGGGGAGAAATGTATTTTGATTTGAACGGAGGTTATAATACTACCGTAAAACAAACGGCAATCAGCAGTAATGTACAAACAACCAAAAAAGGAACTTATAGTTTTGAAATCGCCAATAATAAATTAATTTTTAATGGAGGCGTAGAAATGCTGTATGGTGGAGATTATTATGCAGATTGTGCTATTTGGTATAGTGTAAAAGTGGTTGAACTTAAAGATAATTCATTGCGTCTGGCTGTTATTCGTAACCAAAGCAGAACTGGTGAAGGCGTTTGTTTGATCGTTTTTCACTACAAGCCTAAACCATAATACATTATAAAAAAGAAAACTACCGGTAGGGGATCGATACAGACACCTATCGGTATGTTTATATTTGTTATGCAAACCACAAAAACTACTATCTATGAAAACCACATTTAAATATCTAAGCAGACTTTCCATATTGATTTTTTCTGCGATGTTTTTATTAAGTTCCTGCAGTAAAAAAGAAGATGCTTTTGCCAATCGAAAAATCTCTTTTAATGCAGATTGGAGTTTTCATTTAAATGATAGTTTAACAGATAAAGATACCATTGGAACTTCAACCAAATGGAGAACCTTAAATCTTCCGCATGATTGGAGCATCGAAGGCAAATTTGATGAGAAAAGCCCAGCAGGATATGGGGGCGGATCGCTAAACGGAGGTTTAGGATGGCATAAAAAAACATTCAAAATTGCAAAAGAAGATATAAATAAAATAATATCAATAACCTTCGACGGCGTTTATAAAAATAGCGAAGTCTGGATAAACGGACATTATTTAGGAAAACGTCCAAACGGATATATTGGCTTTCAATATGAGCTTTCACCATACTTAAATTACGGAGAAAAAACCAACGAAATAATTGTAAAGGTTGACAATTCAAAACAACCGAATTCTCGTTGGTATTCAGGTTCGGGAATTTTTAGAAATGTCTGGTTAGAAACTACAGATAAATTACATGTTGAACAATGGGGAACTTATGTTACAACTCCAAAAGTTACTGCTGAAAAAGCTTTGGTAAATATTGAAACTCGAATTCAAAATGATCATTCAGAATCAAAAAAGTTAACATTAAGAACTACCATTTATAAGGAAGATAAAAAAGTTACCTCAGGCTCCACTACATATATAACGCTTACTCCAAAAAGCGGCACATTGCTAAATGTAAAAGCAGAAGTAGAATCGCCAGTTTTATGGTCAGTTGAAAAACCAGAATTGTATACAGTTGTTACGGAGATTTTGGTTGATGATAAAATTGTTGATCAATACAAAACGAATTTCGGAATCAGGGATTTTAAATTTGACTTGAACAAAGGTTTTATTTTAAACGGAAAACAAGTCAAAATAAAAGGAGTCTGTATGCATCACGATTTAGGTCCGCTGGGTTCTGCAATCAACACGCGAGCTATCGAACGTCAGTTAGAAATTCTGAAAGAAATGGGCGTAAACGGAATCAGAACTTCTCATAATCCACCCGCTCCGGAACTTTTAGATCTATGTGATAAAATGGGTTTCATTGTCATGGATGAAGCTTTTGACATGTGGAAACAAAACAAAACCAAATACGATTATGCAAATGACTGGGACAAATGGCACAGAATAGATTTAGGCGATCAGTTGCGCCGTGACCGAAATCACCCAAGTATTTTTATATGGAGTATAGGAAATGAAATTCCGGAACAATGGAATGAAACAGGTGTTGAAATTGCAAAAGAATTGGCAGAAATCGTTCGCATAAACGATAAAACCCGCCCGCTTACAGCAGCCATGAATCCGCCGGTAAATATGAATATTGACGCCGTAACACTGCAATTTGAAAAGAAGAATATTCAGTTTAATGCCATTGCAAAATCTGGTATTTTAGATTTAATCGGATATAATTATGCACATCAAACCTATGAATATCATCAAAAGAATTTTCCAGACAAACCTTTCATAGCAACCGAAACAACTTCAGGTTTAGAAACACGAGGTTATTATGATACCGTTTCAGATACTATAAAGAAATGGCCCGTAAGATGGGATCTTAAATTTACAGAAGGAAATCCCGGAAACACTGTTTCAGCTTACGATCAGGTTCAGGCACCTTGGGGTTCAACGCACGAAGCAACCTGGAAAGTCATTAAAAAACACGATTTCCTTTCGGGAATGTATATTTGGACGGGTTTCGATTATATCGGAGAACCAACTCCATACGAATGGCCATCTGTAAGTTCGTATTTCGGAATCGTGGATTTAGCCGGTTTTCCAAAAGACGTTTATTATATGTACCAAAGCGAATGGACGGATAAAACTGTGCTTCATATTTTTCCGCATTGGAACTGGAAAGCCGGACAAACTGTCGACGTTTGGGCATACTATAATAATGCTGATGAAGTGGAACTTTTCGTAAACGGAAAATCAGTTGGAAAAAGAAGCAAAAAAGGAGACGATTTACACGTAATGTGGAGAATTCCTTTTCAGGCCGGAACGCTAAAAGCTATTTCTCGTAAAAACGGAAAAACAGTTTTAGAAAAAGAAATCAAAACAGCCGGAAATCCTTCACAATTAAGATTAACTGCCGACAGAAGTACTATTAAAGCCGACAAAAATGATTTGTCATTTGTAACCGTTGATATTTTAGACGATAAAGAAACTTTGGTTCCAAATGCCAATAACGAAATCAATTTCTCATTAACAGGAAACGGAAAAATTGTTGGAGTTTGCAGCGGAGATCCGGTAAGTCACGAATCGTACAAAGGAAATAAACATACTGCTTTGGCTGGGAAATGTTTGGTAATTGTTCAATCTGACGATAAAACCGGAAGACTGGAATTAACCGCTAAAGCAAAAGGATTAAAACCCGCAACAATCGTAATCACAACGGAATAATACAACTTCAATATTCCTGCAAGGTTTCCAAAACCTTGTAGGTATAATGAAATTTTATATAAAAGAAAAAATACAAACCTACAAGGTTTTGAAAACCTTGCAGGAGAACTAACATCTAGAATATTACCAATGAAAAATGCACAACTAACCACTTTGTTTTCAATCTGTATGTTTGGATTGCTGCTTACGCCAAAAGCATCGGCACAAATACAAAACGCAGATGTGTTAAACGCACCAATAGATATCAGTAAAGATTTTCAGAACTATCTGAATACTTTTTATTTTGCCGATGAACTGGCTTCTTTTGATCCCACAACCGGAAAAGGAACCATAAAATATTTGAGATACAATTACAAAACGCGTCAGGCTTTCAACAACATGATGATGAAACCTGATGTGGAAAAAGCAAACGAATTTCCAACAACAGAATATGAAGAATCTCCTGTTTTACCATTCGAAATTCAGTTTGTTTCTGATAGAACGATCCGAATAAAAACCACTTCAGGTCCGCAGTTTCATCCACAAAAAGAATCATTAATGTTGGTTGACGGCGTCGCGCCAAATCATCCTGAATTATGGAAATATTCTAAAATCGAAGGCGGACACAGTTATACAAGTAAACATGGAAGAGTTGAAATTTTGACAAAACCATGGCACGTAAAAATTTACGATGAAAATGGAAAACTGCTGACAAGTACACTTCACGATACAGATTTTAAAAATACGTATACACCAACACTTCCATTCTCGTACGTTCGCAGAAACAGCGACTATTCAAGAAGTATGGGCGCAGCTTTTAGTTTAGAACCAGACGAAAAAATATTTGGTTGTGGAGAATCATTCACGCAATTCAATAAACGCGGTCAAAAAGTAGTTTTATGGACAGATGATGCAAACGGAATCCAAAACGAAACCATGTATAAACCAATTCCGTTTTATATGAGCAGCCGTGGTTATGGCGTTTTTATGCATCATTCTACGCCAATTACAGTTGACTTTGGAAAATATTTTGGAAGCGCCAACGAAATGTATATTGGCGATGACGAAGCCGATTTGTTTTTCTTCATCGGAGAACCAAAAGACATTTTAGATCAATACACCAATTTAACCGGAAAAGCTGCCATGCCGCCGCTTTGGTCATTCGGTTTTTGGATGAGCCGAATTACTTATTTCTCTGAAAAAGAAGGAAGAGAAGTTGCTAAAGATTTGCGTAAATACAAAATCCCAACCGATGTAATTCATTTTGATACAGGTTGGTTTGATGTAGATTGGAGAAACAATTACGAGTTTGCAAAAGCACGTTTCCCGGATGCAACAAAAATGATGTCAGATTTAAAAGAAGATGGTTTTCATGTATGTTTATGGCAATTACCCTATTTCACTCCAAAAAATACTTTGTTCCCTGAAATCATGGATAAAAACTTAGCCGTAAGAGACAGAAAAGGAAACCTTCCGTATGAAGATGCCGTTTTAGATTTCTCAAATCCGGAAACAGTAACTTGGTATCAGGGAAAATTGAAGAAATTATTTGACGAAGGAGTTTCAGTTTTCAAAGTTGATTTTGGAGAAGCCGCTCCGCCAGACGGAATTTACCATTCAGGAAGAACAGGATTTTACGAACACAATTTATATCCGTTACGATATAATAAAGCTGTTGCCGAAATTACACAAAAAGAAAAAGGATACACTTTAATCTGGGCAAGAAGTACGTGGGCAGGATCTCAGCGTTACCCGTTACATTGGGGTGGAGACGCGGAAACTTCAAACGGAGCAATGTCGGCAGAATTACGCGGCGGACTTTCATTAGGTTTAAGCGGATTCAGTTTCTGGAGCCATGATGTTGGAGGATTTGCTACAAAATCTCCAGAGAATTTATACAGAAGATGGGCGCCTTTCGGGATGTTTACTTCACATGTAAGAAGTCACGGTGAGCCTCCGCGCGAACCTTGGTTATACAGTAAAGATTTCTTAGAAGGATTTAGAAAAGCAGATAATATGCGTTACGAATTAATGCCATATATCTACGCTCAGGCAAAAGAAAGCTCTCAAAAAGGGTTGCCAATGATGCGTGCTTTATTTGTTGAATATCCAAATGATCCGGGCGCATGGTTAGTGGATAACGAATATTTATTCGGATCAAGTATTTTGGTTGCACCGCTTTTTGAAGAAGTAACAGAAAGAGATGTTTACCTTCCGGAAGGAACATGGATTGATTATCAAACTAAAAAAGTATACCAATCGGGCTGGCATAAAATCAAAGCCGGTGAGGTGCCAATTGTCGTTTTGGTAAAAGATGGAACTGCATTGCCTCACATTGGTTTAGCACAATCTACAAAAGACATGGATTGGAGTAAATTAACGTTGAAAGTTTATGCGAGTGACAAAACAACTTCGGCGACAGCCAAAGTATTTTTACCAAATGACACTGCAGTTCAGGAAATAAAATTAACCAAAAACGGAAACAATTTCGACGTAACAGCAAACCCATTAAACGGAAAAACCACTTTTAAAACCGAGTGGATAAAATAAAAAGTTTGCCACGAATTGCACGAATTTCCACGAATTGAATTTGTGATAATTGGTGTAATTGCTTCGCCTATTCGCTATCGCTCGGTTCGTGGCAAAAAATAAAATATTTAAACACATAGGAACATAGATTTTTGTTTGTGAATAAAAGAAAATAAAAAGAAACTAGTTTCTTCACACATAGAAATAAATGCAATTATGTAGATCGTGTTTATCCCGTAGGGATTTTATATCGGTAGAAAAAAATGTTACGCATTATATTTTGTCCCGTTAGGGACTAAACCAAATTTAGAAAACATATAGTCCCTAACGGGACACTGTAAACGGATTTCTCTTTTTTTCTACCGATATAAAATCTCTACGAGATAAGAAAATGTAAAAAAATATAAACATCAAATTCAGCTATGTTTGTTTAAACAAATGAAATGCCTTTATAAGTTTAGTAAATCTATGTTTCTATGTGTTTAAAAATCACATACAGCATTAAAAATAAGTTTTTGTTGAGTTTCTAAATCGGGCGAAAGCCTTGCCAACGCCCGATTTATTAAAAATGAATTAAGAAAAATATCATGAAAAAACACCTGATTCTTCCCGCTTTATTACTTTCAGTTTCGATTGGATACAGTCAGAAAAATAAAAGTTCATACGAACTAGCTTCGCCAAACGGACAAAATAAAATCAAATTTGAACTCGTAAAAAATGCTCCGAAATACGCCGTTTCACACGGAAAAACGGAAGTTATTACACCATCAGATTTAGGATTTTTACTGAAAGGAAATGAAGATTTCAGTTCAAATTTTGAAATTAAAGGAACAAAAACTTCTACGTTTGACGAAACCTGGGAACAAGTTTGGGGAGAAAAGAAAAATATTCGAAATCATTATAATCAGTTATCTGTAGAATTACAGCAAAAAAGCGGAAACAAACGTAAACTGGAAATTCAGTTTAGAGCTTTTGATGACGGAGTTGCTTTCAGATATGTATATCCAAAACAAAATGTAAAAGACAGTATTTTCATTATGGATGAAAAAACGACTTTTAATTTAAAAGAAGATGGAAAAGCATGGTGGATTCCGGCCAACAGAGAAAACCGTGACGAATATTTATTTGAAGCTGCACCGGTTAGCAAACTGGACACGGTTTTAACTCCACTTACAATAGAAAGCAAAAGCGGATTAGCCTTAAGTTTTCATGAAGCAAACCTAATTGATTACGCCAGTACAACTTTGGTAAATAATGTTGGCACACAATTAAAAACAGATTTGGTTCCTTGGGCAGACGGCGTTAAAGTTCGTGTAAAAGATACCTTCACTTCATCTTGGAGAACCATTCAAATTGGTGAAAAACCAGCAGATTTAATTATGTCTTATTTGATTTTAAATCTGAATGAACCAAACAAATTAAAAAACACAAACAGCTATTTCAAACCATACAAATATTTAGGAATTTGGTGGGGAATGCACATTGGAAAATATACTTTTTGGGAAAGCGACAAACAAGGCGCAACTACAAAACATGCCGAAGAATATATTGATTTTACTGCAAAAGAAGGTTTTCATCATTTACTGATCGAAGGCTGGAACAAAGGCTGGACGCCGGGTTGGTATGAAAACCGTATGCACATGTTTAGTTTTACCCAAAATGCTGACAATTTCGATTTAGAAAAAGTAGTCGAGTACGGAAAGAAAAAGAATATCGAATTAATTGGTTATCACGAAACAGGTTCAAACCTGATTAACTATTTAAAACAAGTTGACGAAGGTTTTGCTTTATACAAAAAACTCGGAATTCATACTGTAAAAATTGGTCACGTAGGTTCTAAATTGAATATGAAACAAATGCACTTTGGGCAATTTGGAGTAAATTATTTCAGATATATTTTAGAAAAAGCGGCACAATATGATTTAGCCGTTTTATACCACGAATCAATAAAAGATACCGGAGAACGCAGAACTTTCCCAAACATGGTTTCGAGAGAAGCAGCGCGCGGACAAGAATATAATGCATGGAGCGAAGGAAATCCGCCGAATCATTTAAGCATAATTCCGTTTACAAGATTACTTTCTGGGCCAATGGATTTTACACCGGGAATTTTTGATGTTGAAGTAAAACAAGGATATCCGGGAAAAAGAATTCAGGGAACAGTTGGGCAGCAATTGGCGATTTATGTAACGACTTATTCTCCAATTCAAATGCTTGCTGATCTTCCTGAAAACTACGAAGGAAAACCAGCGTTACAATTCTTAAAAGACGTGCCGACAGATTGGGAAGATACAGAAGTGTTGAACGGAGAAATTGGTCAATACATCACAACTGCACGTAAAGACAGAAACAGCGCCGATTGGTTTTTAGGAAGTATCACAAATGAAAACCCAAGAGAACTTGAAATTTCACTTTCTTTTTTAGATAAAAACGCAACTTATGAAGCACAGATTTATGCTGATGCCGAAGGAACAGATCAAAAACACAATCCGGAAGCAGTGGCAATTTCAAAGAAAACAGTAAAAGCTTCCGATTCACTAAAATTAAAATTAGGCGGAGCAGGAGGAACAGCAATTAGATTTAAAAAATTGTAATTACGCATATTCAAACCCGACAGGTTTTTAAAACCTGTCGGGTTTACTCAACACAACGATTACCCGCAACGTAATTCGTAGAGACGCACAGCAGTGCGTCTAACACAATGTAATTCCGAACAGATATGAAAAGAATTTTTATACTACTGGTTTTAATTCATTCAATCCAAATTATTGGACAAAATAACAATGCTGAAAACCGAATCATAAAAATCGACTACAATAAAGAAGCAGGAAAATTAAACACCATGTTTAAAGAATGCATTGGTGCAGGAAGAGCAAACGAAGGTTTACGCGCCGACTGGCAGGAACAACTGGCGTTGGTAAAAAAAGAATGTGATTTTAAGTACATCCGAATGCACGGTTTATTGACCGATGATATGGCGGTTTATCGCGAAGACGAAAAAGGAAATCCCGAATACAATTTTCAATATGTTGATGTTTTGTTTGATTATATTGTGAGTTTAAAAATGAGACCTTTTGTAGAATTAGGTTTTATGCCGAATGCTTTGGCAAGCGGAAAAGAAACTATTTTTTGGTGGAAAGGAAATGTAACGCCTCCAAAAGATTATAAAAAATGGGAAGATTTAATTCAAAATTTAACCCAGCATTTTACAGAACGATACGGAGCAGAAGAAGTAAAAACATGGTATTTTGAAGTTTGGAACGAACCCAATTTATCACCAGGTTTCTGGACAGGAACACAAGCCGATTATTTCAAATTATATGAATATGCGGCGCGTGCAGTAAAAAATGTAAATAAAGAATACAAAGTCGGTGGTCCTGCTACTGCGGGAGCAGCGTGGGTTCCTGAAACAATTGATTTTTGTGCGAAGAATAATGTTCCAATCGATTTTATTTCAACACATACTTACGGTGTAAAACACGGATATTTGGATGAATTCGGAACTTCGGGAACAATTTTAAGTCAGGATGAATTCAGCGTAACCGGCGATATTTTAAATTCCAGAAAACAAATTACAGCTTCGGCAAAACCAAATTTAGAATTGCATTATACCGAATGGAGTGCTTCTTATACGCCAGCAGATCCAATTCACGACAGTTATCATTCTGCAGCGTATATTTTGCAAAAAATAAAACAAGTTGGCAATGCCGCAAATTCCATGTCTTATTGGGTTTTTACTGATATTTTTGAAGAAGCCGGGCCAAGATTTACACCTTTTCACGGCGGTTTCGGATTACTGAATACACAGGGAATTAAAAAGCCAGCTTATTTCTCCTATTATTTAATGAACAAATTAGGAGAAACAGAACTTCAAAATACAGATAAAAATTCGTGGATAACTAAAAATGAAAAAGGCGATGTACAACTTTTGTTCTGGGATTTTACCAATACACATCCCGGCGATAAAGTTTTAAACCAAACCTATTATCTTCAGGATTTACCGTCGAAATCAAAAGGAATTGTAAAAATCGAATTAGACAATTTGGCAAAAGGAAAATACGATTTAGAAATTTACAAAGTCGGTTATAAAACACACGATGTTTATGCCGATTACTTGGCAATGAAAAGTCCAAAACAGTTAAGTAAAGAACAGGTAAAATTGCTCAAAGAAAAAAATAACGATTGTCTGCTTTCTACAGAAAAAATAAAAATAGATTCAAAAGGAGCATTCAATAGAGATATTTCAATTAATGAAAATGATGTTTATATGTTTAGATTTGTAAAACAGTAAACTAACTATAAAATCTAAAAACTAAAAAACCACAATCAATGAAAAACAAATTTATATACTTCTCGGCGGCACTGGCAGTGATGCTGTTTGTTTCGTGCAAAAATGAAGTACAAAATTCAGATGCTGAATCAGCTCAAAAAGAATATTTAGGAAAAGAAATCGGTACAGAACATGATGCCGAAATAGATAAATTAATTTCTCAAATGACACTTGAGGAAAAAGTTGGAATGCTTCACGGTAACAGTATGTTTGCCAATGCGGGCGTAAAACGTTTAGGAATTCCGGAATTAAAAATGGCCGACGGACCGCTTGGTGTTCGTGAAGAAATTTCACGCGACAATTGGGCTCCGGCAGGATGGACAAACGATTTTGCAACTTATTATCCAGCAGGCGGCGCTCTGGCAGCAACTTGGAATGCAGAAATGGCGCATACTTTCGGAACTAGTTTAGGAGAAGAATTGCGTGCAAGAGATAAAGATATGCTGCTTTCTCCGGCAATTAATATGGTAAGAACGCCACTTGGTGGAAGAACTTACGAATACATGTCTGAAGATCCGTTTTTGAATAAAAAAATCGCAGTGCCTTTGATCGTTGGTTTACAGGAAAAAGATGTAATGGCATGTGTAAAACATTTTGCAGCAAACAATCAGGAAACCAATCGTGATTATGTTGATGTACAAATTGACGAGCGTACACTTCGTGAAATTTACCTTCCGGCTTTTGAAGCTTCGGTAAAAGAAGCAAAAGCATACAGCATAATGGGCGCTTACAATAAATTTAGAGGAGAATATTTATGTGAGAACGATTATATGCTAAACAAAATCCTTCGTGACGAATGGGGATTTAAAGGAATTGTGGTTTCAGACTGGGCTGCGGTTCATTCTACAGCAAAATCATTAAAAAACGGTTTAGATATTGAAATGGGGACACCAAAACCTTTCAACGAATTTTTCTTAGCCGATAAATTAATTGCTGCGGTAAAATCTGGTGAAGTTTCAGAAAAAGAAATTGATCTTCATGTAAAACGTATTTTACGAGTTTTATTCCAAGTTAAAGCAATGGGCGGCGGCGAACGTACAAAAGGAAGTATCGCAACCGAAGCACATTACCAAGATGCTTATAAAATTGCTGCAGAAGCAGTTGTTTTATTGAAAAATGAAAACAACGCATTGCCATTAAAATTAGACGGAGTTAAATCTATCGCTGTAATTGGAAACAATGCCACAAAGAAAAATGCTCTTGGCGGATTTGGTGCGGGAGTAAAAACAAAAAGAGAAATTACGCCTCTTGAAGGTTTAAAAAACAGGCTTCCATCTTCAATAAAAATCAATTATGCCGAAGGTTATTTAGAGCGTTACGACGAAAAAAATAAAGGAAATCTAGGAAACATCACATCAAACGGTCCGGTAACAATTGATCAATTAGATCCGGCAAAAGTTCAGGAAGCAGTTGAAGCTGCTAAAAATTCTGATGTTGCGATCATTTTTGCAGGCTCAAACCGTGATTACGAAACTGAAGCTTCAGACCGTAGAGATTTGCATTTGCCTTTTGGACAAGAAGAATTAATTCAGAAAGTATTGGCAGTAAATCCAAAAACAATTGTAGTTTTTGTTGCCGGAGCGCCTTTTGAAATTGAAAATATCAGCAAAAAATCGCAAGCTGTAGTTTGGTCTTGGTTTAACGGTTCTGAAGGAGGAAATGCTTTAGCCGATGTTTTATTAGGAAAAGTAAATCCGTCAGGAAAATTACCTTGGACAATGCCTAAAGCAATTATGGATTCTCCGGCGCATGCCACAAACAGTTTCCCTGGAGGAAAAACAGTAAATTATGCTGAGGGAATTTTAATTGGATACCGTTGGTTTGATACAAAAAATATTGCGCCTTTATATCCTTTTGGTTACGGATTATCATATACTACTTTTGGTTTTGAAAATGCGAAAGCAGATAAAACTGATTATGCGCAAAATGAAACAATCTCAGTTTCTGTTGAAGTAAAAAACACAGGAAAAGAGGATGGAAAAGAAGTAGTTCAATTATACGCTTCAAAATCAGGTTCTAAAATTACCCGCGCAGCACAAGAACTAAAAGGATTCTCAAAAGTTTTAGTAAAAGCAGGATCTTCGCAAACAGTTACAATTAAAGTTCCGGTAAAAGAATTAGCTTATTATGATGTTACTGCCAAAAAATGGACAGTTGAGCCAGGAAAATACACTTTAAAAGTGGGGAATTCTTCAAGAGATATTAAAAAAGAAATTCCTGTAACAATCAAATAAGATGAAAAATACAATTAAAACTTATTTTTTAAGTACTCTTTTATGCTTTTCATTTTTGAGTCTTTGGGCTTGCAGTTCTGATAAAGAAGGAGAAAAAGCAGCGGCAAAAACACTTACAGTCGACACTAATAAAATTGATTTTGTAAGCAAAGGAAGCGAAGCCAGCGTAAAAATAAATACAAATGTTACGGCATGGACAATTAGTAATCCAAATTCAAACTGGCTTCAGTTAAGTCAGGCGGGAGGAACTTCGGGAACTATTACCGTTAAAATAACAGCTCTGGAAAATACAAGTACCGAAGCAAGAACGGCAACAATTACAATTAATTCAGGCGAAACTTCATCTGTACAAATTGCAGTTACTCAGGCAGGCGCGGCAGTTGTTACGAGTTTATATCCGAGTTACAATACAAACCCAATTACGGCAGATCAATCCGGAATGTCAAGTACTGCTGTACAATTAGCAGCAAAAATAAAATTGGGATGGAATATCGGTAATACTTTAGAAGCAACCGGAGGTGAAACCGCATGGGGAAATCCAAAAGTTACAAAAGCGTTGATTGATGCTGTAAAAGCAAACGGATTTAATGCGATAAGAATTCCATGTTCGTGGAATCAATATTTGGAAAATGCTTCAACAGCAAAAATCAAAACAGAATGGCTCGACAGAGTTAAAGAAGTAGTGCAGTATTGTGTGGACAATGATATGTACGTTGTAGTGAATATTCACTGGGACGGCGGCTGGCTGGAAAATAATATCACCGAAGCCAAAAAAGTCGAAAACAATGCGAAACAAAAAGCTTTTTGGGAGCAAATCGCAACACATTTACGAGGATTTGATGAACATTTACTTTTTGCAAGTGCCAACGAACCAGCAGTTGAAGATGCGGCACAAATGGCAGTTTTAACTTCGTATCATCAAACTTTCATTAATGCAGTTCGTTCAACCGGAGGAAAAAATGCTTATCGTACTTTAGTAGTTCAGGGACCAACGACAGATATTGAAAAAACAAACAAATTAATGACTACTTTGCCAACCGATTCTGCAGCAAACAGAATGATGGTTGAGGTTCATTATTATGCTCCGTGGAATTTTGGCGGTTTAACTAAAGATGAAACCTGGGGAAAAATGTTCTATTATTGGGGAGCAAATTATCATTCCACAACAGATACAGAACGAAATGCAACTTATGGAGAAGAAGCAGATTTAGAGAAAAATTTTAAATTAATGAAAGCGCAGTTTGTTGATAAAGGAATTCCGGTTTTGTTAGGAGAATTTGGAGCAATTCGCAGAACGACTTTAACCGGAGATGCCTTAACTTTACATTTAGCTTCGAGAGCGTATTATTTAAAAACGGTGGTAAAAACAGCAAAAGCAAATGGATTATTACCTTTTTATTGGGACGAAGGAAGCATAGAAAATAATGGTTTTGGAATTTTTAAAAGAAGTGATAATTCCGTTTTCGATACTCAGGCCTTAACCGCTTTAAAAGAAGGATTACAGTAAAAAAGTTTTTATAAACCATATAAGTGATATAAGTAAAATTAAGTTTTTTGTCAGCATTGAGCTTAAATTATCTTATATCACTTATATGGTTTAAACAATTTAAATTTAGAAGAAATGAAAAAATGTATTGTATTTATTTTTCTGATAATAAATGTTTTAGCTAATGCAAATGTCACAATGCCCTTGCTGTTTTCTGACGGAATGGTGTTGCAGCGCGACAAAAAAATCCCAATTTGGGGTTTTGCCGATGCAAATGAAAAAATAGAGGTTCATTTTAACAAACAAATACAAAAAACAACTGCCGATAAAAACGGAAAATGGACTTTAAATCTAAATTCTGAAAAAGCGGGCGGACCTTTCGAATTAATAATTATCGGAAAAAATAAAATCACGATCAAAAATGTTTTGGTTGGTGAAGTTTGGATTTGCAGCGGACAATCGAATATGGAATTTCAGGTTTTTAAAACGATAAATGCCGAAAAAGAAATCGCCAATTCTGATTATCCAATGATTCGTCATTTTGGCGTTGCGCAGGATTTAAGCGGAAAACCAAAAGACGATTTAAAAGCCGAAAAATGGGAAGCAGCAAATAAAGAAACTGTTGGCAATTTTACAGCAGTTGGATATTATTTCGCCAGAAAATTATATGCCGAATTAAAAATCCCAATTGGAATTATTAATACTTCTTGGGGCGGAACCAATGTTGAAACCTGGACAAGCCGCGAAGCATTTCAAAAAAGTGATGATTTCAAATCTATGATTGCTGAAGTTCCTTCGTTAAATGTAGATTCTATTTCGAAATTGTATGCCAAAAACATGAAAGAAAGAGTCGAGAAAATTCAGGGAACGCCGGTAAGTACAGATAATGAAAACACTTTTAAGGATTCAGAATTCAACGATTTATCTTGGGGAGAACTAAATACACCGAGTTTATGGGAAAATCAGCCTTTAGGTGATTTAGACGGCGTGGTTTGGATGCGAAAAACGATTACACTTTCTGCAGAAGATATAAAAAACAAAGCAACACTTTATCTTTCAAAAATTGATGATGAAGACATTACATACGTTAACGGAATCAAAGTGGGTAAAAACGCACAATACGATTTCAAACGTATTTATGAAATTCCGTCAAATGTTTTGAAAGAAGGAAAAAATGTAATTTCGGTTAGAATTGTAGATAATGGCGGCGGCGGTGGAATCTACGGCGATGCAGCCGATTTAAAACTAAGTCTCGGCAGTAAAAATATTCCGCTTGACGGAAAATGGAAATTTAAAGTTATTACTGTAAAAACAGCATTATCACCAAACAGTTATCCGTCGTTGTTATACAATGCCATGGTAAATCCGCTGGTTCCGTACGCTATTGAAGGCGTTTTATGGTATCAGGGCGAAGCCAATGTTTGGAGAGCGAAGCAGTACAAAAAAGCATTTCCGTTAATGATTACAGACTGGCGAACAAAGTTTAAACAAGGTGATTTTCCTTTTTATTTCGTTCAATTATCAACTTTCAATGAGTTCAACGGAAACAGTAAAACAGGAAGCCGTTGGGCAGAACTTCGCGAAGCACAGTCTGAAACTTTAAAACTGCCAAATACAGGAATGGCGGTTACGACGGATATTGGAAATGCAAAAGACATTCATCCAACAAACAAACAAGATATTGGATTGCGTTTGGCGGCAGTTGCTTTAAATAATATTTATGGCAAAAAACAAGTTCACAGCGGACCAACTTATAAATCGCAGGAAATAAAAGGAAATCAAATTATTTTGACTTTCGATAATATTGGTTCGGGATTAACGGCTTCAGATAATTCAGAAAACCTAAAAGGATTCGAAATTGCAGGTGCAGACAAAGTTTTTCATTCCGCGAAAGCGATAATAAAAGACAACAAAGTAATTGTATCAAGCGATCAGGTTCAAAATCCCGTTGCAGTTCATTATGGCTGGGCAGATGACGATACCGAAATTAATCTTTTCAACAAAGAAAAATTCCCGGCATCGCCATTTAGAACTGATAATTGGGAAATGATTACGGCGAATGAAGTTTACAAAGTGAGTAAATAGTTTTTGGGCGTGACCATATCCTGATAAGCGGGCAAATTTTCTTTGCGCTTATTCGCCCACTTATCAGGATATGGTCGGGCTATCCGCGCTACTTCGGTAGCCAGCTCCTATCCCTCACGCATACTCAACGCCTTTTATGTCATTTCGACGAAGGAGAAATCTTCGCGAGTAGCTCGACAAAGTTTGTATTATTGTTGCGGAGTTTCTTGCGAAGATTTCTCCTTCGTCGAAATGACAAGTCTGTGGTAATATTGGTTAAAATATCCAAAACAAAAAACAACAAGCCTATGAATCCAAAAATCATCATAAAAACATTTCTCTTTTTACTTTTCGCCTCTTACTACACAAACATTTCGGCACAATCGAAAAATGTTTTATGGTACGATAAGCCTGCTGATTTCTTTGAAGAAAGTTTGGTTTTAGGAAACGGAAAAATGGGTGCAACGGTTTTTGGAGGTGCAAATTCAGATAAGATTTATTTGAATGATGCGACGCTTTGGTCGGGAGAACCTGTGAATGCAAAAATGAATCCGGAAGCGTATAAAAACATTCCCGAAATTCGCGAAGCATTAAAAAATGAGAACTATAAACTGGCCGAAGAATTAAACAAGAAAGTTCAGGGAAAAAACTCCGAATCTTATGCACCTTTAGGAACATTAGAAATCAATAATGCTGAAAAAGGAAAGGCGGTAAATTATCATAGAGAACTGGATATTTCGAACGCCATTTCGAAAGTAAGTTACGAAATGGCCGGAATAAAATACACCCGTGAATATTTTGTTTCGGCTCCGGATCAAATTATGGCAATCAAATTAACAGCCGACCAAAAAGGAGCTTTAAACTTTGATATCAATTTAAAAAGCCTTTTACAGTCAACTGTTGAAGTAAGAAATAATATTTTGGTAATGACCGGTTCTGCACCCATTCATGAAAATGCCGGATATACTGTTTCTCCAAAATATCTGGAGATAAAAGACAGAGGAACAAAATTCACGACTTTAGTCCAAATCAAAAAAACGGACGGACAAATTACAAGTTCCAGAGAAACACTAACTTTAAAAGATGCGACGGAAGCGATTATTTATGTTTCTGTAGCCACAAGTTTTAATGGTTTTGACAAAAATCCAGCAACTGAAGGTCCTGATGATGTAAACATTGCATTGCAAAATTTGAACAAGGCGTTTGCAAAACCTTTCGACAAATTAAAAGAAAATCATATTGCCGATTATCAAAAATTCTACAATCGTGTAACATTAGATTTAGGCAAAACCACAGCACCAGATTTACCAACAGACGAACGTTTACTGCGCTACGCTGACGGGAAAGAAGATAAAAACCTCGAAATTCTCTATTTTAATTACGGACGCTATTTATTAATAAGTTCTTCAAGAACATTGGGCGTTCCGGCGAATTTGCAGGGAATTTGGAATCCGTATTTGAATCCGCCTTGGAGCAGTAATTATACGATGAATATTAATCTCGAAGAAAATTACTGGCTGGCAGAAAACACGAATCTTTCAGAAATGCATTTGCCGCTTTTGAGTTTTATAAAAAATCTTTCGGTAACCGGAAAAGTGACAGCAAAGACTTTTTATGGTGTAAACGAAGGCTGGGCGGCGGCGCACAATTCTGATATCTGGGCAATGACAAATCCTGTTGGGCAATTTGGAAAAGAAGAACCAATGTGGGCTTGCTGGCCAATAGCGGGCGCTTGGTTAAGCACACATATTTGGGAACATTATATTTTTACGCAGGATGAAGCTTATTTAAAAAAAGAAGGTTATCCTTTAATGAAAGGTGCAGCCGAATTTTGTTTGGGCTGGCTGGTAACAGATAAAAATGGAAATTTAATTACATCGCCATCTACTTCGCCAGAAAATCAATATAAACTAGCAGACGGTTTTATTGGTGCTACATTATATGGAGGAACTGCCGATTTAGCTATGATTCGCGAATGTTTTGATAAAACAATTAAGGCTTCAAAGGTTCTTAATATTGATGCTGATTTCAGAAAAAAATTAGAAACAGCATTGGCAAAACTTTATCCGTATCAAATTGGTAAAAAAGGAAACCTTCAGGAATGGTATTTTGACTGGGAAGATAATGATCCGAAACATCGTCATCAATCGCAGTTATTCGGACTTTTTCCGGGTGATCATATTACGCCTTTAAAAACTCCAGATTTAGCCGAAGCTTCGAGAAAAACACTCGAAATAAAAGGTGATGAAACCACGGGCTGGTCAAAAGGCTGGAGAATTAATCTTTGGGCAAGACTTTGGGACGGAAACCGTGCTTATAAAATGTTCCGCGAATTACTGCGTTATGTTGATCCGGACGGAAAGAAAACGGAAAAACCAAGAAGAGGCGGAGGAACTTATCCGAATTTATTCGATGCGCATCCGCCATTTCAAATTGATGGAAATTTTGGTGGAGCCGCAGCAGTTGCCGAAATGTTAGTGCAGTCTAATGAAAATGAAATTAGATTATTGCCTGCTTTACCAGATGCCTGGGAGCAAGGTTCTGTAAAAGGAATTTGCGCAAGAGGCGGGTTTGAATTAGAAATAATTTGGAACAATAAGAAACCCGAAAAAGTGATTGTTTCTTCTAAAAAAGGAGGGAAAACAACTTTAATTTTTGGAGATAAAAAACAAGATATTACTTTAAAGAAAGATGATAAAACAGAAATAAATTTCTAAATATTATTTTGAACCTATTGTCATCCTGAGCGAAGTCGAAGGCTCGATTAACATAAAAGGGCTTCGACTTCGCTCAGCCTGACACACTAATTAACAAACCCGACAGGTTTTTAAAACCTGTCGGGTTTACTTTGCGCAAAGAATATTATTCTTTTTTAGAAGGATCTTTTTCTTCTTCAGATTTCTCAGCCTGTTTTTCTTTAAAAGTTTCGTACCATTTTTCAATAGATGGATAAACAAAAGCCGCAACTTTTTTTACCGGATTATAGAAAATAGATTTATCTAGAGTTTCCTTTTTAGCGAAAGTATTATTGAAGTTGATTTTTTCAAACAAAGCAATAAAAATACTTAAAATCAGGATTGTTTTTAAGATTCTGAAAAAGCCTCCGCCTAATTTATTCATCCATCCCAGCATTGCAAAATCAGCAATTCCGGTTAATATTTTAGCAAGGAAATAAACACCAATTACAACCAGAATAAAAGTTAAGATAAAAGCAGTAATTTGAATATTAGTAGGATTCCATGAAACATGTTTTGAAATCATGCCTGCTATTAAAGAAGAAAATTTAATCGCAAGATAAATTCCCAATAAAAGTGAAATAAAAGAAGCAACTTCTACAAAAAGCCCGTTTTTAATTCCTTTGTATAAACTGTAAATTAAAAGTGCGGCAACGATAATATCAAAAAAACTCATGATAAGGTTATGAAATGGATTATATTTCTATTTTTGTAAAAAATACCACAATGAGAAAAAACCTGTTAATCAAAATTTTAGCTGTTATATTATTTACATCTTGTTCAAACGACAACGGGGACAAAGATAATACAGTTGATCCAAAATCAATTCTGATAAAAAAAATAACTGAAACCATTTATTTTTCGAACGATTCTGAAACTCAAACATTAAATTTTTCATACGAAAATAATATTTTAAAAAGTGTTACTTCGGGTAAAAACAGATCTGAGTTTTTATATAACGGAGATAAAATCAGTAAGGTAAATTATTTTAAAAATGATATTGCGAATGGTTCTACAACATTTTATTATGATGGAGATCTTTTAGAATATACTTTATCAGGAGCAAATCAAGATGAGAGAACTGAGTATTGGTATAAAAATGGAATTCTTGCTTTACAAAAATCAGGTTACTTAACAGGTGGAAATTTTGTAGTTCAGGAACAATCAATATATTCTTTTGATCAGAATAAAAATGCGATGGAAATTACTGAGAAATCATCTTTATTTGGACCTGAAACTATTTCTAAAAACAAATATTTTTATGACACTAAAAACAACCCGATGAAATTTATGAATAAATATTATCGACTTGTTTTTGAGACAGAAGGCTTTGACGGAATATCTAATAATAATGTTACATCAAGAGAATATTATTATCCTGTTACAACTGAAACTCCTGTTTATTATAATTTTGAAATAACGTATAATGCTGATGACTTTCCAATTGAGATAAAAAAGATCGCAAAATCGAATAATTTTGTGATTTCAAAAACGGTTATTGAATATCAATAAACAAGCAGACTTTCGGTAATATTATTTTAAAATCCTATATTTTTTATTTTTGGTATGATTGAAATTTGAACTGCGTATCTTTGCAGCTCTAATTTAAGACTTCAGATTGCAGATTTTAGATTTTAAATCAGCAATCTAAAATCTAAAATCATAAATAAAAATGTCTAGAGATACACAACTAAAAGAGCGCTGGGAAAAGCTCGTCGATATACTTTCAAATCAATTTTCGCAAGGCGAAGACTTAGATTTAGATGCCATAATTTACCTAATTGGAGTTCAGGAACTCGGAAAAGTGCACCGTGAATTCAAAAAAGATGAAAAATTAAACTTAATGCATATTGCAATCTGCAGATTGCTTGAACCTTATGGATTTTATGAATTTGATTTTTTTGATGCTGAAGGCTGGCCGCATTACAAAGTAAAAGAACAATTGCCTCCGCTAAAAGCCGGAGAACAATCTGTTTTAATGAAAGAAGCAATTGTAAATTATTTTTTAGAAAGAAAACTAATAGAGTAATTTTTAGTTTGCAGTCGCAGTCTCAGTTTTCAGTCGATTGAACTGAAAACCGAAAACTGCGACTGCGACTGTATACTTTAAACTAAAAACACTAAATTTGTACTCTCAATTATCGAAGGAAAATGATAGATAAGATCAAACAACATATAGAGGAAGCGAAAGCCTTTAATGAGAAAAATAAAGAATCGTTAGAACAATTCCGTATTAAATATTTAGGAAGTAGAGGTTTAGTAAGAGAACTTTTTAATGAGTTTAGAAATATCCCGAACGACCAGAAAAAAGATTTTGGAGTTGTAATGAATACCTTAAAAGCTATTGCTGAAGAAAAAGTAAAAGCGATTCAGGAAGAACTTGAAAGCAAAGAGGAGACAAAAGGAATTTTTGGCGATTTAACGCGTGCTGCAGAACCGGTAATTATTGGTTCTCGTCACCCTATTTCTATCGTAAAAAATCAGATTATAGATATTTTTGCCAATATTGGATTCAACGTTTCTGAAGGTCCGGAAATTGAAGACGACTGGCATAACTTTACGGCATTAAACCTTCCGGAATACCATCCGGCAAGAGATATGCAGGATACATTTTTCATTCAGACCAATCCTGACGTTTTGTTGCGTACGCATACATCATCTGTTCAGGTGCGTTATATGGAAAATCATAAACCGCCAATTCGTACTATTTCACCGGGACGTGTTTTTCGTAATGAAGCTATTTCATCGCGTTCACACTGTATTTTCCATCAGGTAGAAGGATTGTATATTGACAAAGATGTTTCTTTTGCAGATTTGAAACAAACGTTACTTTATTTCACTAAAGAAATGTTCGGAAAATCTAAAATCCGTCTTCGTCCGTCTTATTTCCCTTTTACAGAGCCAAGTGCTGAAATAGATATCTATTGGGGATTAAAAACTGAAACAGATTACCGTATTACTAAAGGAACGGGCTGGTTAGAAATTGGTGGCTGCGGAATGGTTGATCCAAACGTTTTGAAAAACTGTGATATAAATCCAGACGAATACAACGGTTTTGCTTTTGGAATGGGAGTAGAGCGTATTGCAATGCTTTTATACCAAATTGGCGATATCCGTATGTTCTATGAAAATGATGTTCGTTTCTTAGAGCAATTTAAAGCAAATATATAAGTTGCAATTTTAGATTTTAGACTGTAGATTTTAGATTAATTCTGTGTCTAATTTATTATCATAATATAATAAACCTTTGTTGAAGTTTAGGCTTTGACAAAGGTTTTAAAGCTTTTAATAAAAATGAAAAAAGATATAACAATTCCAGAAGTTGAAAATGTGTTTCTTGCTGCGGTGCAGGAATGGAGCGATGATTTTATGGAAAAAGTGTGGTACGCTTATCTTGTAAACGACAGCGACTTTAATTTAGACAGTGTTATGGTAGTTTCAAAAGCATTTGGAACTATAGATGGCGAAATGAAAAAAACATCGGTTTTACGTCACGCTTTTGTTGAAGTTCCGGCTGTTTCTGTGGTAAAGATCGAAATGATAGAGAAAAGCCTTTTGGTTTTGAATAATGAATTTATGGTAACATTCTTCATTGGGAATACTTTGTACGATAAGAAATTCATATTCAAATCTAATTTAATTAACGAAAATAACACGGAAGAAGTGCCTATTTTGTTTGTTGAAGGGATAATGGTGAAGTAGCATTTCTCCTGCAAGGTTTTTAAAACCTTGTAGGTTTAGAATTTAACACCACCTATAATAAATACCTACAAGGTTTTAAAAACCTTGCAGGAAAAGAAAAAGAGTCAAGACGAAATTAAATAAGTCTTGACTCTTTTTTATTCTAAAAGTATAAGTCTATTTTCTATACTCTTTATTCTATATTCTTTAAAAAAAACTAATCTAAAGACTCCGTAAGTTTCTTAAATACAGACTTCGCATCTTTTCCTTCGTATAAAACAGCATAAACAGCATCTATAATAGGTGTTTTTGCTCCGTAACCCTGATTTAGTTTATAAGCACTTTTTGTTGCGTAATAACCTTCCGCAACCATGCTCATTTCCATCATGGCGCTTTTTACTGTATATCCTTTTCCAATCATGTTTCCGAACATTCTGTTTCTTGAGAAAACCGAATATCCTGTAACTAATAAATCTCCTAAATAAGCAGAATCATTAATGTTACGTTTCATTTTATGTACTTTTCGAATGAATTTTTTCATTTCACGAATTCCGTTACTCATCATAACCGATTGGAAATTATCTCCATAACCTAAACCGTGAGCAATTCCGGCAGCGATTGCATAAATGTTTTTAAGCATTGCAGCATATTCGGTACCAATAATATCATCAGAAATTTTTGCTTTAATATAATTTCCTGAAAGCGATTTTGCAACTGTACGAGCTTTTTCAGGATCTCCGCAGGCAATTGTTAAGTAAGAAAGTCTTTCAAGAGCAACTTCCTCAGCGTGGCAAGGGCCAGTAATAACACCAATATTATAATATGGAATATCGTATTGAATGTGAAAGTGTTCACCAACGATTAAACTTGTTTCTGGAACAATTCCTTTAATGGCTGAAAAAATGATTTTATCAGCTAATGAAACCGTCATGTTTTTTAATTCGGCATCCAAGAAAGCAGATGGAATTGCAAAAATAATATAATCAGCAAATTCAATTGCCTCGTTTATATTGCTTGTTAATCTAAGTTTGCTGGTGTCAAATTCAACAGAACTTAAATAATTTGGATTGTGTTTGTATTTTTGGATATGTTCGATTGCAGATTCATTACGCATATACCAGGCAATTTCTGAAAGATTCACACATAACATCTTTGTAATTGCCGTTGCCCAGCTTCCTCCTCCAATTACTGCAAATTTTAATTTTCCGCTCATTATTTTAATAATTTAAAACAAAAGTACTTAATAATGTAGTAATAATACAAAATCTGATTTAAGAAATTTGATGAACGTCTTTAATTTCAATGGTTTTCAGCATGTTTGGATAAAATAAAAAATATTTTTAACAAGTATGCAATAAAGAATAAAAACGTGCGTTGTAACTAATTGTAAATTAGAATTTAATGAATTTATCAAGAATTGAGTTAGTTAGTTTTGTTTTAGTATTTTGAAAAGGCGTTCCTAAACTTGTTAAGAACGCCTTTTTTAGTTAAATACAAATTCCAATTTTAGAAATTCCAAATTCCAAGTTGTTAATATTATAATGAGATTTATATTTTAAATAAAAAATTCCAAATCCCAATAATTAAGTATGCTATTGGAATTTGGAATTTACTTAATAACTAAGCTCAACAATAGATTTTACTTTATCTAAAGTTACCAATTGATTTTCGCCTAAACCTTTCCAGCCTCTTTCGTCGAAACGATTTACGATAAAATCTGCCGTTTTGGTATAATCATCTGTATATTGAGAAAGTTTTGTATCCATTCCCATGGTATGGAAAAACTCAACTGTTTTATTGATAGCTTCTTTCGCCACTTCGTCATCAGAACCTGAAAGATTAAAAATACGTCTTCCGTATTGGGCTAATTTACCTTTTTTAGTTTCGAACATTACGTTGTATAAACTTGGGCCAATAATTGCCAAAGTTCTCGCATGATCAATTCCGTAAAGAGCTGTTAATTCGTGACCAATCATATGTGTTGCCCAATCACTTGGAACCCCTTTTTGAATTAATCCGTTTAAAGCCATTGTACAGCTCCACATAAAGTTGGAAGCCAAAGCATAATCATTTGGATTTTCAACCACTTTTGGACCAACTTCAATTAAAGTCTGTAAAATTCCTTCGGCGATTCTGTCTTGAAGAAAACCTTCGTGTGGATAAGTTAAGTATTGTTCCATTACGTGCGTGAAAGCATCAACAACACCGTTTTGAATTTGTCTTTTTGGTAAAGATTCAATTACAGTTGGATCACAGATAGAAAATTTTGGAAATAAAGCACTTCCGCCAAAAGCCAGTTTTTCCTGAGTAGCTTCGATTGTAACTACAGAACCTGAATTCATTTCACTTCCCGTTGCAGGAAGCGTTAAAACAGTTCCGAATGGTACAGCATTTTCTTTAATTAAAATTCTTTTTTGTAAAATATCTATAGGATTTCCTTGGAAATTAACGGCTGCCGAAATAAATTTCACACCGTCAATTACAGATCCTCCGCCTACGGCAAGAATAAAATTGATTTTTTCTGCTTTGATAACTTCAACAGCTTTCATTAAAGTTTCAAAATGCGGATTTGGCTCAATTCCTCCAAATTCAACAATTTCAAAACCTTTTAAGTTTGTGATTACCTGATCGTAAACACCATTTTTAAAAATACTTCCACCGCCATAAGCCAAAAGGATTTTAGCATCTTTTGGAACTAAAGTCGAAAGTTTTTCAATTTGTCCTTTTCCGAAAATTAAATTCGTCGGATTGTATAATTCAAAGTTTAGCATTTTTTTAGAGTTTCTAAGATGCTAAGTTTCTAAGGGACTAAGTTTTTTTAAACTTAATGTCTTAGTATTTAGCACCTTTTTGTTATTTATTCTTTTAATTTATTGATTAAGACTTAAACGATAAGTTGCTAAAATCTTAGAACCTTAGCAACTTAGAATCTTAGCGCCTTATAATATTTATTTTAATTGATCTAACAATTTTCCAGCTACTAATTTTGATGATGCCGGATTTTGGCCTGTAATTAAAAGACCATCTTCAACAGCATACGGCTGCCAGTTTGCGTCTTTAGAAAAAATTGCTCCATTTGATGCCAAAGCGTCTTCTAATAAAAACGGAACAACTTTAGTTAATCCAACCGCTTCTTCTTCGTCATTTGTAAATCCGGTAACTTTTTTGCCTTTTACCAAATAATCCCCTTTTACTTTTACATTTTTTAAAACAGCCGGAGCGTGGCATACAAAAGCTACAGGTTTTTTATGGGTATAAAAATCTTCAATTAAAGAAATTGAACTTTTATCTTCAACTAAATCCCAAAGTGGGCCGTGTCCACCAGGATAAAAAACGGCGTCGTAATCTTTTTGATTAACAGTTGATAGTTTCAGCGTGTTTTTTAATTTTTCCTGTAAAGTTTTATCAGCATCAAAACGTTTTGTGTCTTCAGTTGCCGATGATGGATCTGCACTTTTTGGATCAATTGGCGGCTGTCCTCCAAGCGGAGAGGCAATTGTAATTTCAACTCCTTTATCTAATAATTCATAATAAGGAGCTGCAAATTCTTCAGACCAAAATCCTGTCTTTTCTCCTGTATTGCCCAGCTTATCGTTGCTGGTAACAACAAATAATACTTTTTTCATCCCTTTTTTATTTGATTTTTGTGCGACAGCAGAAACCCCTGCTGTGGCAAATGCAATTATTGCGAGTAATGCTATTTTTTTCATGTGATTAAAATTTTTAACAAATTTACGCGGAAAGTGATATTAGTAAAAATAAAATAAACTATGTTTGCTATAAACAAATTTATATCATGGTAAATCTAGAATGGTACAGAACTTTTAAAGCAGTTTACAAAAACGGCAATTTTTCAGTTGCCGCAAAGGAATTATTTATGAGCCAGCCTGCAGTAAGTCAGCAGATTTCTATGCTCGAGGCTCATGTGGGGAATAAATTGTTTAATCGGAAATCAAAAGGAGTTGAGCCAACCGAATACGCTAAGTTACTGAATAATTTGATTATAGATGCACTCGACAGACTCGAAAGTGTCGAAACAGGTTTCAGGGCAAAAGCAGAAGATGCCAACCGATTAATTTCTGTTGGGGTTTCAAAAAATCTTTTCGATTGTATCGGTAATCTTTTAATTGCTAAGTTTGATTTAATCGATTTTACTTTTGCAGAAAACGACGAACTTTTTGAATTAGTGAATTCGAAAAAACTCGATTTTGCCATTACCACAAAAAGGTTTGATACGTTTGATACAACTTATGAAATTGTTGGAAAAATTAAACTGATTATGGTTGCGCCAACAAGTTTAGACATAACAGAATTCCGCCAAAGATTAAAAGCCGATAATTTTACAGAAATAGAACAATGGCTCAATGCACAAAAATGGTACAGTCATGATGCGAGAATTCCGCATATAAAAATGTTCTGGCTGCATGCTTTTAATAAAAAGAGACCGTCGATGGTTCCTAATTATATTATTCCTTCAGAATCTGAAATGCTTAGACTTTTATCTAAAAACGAAGGAGTAGCCGTTACCTGGAATTGTAATGCAAGAGATTATATCAAACAAAATAAATTGCAGTTAGTATGGAACAGTTTTCACGTTCCGGAAGAATTTGTATATCTGCTGACGCCAAAAAACAATAATTTGAATTCGTTTTTCGAAATTATTTCAAAAGAACTAAAGTTATTTTACGGTAACAGATTGTAATTAATTCTAAGAATATCTAACTAACCAAATCCCTTTAAACCTTAAATGAAAATAGCGGCGAAAATTTTATTACTACTAATGGTAATTTTTATCAGTGATTCCTGCACAGAAGAACAATTAGATTCTATAACAAATTGCTGGGGACAATCCTCTAAGGTTGAGATACAATATTCTTTAGATCCACTTAATGCTAAGAAAATTACGTATTCGGTTAAATATGAAGGATCAGGATCCTTAAGTTCTATAAAATGGACATTTGGTGATGGAAAACCAACTGTAGAAGGTTTAAGAGTAACGCACACTTATGAAACAGCAGGAACTTATGAAGTTCAAGCGGATATTACAGTTAGAAAAGATCAAGAGAATTGTAATGTAATCGAAAAGAAAAATGTACAGGTGAATTAATAATGTCCAAAAAAGCTTTCTTTAAAATCTGAAACGATTATAAAATATATGAAAATTCTTCTTTTTTTGTTTATGCTTGCCTTTTAAAAGTATAAATTTGAATTTAACAAACATAAAATCAATAACTTATGAAAAAGATGAGAAGAATTTTTGCAGTTGTTATTATAGCTTTTTTGAGTTTTTCCTGCAGTAAGCATGATGACGAAGAAATAGTAGATTGTTTTGGAGAATCAATTTTAATTCAATTAAAGCATTCTGTTGATGGAGCTAATTCGAAGAAAATTAATTATTCGATAGAATATGCTGGAACGAGAACAGTAAGTTCTGTAAAATGGACTTTTGGAGATGGAACTTCTGGTGAAGGAATGAATGTTTCACATACTTATGCGGCTGCCGGCACATTTGAGGTAAAGGCAGATGTTACTACAAAAGAGGGAAGTTCTGCGTGTACAAGCAGTCCAAAGAAAAGTATTACGGTGAATTAGAAAAGGTTAAAGAAAAATAGTAAGATAAAAATATTGAGAGTCAATTTTATAATTTATGCTTGTGCATTAGATTATAAAATTGGCTCTCATTCGTTATATTTGTTTGATATGATTTAGGATTATGGAAAATTTACAAAATATTAGAATTGCTGTCGATGCGATTGTTTTTGGATATAAAAACAATGATTTATATGTGTTATTGATTGAACAGCAATTTGGAACTTCAGAAAAATATTGGGCTTTACCTGGCGGTTTGGTTCAAAATTCTGAATCTTTGAGCGATGCCGTTATTCGTGAACTGCACGAAGAAACAAACGTTCAGCTGACTTTTATGGAACAATTATACACCTTTGGAGATGATATTTACAGAGATTCCAGAAATCGTGTAATTTCAGTTGCTTATTATGCTTTGGTGGATGCTTCAAACTTAGATATCAAAGCAAGTAGCGATGCCGAAAGAGTACAATGGTGTAAAATAGATGAAATTCCGGCTTTGGCTTTTGATCATAATTTAATACTCGAAAAAGCAATTTCGAGATTAAAATCTAAACTTACTTACGAACCAATTGGTTTTGATTTACTTCCAGAAGAATTCTTATTTTCAGATCTTGAAAATCTTTACTGCACTATTTTAGAAAAAGAAATTGACCGACGAAACTTCAGAAAAAAAATCTTAAGCTTTGATATTTTAGAGGAAACAGAAAAATTTTCACCAATAAAAACAGGTCGTCCAGCTAAACTTTTTAAGTTTAATAAGCAGAAATATAACGAGTTAACTCAAAAAGGCTTTCACTTCGAAATAAAGTTTGCGTAATTTTTACACAAAATAAATTGTTTATTTAAAATTTAATTCTACATTTGCGTATAATTAACGCAAACTAAAAAACCATGATACTAAATCTCGACCCAAAATTCGCTCCTTTCCAAAATCAGGAAGAAATCAAATTTCAAAGTTTTACATTCTCTGGAGGAGAACCACACATAAAAATTAATCCGGATTTTGATAGCAATCAAAAAATAACAATCACACACAGATTAAACTCTTTCAATGATTTAGGTTTGTTGTGTATTACGGTTGATGCTTTACGCAGAATGGACGTTAAAATCATCGATTTGTTTATTCCGTATTTCCCGGCTGCAAGACAAGATCGTGTTATGATTCCCGGCGAACCTTTATCTGTAAAAGTGTATGCTGATATTATAAACGGACTTCAGTTAAATAAAGTTTTTGTTTTTGATGCACATTCAGAAGTTACTCCGGCTTTGGTAAATAATTGTACCGTAATTCCGAACCATACTTTTATTCAGCAAATTTTAAAAGTTATTGGTGAAAACGTGAAATTGATTTCTCCAGATGGCGGAGCTTTAAAGAAAATCTACAAAGTTTCTGAATTTTTAGGTGGAATTGATGTGGTAGAATGCAGCAAAAGCCGAGATGTAAAAACAGGAAAACTATCTGGTTTTAAAGTTTATGAAGATGATTTAAATGGAATTGACTGTTTAATTGTAGATGACATTTGCGACGGCGGCGGAACTTTTGTTGGACTCGCCGAAGAATTAAAAAAGAAAAATGCCGGAAAATTATACTTAGCGGTAAGCCACGGAATTTTCAACAAAGGTTTTGAAGTTCTGGATTGTTTTGACAAAATCTTCACCACAAATTCTTTTAAAGATTTTGATGATGAAAGAGTTTTCCAAATCAAATTAGATCAATTAATATGAAATACAATATTCAAGATATAGCTCCGGAAAGTAAGTTTTTATTTTTCTGGGGACATCAGGCTAATAAAGACGGAAAAATTACCAAAACCTGTTTCAGTCAATGGTGGTTAAGTTCTTTTAAAGTTGAAAAAGTAACCTATAAAACGGCTGAACACTGGATGATGGCAAAAAAAGCAGAATTGTTTCAGGATGAAGAAATCTTAGAAAAAATTCTAGAAGCAGATTCTCCGGCCGAAGCCAAAAAGTTAGGAAGAGAAGTTAGAAATTATGACGAAAAACTTTGGTTAGAAAACCGATACGAGATTGTAAAGCAGGGAAATTATCATAAGTTCAGTCAAAATCGGGATTTAAAAACATTTTTACTAAATACAAAAGATCGGGTTTTAGTTGAAGCAAGTCCGGTTGATCCCATTTGGGGAATTGGAATGCCAAGCGATCATACAAATGCTTCGGATCCTGAAAAATGGCAGGGATTAAATCTTTTAGGTTTTGCTTTGATGGAAGTTAGGGATGAATTGAAATAAATTATGGAAACAACAAGATTATATCGTCCGGTTGGATTGAAAGAAATGGAGCTTATTGCAGATTTGGATTACAAAGCCTTTCCACCAAGATTAGATTGGCAGCCCATTTTTTATCCTGTAATGAATCAACAATATGCAGAACAAATTGCTTTAGAATGGAATACCGTTGATGAATTTTCAGGTTTTATTGCAATAGTCACCGCTTTTGAAGTCAAAACCTCTTTTTTGGAGAAATATGAAGTTCAAAATGTAGGCGATAAAAATCATAACGAACTTTGGATTCCGTCAGAAGATTTAAACGATTTCAATTCTAATATTATTGGAGAGATTGAAATAGTAAAAGTGGATTTCACAGATCGTTCAGTAATAAGTTCAAATGTCGGACTAAGGAACAAATTAAATGAATTTAAAAAATGATTTTAGAACTTCTAAAAGCAGATATAACAGAGATTCAGGTTGATGCGATTGTAAATGCTGCAAACACTTCTTTACTTGGCGGTGGCGGAGTTGATGGCGCGATTCACAGAAAAGGAGGAAAAGTGATCTTGGATGAATGTATTCAGATTCGAAATAAGCAAGGCGGCTGCAAAACGGGTGAAGCGGTTATAACAACCGCAGGAAATCTGCCTTCTAAATATGTTATTCATACTGTTGGTCCGGTTTGGAATGGCGATAAAGAAGAGAAATCAAAATTGTTAGCCGACTGTTATAAAAATAGTTTAAACCTTGCTATTCAAAACGGAATAAAAACAATCGCTTTCCCGAATATTAGTACTGGGATTTATCATTTTCCGAAAGATAAAGCAGCAGAAATAGCAATAAGAACGGTAAAAGATTTTGAAAGAATTTCAGAAATAGAAAAGGTAATTTTTGTCTGCTTCGATGATGAAAATTATCAGATTTACAAAAACATTTTATAGATGTTCCATAGGAATATCTCATCGGTAGAATAAGATGTTATCAGGTTGTATTTACGTTCCGTAGGAACGTTTGATTAAAATAGATAAAAAATGAAAGACATTCAATATATAAAAGGAGATGCAACATCGCCTCAAACATTAGGAAACAAAATAATTGTTCATGTTTGTAATGATGTTGGAGGATGGGGAAAAGGATTTGTAATGGCTATCTCAAAAAGATGGAAAGAACCAGAAACCCAATATAGAGAATGGTTCAGATCAAAAGATAATTTTGAATTAGGAAAAGTGCAGTTTGTTCAGGTTGAAGAAGATTTATGGATAGCAAATTTAATTGGACAGCACAAAATAAATAAAGATGAAAACGGAGGCGCTCCAATACGATACAACGCCATTGAAGAAGGATTAGAAGCAGTTTCTGATTTTGCAGAAGAAAATAATGCTTCTGTTCACATGCCTAGAATTGGTTGTGGTTTGGCTGGAGGAAAGTGGGAAATGATTGAACCAATTATTCTCAAAACGCTTTCGAGTAATGATATTGAAGTCGTTGTATATGACTTCTAGAAAAAATAATAATAATGAATGAAAATACAGCAAAAACAGTAAGTAAATTTCTAAGTTTAGTACTTAGACATTCACCGGAAAAAATCGGATTAAAACTGGATGAAAACGGCTGGGCAGATGTAGAAGAATTAATTTTGAAATGTTCTCAAAAAGGAAATAGATTAGATAAAGTTCTTTTAGATTATGTGGTAGAAAACAATGACAAAAAACGTTTCGCTTATAACGAAGATGAAACTAAAATCCGTGCAAGTCAGGGACATTCTATTTCGGTTGAATTGAATTTAGCAGAAACAGAACCTTCAGAATATTTATATCACGGAACCGTTGGAAAGTTTATGGAAAGTATTCAGAAAGAAGGTTTGAAAAAAATGAGCCGTCAGCACGTACATCTTTCCAAAGACAAAGAAACGGCAATAAAAGTAGGAAGCAGACGCGGAGTTCCTCAAATTTTAACCGTTAGAAGCGGTGAAATGCGCAGAGACGGATTCAAGTTTTATTTGTCTGAAAATAATGTTTGGTTGACAGATGAAGTTCCGGCAAAGTATATCGAATTTAAATCATGAAAAGAACTTTAGTTTTTGGAGATATTCACGGCGGATTAAAAGCCTTAATTCAGTTATTAGAAAGAATTGATTATTCTGAAAATGACAGATTTATTTTTCTGGGGGATTATGTCGATGGCTGGAGCGAATCAAAACAATTAATTGATTTTCTTATTGATTTATCCCAAAAACAAGAATGCATTTTTATAAAAGGGAATCATGATGCCTGGTGTCAGGAATGGTTAGAAAAAAATATCGTAAATGATATTTGGTTTTTGCACGGAGGAAAATCGACGATAGAAAGTTATACCGATATTGAGTCTTCGGAAAAAGAAAAACATCTTCATTTTTTCAACGCTATGAAAGATTACTTTGTAGATGAAAATAATAATTTGTTTATTCACGCTGGTTTTTCATCCATGCATGGTCCAGAAAAAGAACATTACAAAACAAATTATTCATGGGACAGAACACTTTGGGAAATGGCTTTGACAATGGACAAGAGAATCAAAAAAGATTCACTTTCGTACCCAAAAAGATTATTACTTTATAATGAAATTTATATTGGTCATACGCCAACACTTCATTATAATGTTGAAGTGCCAATGCAAGGCTGTAATGTATGGAATATTGATACCGGAGCTGGTTTTTATGGAAAATTAACCTGTATTGATGTTGAAACAAAAGAATTTTGGCAAAGTGATGCAGTACAAACGTTTTATCCAGCTGAAAAAGGAAGAAATAAATAGCCATGAAGAAAATTTATAAAGCACCAGAAGAAATTCCTTTGCAAATTGATTTAAAAACCGTTTTCTTAGCAGGTTCTATAGAGATGGATAAAGCTATTAATTGGCAGAAAAGATGTGAAGAATTGCTGCAAGATCAATTTGTTGTTTTTAACCCAAGAAGAAACGAATGGGACAGCAGCTGGTCGCAAACTATAGAGAATGTTCATTTTAAGGAACAGGTAAACTGGGAACTTCAGGCACTTGAAAGGGCAGATATTATTATCATGTATTTTGCAGGAAATACAATGTCACCAATATCGTTACTGGAGTTTGGACTTTATGCACAATCGAATAAAATGAAAGTAGTCGTCGAAGAAAATTTTTGGCGTAAAGGAAATATTGATATCGTATGCGAAAGATATTCGGTAGAACAATTTAAAACTTTAGAAGAGTTAATTCAAAATTTATTAAATAAAAATATATGAACCCATTACTATTAACCGACGGTTACAAAGTTGACCACAGAAGACAATATCCAGATAATACCACTTTAGTTTATTCTAACTGGACGCCTCGTAAATCAAGAATTGAAGATCTTGATGAAGTTGTGTTTTTTGGATTACAGTATTTTATCAAAAAATATATCATTCACGATTTCGAACAATATTTCTTCAAACAGCCAAAAGAAGAAGTAGTTAAGAAATATTCTAGAAGAATCAATAACTATTTAGGCGAAAACCAAGTTGGAACAAAACATATCGAAGATTTACATGATTTAGGATATATCCCAATGGTTTTTAAAGCTTTGCCAGAAGGGGCAAGTGTTCCATTGCGAGTTTCTATGTTTACGATGTACAATACAATTCCAGAATTCTTCTGGCTGACGAATTATTTTGAAACCTTACTTTCAGCAGTAATCTGGCTTCCTTGTAACTCTGCAACAATTGCAAAAGAATATAGAAAAGTATTAGACAAATATGCCGATGAAACTTCTTCTGTTCCTGAATTTGTAGATTGGCAGGCACACGATTTCTCTATGCGTGGAATGGGTGGAATCGAAGCGGCAGTAACTTCTGCAGCCGGACATTTATTAAGTTTTACAGGATCAGATACAATTCCGGCAATTGATTTCTTAGAAGAATATTACAAAGCCAATTCAGATTCAGAATTAGTTGCAGGTTCAGTTGCCGCTACAGAACATTCTGTAATGTGTATGGGAACGACAGAAGGCGAATATGAAACTTTCAAAAGGTTAATTACAGAAGTGTATCCAAAAGGAATTGTTTCTATTGTTTCTGATACCTGGGATTTATGGAAGGTTTTAACCGATTATTTACCTCGTTTAAGAGAAGATATTGTTGCTAGAGAAGGCAAAGTAGTAATTCGTCCTGACAGCGGTGATCCGGTTGATATTATCTGCGGAAATCCAAACGGAAAAACAGAACAGGAAAAGAAAGGTGTTATCGAATTGCTTTGGAATGTTTTTGGCGGTTCTGTAAACAACAAAGGATTTAAAGAATTAGTTCCGCAAATTGGAGCAATTTATGGTGACAGTATTACCGTAGCAAGAGCGACACAAATTTGCGAAAGATTAAAAGAAAAAGGATTTGCATCTACAAACGTAGTTTTAGGAATTGGTTCTTTTACGTATCAATATAATACCAGAGATACTTTTGGATTTGCAATGAAAGCAACTTACGGAGAAGTAAAAGGCGAGGGAAGAGCCATCTTCAAAGATCCGATTACAGATGACGGAACAAAAAAATCGGCTAAAGGATTGATGAAAATCGATTTAATCGACGGGAAGTATCATTTAACTGATAATGTTTCTTGGGAAGAAGAAAAACAGGGTGAATTGAAAGAGGTTTTCAGAGATGGAAAACTTTTAGTAGATCAATCTCTAAGTGAAATCAGAACCCGAGTAAAAAGTGAAGTTAACGTTGAAGCATAAATAAAAAAGCCTGAATTTAAATTCAGGCTTTTTTATTGGATGATTAATGAAGCGAGATCTTTGTCAAAGTTTTAAACTTTGACAAAGGTTTTTCCTTTTGCAGAGAAATCAATTGCCTCAAGTTTTAACTGGAGGTTAGAGAATAGATTTGGAATAGGGCTTTAGCCAAATATTCAATTTTGGCTAAAGCCCTAAGTTGTTAAATTAAAAAACCTCCAGCTAAAGCTGGAGGCTATTCATTATTTTTTAAATTCAATTTTTTACTTCTTATAAAAATTATTATGATCAATATATTCCCAAACCTTCGGCGGCAATAAAGGCTGAATATTTTTACCTTCTTTAATACTGTTTCGGATAAAAGTGGAAGAGATTTCTACAATTGGCGCATCAATTACATGAATTTTTGGATGCGATTTTAGCTCTGTATTTTCAGGTTCATCAGAAATTCTCGGATAAACATAAATATCATGATTTTCAAGAATCACTTCATAGTTTCTCCATTTATGAAGCGTTTTCAGATTGTCTTCTCCCATAATTAAAGAGAATTCATGATTAGGATATTTCTCCTGTAAATGCGCTAAAGTAATTACGGTGTAATTTGGCTGAGGTAATTTAAATTCAATATCTGAAGGTTTGATTTTCGGATAATCTTCTGTTGCCAGATAAACCATTTGCAAACGATGATGATCATCAAGCAGAGTAGCTTTCTTTTTTAACGGATTATGAGGCGTAACCACCATCCAAATCTGATCTAAATCTGCAAACTCGGCCATATGATTGGCAATTATTAAATGACCAACATGAATGGGATTATATGTTCCGAAATAAAGACCTATTTTCATTTTTTAAAGTTTCTCAGAGATTCGCTAAGATAACACAAAGATTCGCAAAGTTTAATTAGAACTCTGCGAATCTCTGTGATTTTTTCTTTGTGAATTTCTGCAGAATAAAATTACTTATTTACAAAATCCTTAACCAATTGATGTGCTTCTTCTAAAGCAACTGGTAAATCATAGTTTTTGATAATCACGTCAAATTGTGGCGCAGTGGCTAATTCTACAGACGCTTTTGCAATACGCATATTGATTTTATCGTCGCTTTCTGTAGAACGCTCTTTTAAGCGACGTTTAAGTTCGTCCACACTTGGAGGTTTTACAAAAACAGCTAAAGTTTGTTCCGGAAATTTATGTTTAATACGTAAACCACCTGCAACATCAATGTCAAAAATTACATTTTTTCCTAAAGCCCAGATTCTTTCAATTTCAGATTTTAATGTACCGTAAAAGTTATCGCGGTAAACTTCTTCCCATTCCAGAAAATCTTCAGCTTTAATATGTTTTTTGAATTCTTCCAGCGAAATAAAATAATAATCTTTTCCGTGGACTTCTTCTCCGCGTGGGTCACGTGAAGCTGCAGAGATCGAAAATTCAAGATTTAAATCTTCTTGCCCTAATAAGTGTTTTACTATAGTTGTTTTCCCCGATCCAGAAGGTGCCGAAAAAACAATTAATTTTCCTTTGTTCATTAATTTATGCTTTAGGCTTTAAGCAATATGCTTTAAGCTTTAATATTTGTGCGGTATTCTTGCCTATGGCTTATTGCTTACAGCTTAGAGCAATTACAAAACATTCAAAACCTGTTCTTTAATTTTCTCCAATTCATCCTTCATCATCACAACCAATTTCTGCATTTGTGCGTGATTTGATTTCGAACCCATTGTATTAATTTCACGACCCATTTCCTGAGTGATAAAACCTAATTTTCGGCCGTTTGCTTCGCTTCCGCCTAAGGTTTCGATGAAATAATCTAAATGATTCGTTAAACGAACTTTTTCTTCTGTAATGTCTAATTTTTCAAGATAATAGATCAATTCCTGCTCGAAACGGTTTTCATCAACATTAACCTGTAATTCTGAAATTGCTGTTTGTAAACGATCTTTAATCGCTTGAACACGTTCCGGATCAAGAGCTAAAGCATCATTCATATATTGACGGATGTTTCCAATTCGAAGATTGAATTCTTTTTCAAGAGATTCTCCTTCGTCTTTTCTAAAACTTAAAATGTTTTGTAAAGCTTCGTCAATAATAACCTGAATTTGCTCCCAATCGTTTTCATCGATTTCTTCGCGTTCTGTTTTTAACGTATCTGGCATACGAACTGCCATTTTCATTAATTCAGTTTCATCAGCATCAGCATAAACCTCTCTCAATTGTGCTATATAATTTTTCACAACAGGTACATTTACCTTTGTCGAAGTTTGTTCTGCAGTACTTTCTACATAGATTGCAAAATCAATTTTCCCTCTTTCCAGTCTTGTTGAGATTTGGGTTCTTAAACCTAATTCCATTTCGCGGTAAACCGATGGCATTCTTACGTTTAAATCTAAACCTTTACTGTTTAAGGATTTTACTTCGACTGTGATTTTTTTTGTAGGCAATTGCAAAGAAGCTTTGCCAAACCCTGTCATAGATTGTATCATATAATTGAGTATAAAGGCGCAAAGATAAATAAAAGTTTGCAGTGTTATGATGTAAAATACTATTCTGTAGGGTATAGAGGTATTTAAAGTTTTTTTGCCACGAATTTCACGAATTTACACTAATTAATTTCACAGCTTGTGAAGTTATTAAGCTTAAACAAAATTCGTGGAAATTCGTGAAATTAGTGGCAGAAAAAAAACTAACTCAAAGCCTGAATAACTTCCGCTACATTTTTTTGGCTGTTGCCAATGTAAATTTTACCGTCAATAATAAAAACCGGACGGCTTAGAAAAGTATAATGTTCTAAGATGTATTTTTTAAAATCAGCTTCGGTCAACGATTTGTTTTTTAAATCCTTTGATTTGTATAACTGCGCTTTTCTGCTGAACAAAGCTTCGTAACTTCCTGAAAGTTTATACATTTCTTCCAATTCAGCTTCGGTAATTGGATCTTGTTTGATATCGTGAAAAACTAAATTATTTTTCGGAAGACTTTTGATGATTTTACGGCAAGTGTCGCAAGATGCTAAATAATATATTTTGTTCATGTTTTTTCGAATTTGTTAGAATACAAAGAAAATTCATTTGAAACTTAAAATTGTCTAATTTTAGAAAAAAAATAAAATTATGAGTTCAGTTTTTGAAACACAAAAGACTATCAGGGAAATCCTTGTAAAAATTTTAGACCATCATTCATTGGAACAATTAAATAAAATCCCGGACGGATTTAAAAATAATTTGATTTGGAACATCGGACATTGTATCGCTTCGCAGCAAATTCTAGTCTATAAATTATCAGGTCTGCCTTTGCAGGTTTCAGATGAACTTATTGCCAAATATTCAAAAGGAACAAAACCGGAAGCAGATGTTTCTCAGGAAGAAGTGAGTGAAATTAGAGATTTGCTTATCAAAACATTACTTCAAACAGAAAAGGATTATAAAGACAATATTTTTAAAAATTATAACAAATACACAACTAGTATGGGGTTTGATCTCAAAAATGTTCAGGATGCATTAGATTTTGTGAGTTATCATGAAGGAATTCATACCGGAATTATAATGGGTATTAAGAAATTTATCTAAAAATGAAAAATCCCGTTCTGAAATTTCAGAACGGGATTTTTTTATTCTATTATTCTTTCGATAGTTACTTTCATAGCACCGGCACCTTTGTGCTTTGTGATTTCCATAAACGCTCTTTTTGAAAGATCTATTTCGCGGGTTTTTACAAATGGGCCGCGATCCGTTATTTTTACAATTACAAATTTTCCGTTTGCTTCATTCGTTACTTTAACTCTTGTTCCAAAAGGAAGTTTTTTGTGTGCGGCGGTGTATTTATTGTTGTTAAATCTGCTGCCGTCAGCTGTTTTTCTACCATTAAAACGATCTGCATAGTAGGAAGCGTGTGCCGTTTTTTTGTATAGTTTTAATTTTAAACCGTTGTCTGTAAATACAGAATCAGTTGGGATTGCAATAATGTTTGGTCTGGCATTTTTTACAGTGTCCTGAGGGGTTTTCGGCTCAATTACTGGCTTTGTTTGACTTATTACGTAGGTAAAACAACTCAAAAAAGTTATTGCGAATGCGGTAAGTATAAAGTTTTTTTTACTCATGGTTTATTTTTTTTCAGACTTGGGGAGTTTGTACAAATAATATGCCGAGATAAAAAAAGCCCTTTTTTGGAGGGCTTTAATTGGTATTTTCTAGAACCAAAGGTTCCACGGAATTCTACTTAAAATAAGTATTAATCCTAATCCGTAATAAATAGCAAAGGTTTTATGTTTCGCCTCGCTATTAATTAGTTTTTTATGTTTTGACCATCCAATAGTTATTAAAACTATAGCAATTAGGTTAATAAGCGGATGTTCTAATGAAGTTAATCGTAATGCGGCATTAGACATTTGACCAAAAGAATCTTTTCCTAATGGAGACACAAAATAAAGGATTAATCCAATCAATAATTGTGTATGCGTTCCAATTAAGGCAAATAAAGAAATTTTGCGGTCTTTTGCTGTAAATTCTTTTTTAGAAGTCAAGCCGATAACAGCGTTTATTACTGCAAACAATAAAAGCAGTAAAGCTAGATATGCCCAGCCCGAATGAAGCTTTTGAATAAAATGATACATAAACTGTGTTTTTTTGTTAAAAACAAATATAGCAAAATTGGTCAAAAAAAAACGGCATTAAACTTAAAAGTCAATGCCGTTTATAGTATTTATTTAGATTCTAAATATTAGAAATCGTAACGTAAAGCAAAGTTCCAAGTTCTACCGAAACCGAAGAACACTTGGTTTGTAGTAGCAATACCTTTGTATGTTGGAACAGTAGGAACATCAGCTGCAAATATATTTGTTTTAGCTTCAGCAATGTAAGTGTAATCAAAAACGTTATTAACGTTTAATCTGAAACCTACTGAGTTGTCTTTGTTTTTACCAACTAACCATTTGTAAGATAATCCAGCATCAGCTGTACCGTAAGATGGTAATTGTAATGACCCTCTGTTAGTTGCAGAAGTAAAGTTTCCTGGAGAAATTGCAGCATATAACTTATCATTGTAGAAATAGTTTGCATCAACAGTAAAACGAGGTAGGATTTCGTAAATTGCTCCTAACGCTGCAGTTGTTTGAGCAGCATCTCCAACTCTTACACCGTCAAGGTATAATGTTATAGGAGTTCCTCCGCCAATAGGATTGTTTCCTGAGTCATAACGGTTACTTGTACTTGTTCCTTCATATTTCCAATCTCCAATAGAGAACATTCCAGTAAGAGTAAGTTTGTCAAGAACTTTTGCAGTAGCGTCAAACTCGATACCTGAGTGAATTTCTGTAATCCCAGCGAAATCAAAGTAACCTCCAGGGTTGTCAGCAGCTCCGTCATTTTGTCTTTGGTATCTGTCTTTCCATGAAGTACGGTAAAAGTTTAAGTTTGCAGTAAACATTTGTGTACGTAAACCATAACCAGCTTCAATACCGAAGATTTTCTCATTTGTTAAGTTACCATTTACTAATGAAGCGTTGTTTGGGTAAACAGCATTAAAGAATGGTTGTTTTGAGTAGTATCCTGAGTTAACAAAAACGTTATGGTGCTCGTTGATGTTGTAGTTAACACCACCTTTTACGTTACCACCTAAGATGTTCTCATAATCTGTACTTGCCAACGGAGTTCCTGCTTGATATTTGAAATAGTCAACTCTTTTGAATCCTTGCTGAGAAAGTGCACCTTGAACGAATGCAGTAAATTTATCAGTAGAATACTCTAATTGAGTAAATCCACCATACCATCTTACATCACCATCATTGTTGAAGTTGATTTTTTCTTCTTTGTCAGTATCTTTAAATACGTTCCAAGCGGCGTATGTTGAATACGTACCGTATAAAGTTCTATTTGGGTTGTTAACATCAAAATTATCGATATATGCATCTGCTCCTAAAAGGTTATTTACGTTTTGGTAGTGAAGACCTTTGTATCCTCTTACGTCAACTCCTAAATCCCAAGTTAATTGATCAGAGAATTTTTTGTTGAAATTAATAATAGCTCCATACCAGTTGTGTGAGTTAACAGAAGATATTTGAGAAATACCAGAAGTATTGTTGAAAACATATGGAGAAGTTGCTGTTCCTGATCCAGTTCTTCCTGTATTAGAACTATTCTGGAATTGACCAGTTGTACCATTTGTTGCACGAACATTATCTGTATTGTTGAATCTGATAACTTGTTGTCCTGTATTCCAACGAACGATTTTATCATAATCAACTAAACCATCTGCTGTTCTAAATACAGCACTAGTATAATTATTGTTTCCAGCACCACCTGCTCCTCTAGATCCTCCTCCACGTCCGAAAGAAGCGTAAGCAACAGTTGATAATTTTGAAGTTTCATTGATTTGGAAATCATAGTTTAGCGAAACAACTGGTTTGTGGTAGTAGTTTCTTACCATGTTAAATTCTTGTCCATCTTTATAACCCCAATCAGAGTTATATTTAATGTTTGGATCAGTAGCTGTACCATATTGTTGGTATTGAGCTATAGTAATAAATGTAGATCTTTGATCGTGCCATTGTGGAGCACCAGTAACTGTAAATTGGAAATCGTGCTTGTTATTTTTTGTAGTATAACCAAGAGCTATATAGTAGTTGTCTCCGTTAAATTTAGTTCCATCAACGTATCCATCACCTTGTGTATGGCTATATAAAACAGAAGCAGAGAATCCGCTGTCTAATTTTCCTGTATTGTAAGAAACGTTAGATTTGAAGAAATTATCGTTACCAAAAGAAGTACCAACAGTACCGCCTTGTTTCAAATCTGAAGCTTTGGTTACGTAGTTCATAGTACCCCCAACAGAAGCAATAGCTAATTTTGAAGATCCTAAACCTCTTTGTACTTGGATGAAAGAAGTAACGTCAGATAAACCTGCCCAGTTACTCCAGTATACAGCTCCGTTTTCCATATCGTTAACCGGCATACCGTTTACCATTACGGCAACGTTATTTTGGCTAAATCCACGAACTGTAATTCTTGAATCTCCAAAACCACCACCAGATTTAGTTACGTAAACAGATGGAGTGCTTTTTAACATTTCAGGAATCTCTTGATTTCCTAATTTCGCCTGAATTTCAGCTGCCTTAATTGTAGAAACTGCAACAGGTGTTTTTCTGTCTTTCGCAATATCTACAGTAGTACTTTTTACAACGATTTCACTTAATTCGTTTGAATTAGAAGCTAAAACGATTGTTCCTAAGTTTGTAGAACCATTTACAGTAAATTTTACGGTTTGGCTTTGATAACCTAAGTAAGAGATAACGATTTCTCCCGTACTTGTTGCAGATTCGATAGTGAATTTACCATCAAAATCTGTTGAAGTGGCAGCGCTAGATCCTTTGATCAAAACGTTAGCCCCTGGTAATGAACCAGTACCATCTGTAATAGTACCAGTAACTTTTCCTTGAGAAAATACGGTTGAAACTATCATAAAAAATAGTCCAGTAAGTAACCAATTTTTCATTTTCTTCATTTGTTCTTGAGTTTATTGTTTTTGGCAAAATTATAACAATTAAATCAGATAATGTTATCAAAATGTTAAGAAAAATAAGTTTTACGGTTTGTGCTGCACATTAAAATGAAATTTTCTTTTTTCTTTAAATAAAACAATGTTTTGTTGAATTTAAACACCTGTATTTTGTTAAAATAATAATATTTCAAGTAGTGTTGTAGCGCTATACTTGCAATTATTCGTAAAAAACAGATCATATAGAGCTAATTTATACGAAAAAACGCCTTAATTTTTACAAATCAAGGCGTTTCAGATTGTTAAGAAAAATGTTCTTTATTATTCTTATTTATTCTTCAAAAAGTGGTTTAGCAAAAATGAAGTTGAGCTATCATGACTTTTTACTGTTTTAGAATTAATCTCATCTAAAATTGAATTTGCCAATTGTTTTCCTAATTCAACTCCCCATTGATCAAAACTAAAAATGTTCCAGATAACACCCTGAACAAAAATCTTATGTTCGTATAAAGCAATTAATGAACCTAAAGATTTAGGGGTTAATTTTTGAATCAAAATTGTATTGGTTGGTTTGTTTCCAGTGAAAACTTTAAATGGTCGTAAATAAGAAGCTTTGTCTGCAGATAAACCTTGTTTGTCAAATTCTGCCTGAACTTGTGCTTCCGTTTTTCCATTTAATAAAGCTTCCGTTTGAGCAAAAAAGTTTGACATCAATTTGTTGTGATGATCTTCGTTTCCATAAAGTGGTTTTACGAATCCAATAAAATCTGTTGGGATTATTTTTGTTCCCTGATGAATTAATTGGAAGAATGCGTGTTGCGAATTTGTTCCCGGCTCTCCCCAAATAATTGTTCCGGTTTGGTAATTAACCGGTTTTCCGTCGCGGCCAACACTTTTTCCGTTACTTTCCATAGTTGCCTGCTGCAAATACGGAGCTAATTTTGATAAATATTGTGTGTACGGAATCAAAGCTTCACTTTCGGCACCAAAGAAATTGTTATACCAAACGCTTAACAATGCTAAAATTACCGGAATGTTTTGATCAAATTCAGCCGATTTAAAATGTTCGTCAGTTTCATTTGCTCCAACTAATAATTGGTTATAATTATCAAAACCAATTGCCAAAGCTATACTTAAACCAACAGCACTCCAAAGAGAAAATCTTCCTCCAACCCAGTCCCACATTGGGAAAACATTGTCTGGATTAATTCCGAATTCTGTTACTTTTTGGATATTAGTTGAAACCGCCACAAAATGTTTTGCAACATCTTCCTGAGAAGCTGATTTCAAGAACCATTCTCTAATAGTTTCAGAATTTGATAAAGTTTCCTGAGTTGTAAAAGTTTTAGAAACAATTAAAAACAATGTTGTTTCAGGATTCAGTTTTTTAATAATCTCGTTTACGTGGTCACCATCAACATTCGAAACGAAATGTGTTTTAAGATGATTTTTGTAAAATTGTAAAGCTTCAACCGCCATAACCGGACCAAGGTCAGAACCACCAATTCCAATATTTACAATATCAGTAAAAGCTTTTCCTGTAAAACCTTTTCTTTCTCCCGAAATAACTTCGCTTGTAAAGTTTTTGATTTTATTTTTTACTTCATAAACTTCTGGAATTACGTTTTCTCCATCAACATTAATAACTGCCGATTCTGGAGCACGCAAAGCCGTGTGAAGAACGGCGCGATTTTCAGTTTGATTGATTAATTCTCCTCCAAAATATTGAGAGATTGCATCTTTTAATCCAATTGAATTTGCCAATTCTAATAAAAGAGAAAGCGTTTCTGGCGTAATATTGTTTTTAGAATAATCAACTAAAAAATCATTCCATTGTAAGTTGAATTTTTCAGCACGAGCATTATCCTGCTGAAATAATTCTTGTATCGTAGTTCCGTGAATTGCGTTATAGTGGTTTTGCAGATTTTTCCACGCTTCAGTCCCGGTTGGGTTTGTTGTGTTTAAAGCCATTTTTATTTTATTATTGAGATTGTTTTTTTTAGAATCACAAAAATACTGAAATAACTTTTAAAAGGGTAACGCTTCATGATTATATAACAATAAGTTGCGAAAACGTTTTTTGAATCTGCGCTATAATTTTTTCCAGACCACTTCTGCCGTGACAGATTTTCCTCCCTGCGTTGTATTAGTAACAACATATTTAAGTTCGTTATTTATCAAAGTATAAGATCGCTTTTGGATCGTTCCTTCCCAGTTTGGAAACGAAGCGGTTTTTATTTTAAAAGTAATAATCTTATTGGCTTCGTCAATTTCATATTCTCCAAAATGCGAATTACTTCCTTGTACAATTGCCGCATTTTCTTCGGGAGTGCATTTGTTTTTATCGCCCGAAATTATTTTTGATCTTTCATTTTTATATATCTGAACGGCGTAATTTCCTTTTTCATCAAAAAATAAAGTGCCTTTTGGATTTACATCATACGGAAGGGTTTTTGTTCCGTCAGAATTTTTGTTTTCAACCGAAACCAAAGTCCACGAACCTAAAAAGTCAGATTTCGTTTTTTGCGCAAAAGCCGAATTTAAAATGAATAGTAATAATAGGAAAGTTGTGTTTTTCATCTTTAAAATTTTAATAGTTTACTTTAATAATTTCTCCATTTATATTTTCTTTAATACTTTTTGTATAAGCATTTATTAAATCTTCTGCCGGAATGTCTGAAACCTTTGCCGGACTTATTGCATTTATTCTAATTCCTCTTTTTAATTCCAGCGAAGCCGAAAGCACAAAACTGTTAATTCCGCCATTTACAATTGCTTTGCTAATATTATTCTTCACAGGTTTATCGCCCATCTTTCCCGAAGTCAATATAAATGATCCGTTATCGTTTAAATATTTTTGTCCAATTAAAACTAGATTTACCTGACCCAATAATTTGTTTTTGATACCAATATTTAATTTTTCTTCGTCAAGCGAATGTAAATCTCCTGTATAACAATCGCCCGCAACACAAATACAGGAATCAATATTTTTGACTTCTTCGAATAATTTTTCTATCGAATTTGAATCTGATAAATCGATTTTAAAATCACCGCTGTTTCTTCCTGCCGAAATAATTTCATGATTTTTTGCCAGAGCAGGATTTAGTATTTTGCCAATTTCTCCATTAGCTCCAATTAAAAGTATTCTCATTTTTTTAGATTTTAATTTGTTATCTGAAACAAAATTAAGAGGTTAGCATTCACCGAAAATTGTACTAATTGGTACTAAAATTGTATTTTAGCCTAATGACAAATACGAATTTATATCTTCCTTTTGAAGTTGATTTTAAAGAATTGGAACAGTTTCCGAAAACAATTCGGAAGAACAATTTCTTTGAATTGATTTATGTGGTTGATGGAACGGGAATTCAGGTCATTAATGATAATAAATTCCAATACCGAAAAGGAAATATGTTTCTTGTAACACCGCAAGATGTTCATTCGTTTGAAATTTCAACGCCAACAAAATTCTTTTTTCTTCGGTTTAATGAATATTATATCAAAGCAAATTCTCAAAACGGACAATCGGAAACGGTTTTGCGAATGGAATATATTCTTCAAAATGCAAGTCATCGTCCCGGCTGTATTCTAAAAAATACAATTGATAAACCTTTAATTGCTTCGCTGATTGAAAGTATAATTCAGGAACTAAATAATCAGCAGATTTATCATCAAAAAATTATTGAGCAAATTGTAAATACTATAATTACAATTGTTGCGAGAAATATTGCAAAACTTCCGAAGAATATTAAAGAAACTACGGGAGAAATGGTTTTGGAAATACTGCATTATATTCAGGAAAACATTTACAATCCAAAACAATTAAAAGCAGAAAGAGTAAGCGAGCATTTTAATATTTCGCTGAATTATTTAGGGAAATATTTTAAGAAACAAACTGGAGAAACGCTACAGGAATATATTGTAAACTATAAATTAAGATTGATTGAAGCCAGACTTTTAAACAGCGATATGCGGATTAATGAAATTGCTGATGAATTAAATTTTTCCGACGAAAGTCATTTAAATAAAGTTTTTAGAAAACATAAAGGAATGAATCCGTCTGAGTTTAGGAAGAAGTTTTGTAAATGATCTTCTTTTAATCTTTATAGATTGTTATTCTAATCTCATTAAATCAAAATACATAAATCTATGTTTTTCTTCTTTATCAGAATCGAGTAGAAAAGTAAAGTCGTTTTTTTGATAAGTAGAAAGCTGAACAGGTTTGTTATAAGCATCTAATATTAATAATCTACAAGCTGGTTTGTGTTCGATAAAAGTCCAGCCTTTAATAAAATCAAGAAGTTGGTGAGATAGCCCGTTGCCTTTGTATTTTTTATCAATTCCTAATCGTGCTATTTTTACAGCAGGATATTGTCTGATTCTTTTTTCGTTTGGTAATTTGATTTTTCTGTGTAATTTATTCCAAATAGAGTTTTCATAACCTAAATCATTTAGGCAATCATTTGAAATAGAAAAGAAAGCAGCTACCTCGTTGTTTTCTTTAAATAAATAAGTGTTTGTGATTTTTTCGCTTTGAAAATTCTTAGAATCTTCAAGTAAGAATTCATTTATTTGGTTGTCTTCACAATCAAAATTATCTAAAACGTCGTCATTGTGTAATGATGAAAAAGCAAAATCAAATAAATTCATTCATTAAACCTTTTTTGCCATTACCTTGCTGACTAAAGAAAATATTTCAGCTTTTTTTTCTTCAGAAATCTTGTTTGTTTTACTTGTAGATATGGCAGCATTGAATCTTTCAGATTCCTTGCCTTTTACTACCGGAGTAATTTTAATTGTAGTTGCCATTTTATAAGTTTTAATAAAAAGTAATAATTATGCTACAAATATACAAAAAAATATATTAATTTCAATTCTTATATTTCTGTAGACTTTTAAGAAATATGCTATTTTACCAAATCTTCCACCAAGGCTTTTTATTAACTTCAATAGTTTTTTTCTCAATATTGATTTCAATTCTTTTTGGAGATTCAACTTTAATCTTCGAATCGTCAAAAAACAATTCTCCATTATCATTCATTCCGAGAGGAGATTTTGTTCTTTCTTTCCAGCTTTCCGTTTGTAATTCCGGAATTAAAGCTAAATGAATTTTAGATTCAAATTTCCTTCTTGCTTTTTCTATAATCTCATCTTCCAGATTTGATGATGAATTTTTTAAAAGTAAAATTGAATTGTCTGGAATGTTTAAAAGAAAAACTTGTGTTTTATTGCCGATTTTCTGAATATCCAACACTTTAAAATAAGCAATAGTGTCTAAAAGAAAATGACCAATTTTTGCCGAGTCAGGATTGAATTTCGATAAATCTTTGGCATGAGCACTTGCAATTAAATACCTGAAATTGCCCGAAAGTCCGCCGCCAATAGAAGTCATATCTGTAAAACCCTTTTCCTGAATTATTTGCCCAATTTTATAATTAGAAATTAAATTATCAGGCAAATTAGTGTCTCTGTAATATAGTTTTAAGCCAGAAAAAGTATCATTGTAAATTGCTTTAAGACGTGAATTTTTCATTCGGCTTTTGATTTCAGATATTTACAAATTCCCAATACTATCCAACTCCCTTTTCAAAGGTTCGATTTGTTTAAAGAAACGGGTTTTATCATTTCCGGTTAAAGATTCTCCGGTTGGTAAATTCAATCGAAGCGCATCTACCTGAACACCATTTTTCCAGAAACGGTAACAAACGTGAGGACCAGAAGCTAAACCAGTGCTTCCAACTAAACCAATTGTTTGTCCTTGTGTAACGCGTTGTCCGCGGCGCACTAAAATTCTGGACATGTGTAAATATTGAGTTGAATAAGTTCCGTTGTGTTTTACTTTTACAAAGTTTCCGTTTCCTGCCGTATATCCGGTTGCTTCAACCACTCCAGATGCCGTTGTTGAAATTGGCGTTCCGGTTGGAGCCGCATAATCTGTTCCTTTGTGTGCTTTCCAGGTATGCTGAACCGGGTGAAACCTGTTCATAGTAAATCTGGAAGTGATTCGGCTGAATTTAATTGGAGTTTTTAAGAAGAAGTTTTTCAGTGTTTTTCCTTCATCATCATAATATTCAATTTTTCCTGAAAGAGTATCTTTTTCGAAAGGGAAAGCATAAACGATTTTTCCTTTATATTCAAAAAAAGCAGCTTCAAGATCTTCAACACCGTCGTAGGTTTTTCCGTTTATAAAACGTTCTGTGAAAATTAAACCGTAACGGTCTCCTTTTTTAAGTTTGAAGAAGTCAATCGACCAGGAGAACACTTTTGTAATTCTGCTGGCAAGTGCAGTTTCTACATCTTCATCTCCTAAAGTTTCAGATAATGAAGTTTTTAAAACGCCGCCAATAATTTTTCTTTTTAAAGTAACCGGTTTTATTTTTTTATAGGCTTTTGCAATACTGTCACGTAAATCGATTACATAATAAGTTAAAGCATCTGGCTGATAAATAAAAACCTGAAGATTATTTGTTTTGTTTTTTGAACGAAGTAATGTAAAAGGTTTGTTGTAACGAATAGTTCTTACATCAAAAGTGTCTTTAACCTGTTCAACAATGTCGTATACTTTTTTGTCGCCAATATTTTGACTCTGCAAAATAGATCCAAAAGAATCTCCTTTGGAAATAGTATCGTTAACAACATTAAAATCAGCGTAATTAAAACCAAACTCTACCTTTTTGGTTTTTGGTTTTGTAATTTTAATTTCAACTTTTTCCTCTGTTTTATTACACGAAAATATTGAAAATAATACTATTATAATTACGAATGCTTTTTTCAAACTCTTAATTTTTTTTGCAGGAAATTAAAGTAGGTCTTCATTTCCCCAATTGGACAATTCTTCTTCGGTCCACAATTTAGGAAAAAAGATGCGTCTTTGGTATTTTGGATGCATATATTTTTGCCACTCACTTCCGCCGGTTGCTTCGCCGTTGCCTTTTCCGCTTTCTAAGATGTATTTTCTTGCAGTATTAAGGTGCTGCATAACCCAGGTAATGTTTACCGTTTTGTCGTAATGACGCATTGCGTGAATTAATTCTTGATTTTGCTGGTCTTCAATAGGTAATTGCGTGAATTTCTGCCAAATGTTTTTAGTTTTAAACGTAGACATTTGTCTCAAAAACTGAACTTTATATTTGTTTTCGAATTCCTGAAGTAAATATGATTTTTCACCTGTATGATAATCTTTTCCGGCTGCCTGCCAGTAAAGGTGTTCAAAAGTAGTTTCTAAATCTGTATTTTCGTCAAAGTTTGCTTTGTATCTGCGGTCTGTTAAATTGATAACATCTGTCGAAGCAAATTCAATTAATCTGTATTGAGCACTTTGAAACCCGCTTGCAGGAGTAAGTGTATTTCTAAATTTCATGTATTGATCGACTTCCATTCCGTTTTCCATAATACTGAACGAATTCGTCAGCATATCAAAATAGCGGGTAATTCTGGAAAGTCTTTCGCTGAAAAAATCAACCTGAATATTTTGTGTGTCTGCGATTTGATCGATTTCCCACAAAATCATTTTAAATATCAATTCATTAACCTGATGGTACATAATAAATACCATTTCATCAGGAAGTGTTGTGCGTTGTATTTGTAAATTTAAAAGAGCGTCTGTTTGAATGTAGTCCCAATATGTAATTGGTTTTGACCAAAGCAATCCTTCTAACTGAACATCAGTTTTTTGGTTTATTGCTTGAAATTTAAGGTCAATTTCTTTTAAAATTGATTCTGAATGATCAGTAGGGTTCATTATTTTTTAACTTTAAATGGATTTTTCAATCCTTTATATTCATCGAGATCTGCTTTTAGAGATCCAACAGCCAAATCCGCTTTAATTCTAATCGGAACTTTGTTGTCATCATCTGTAATCCAGAGCGTTAAACTTTCTTTTTCTTTAAAAACTCTTCCTGTTTGTACAAGTGGTTTAAAAACCATCGTAGAAACCGTCCCAAATTTAGTTGTAATATCTTGACGGCCTACATATTTTAACTTAAATTTTGTGATTTCATCATCAAAAAACATATCAATCGTAATCGATTCGCCCGATTTTAATTTATCAATATTCGGATGGTTTCTTAAGTAATAAAAAGCAGATACAATATCTTGCACATTATTAGTAATTACAATCGTTTTTTCAGTCTTTCGTTTGTAATCTTTTACTAAAACTTTATTGCCGCTCTGGTCAAAAAAACCTTCCTGATTTTTAGTGTAGCCGCCTTCGTCAATTTTTCTCACAAAGCGGTAAGGATCTCCATTTTCCTTATCAAAATAACTTTCGTATAAATCTTCAACTTTGAAGAAAAATTTTGACATTCCGGTGGTATATCCTTTACCAACAGCGTGGTGAACTTTTTTATTGTTTATTGTGGCATCTTTAATTTCAAGAGTTGCATAGCCGGCATTTACGATTCCGTAATGAATTCTAAATTTGAAATATTCCCCGGTATCAAAAGCATTTTCTTTTTGAGTGTCGAATGCCAGAGTAGAGAGAATTAATATAGCGAGAATGAACTTTTTCATAGTACAATTTTTACATTTCATTATAAAGGTAAATAAATGCAAATTCTATTCCAAATGTACCAAAACAAAAAAACTCAGTCAAGGATGACTGAGTTTTTATGCTATTAACTAACCAAAAAACTATAAATTATGAAATTTATATCAATTCAGAAGGAAACCACCCCTTCTTGATTTGCGAGTGCAAAGATAGATAGAAAGTTCAAAAAATAAATAGCAAAAGTCAAGTTTAACATAACATTTGCATAAAAATCAACGTTTTACAGAGAATTTTTCTGCATAATGCAAAAATAATGCGTTTTTATAGAGTTCCTCTCAATTCCTGTTCTCTTTCAATTGACTCAAAAAGAGCTTTAAAATTACCTGCGCCAAATCCTTTTGCACCCATTCTTTGAATAATTTCGAAGAAAAGGGTAGGGCGGTCCTGAACCGGCTTAGTAAATATTTGTAAAAGGTAGCCATCTTCATCGGCATCGACCATGATGGCAAGCTTTTCAATTTCATTAATATCTTCTTTCATCATATCCATATGAACTCCTAATCTTTCAGGAATCGCTTGGTAATAGGTATGAGGAGGAGCTGATAAAAATTCAACACCGCGTGCTCTTAATTGTGATACGGTTTTAATAATATCATCTGTAGCAATAGCGATATGCTGAATTCCAGGCCCGCCGTAGAAATCTAAATATTCTTCAATTTGTGATTTTTTCTTTCCTTCGGCTGGTTCGTTGATAGGGAATTTAATTCTTCCGTTTCCGTTTGACATTACTTTACTCATCAATGCAGAATATTCTGTAGTTATTTGTTTGTCGTCAAAAGAAAGGAAATTTACAAATCCCATTACGTCTTCGTAAAATTTTACCCAGGTATTCATTTCATTCCAACCCACATTTCCAACCATGTGATCAATATATTTTAATCCCGTTGGTTCTGGATTATAATCTGATTTCCATTCTTTATAACCTGGTAAGAAAACACCATTGTAGTTTTTTCTTTCTACAAAAATGTGAACCGTTTCTCCGTAAGTGTAAATTCCTGAACGAATAACTTGTCCAAATTCATCTTCTTCAACAGTTGGTTCCATGAAAGAACGTGCACCGCGTTTCATAGTTTCTTCGTAAGATTTTGTAGCATCTTCAACCCAAAGTGCAGCTACTTTTACTCCGTCACCATGTTTTTTCAAATGTTCATTAATTGGAGAATCAGCTGTTAAAGGCGTAGTCAAAACAATTCTGATTTTGTCTTGTTTCAAAACATACGATGCTCTGTCTTTTACTCCGGTTTCTAATCCGGCGTAAGCTAATGATTGATATCCGAAAGCAGTTTTATAATAATGTGCAGATTGTTTTGCATTGCCTACATAAAACTCTACATAATCTGTTCCTAATAACGGAAGGAAATCTTGTGCTCCTTCAAAGATTTTTTCTAATCCGTATTCTACTGATTTTACTTCTTTTGACATAATGTTTATTTGTTTAATCGGTTAATCGTTTATTTGATTTTTCCGAAATGTTGTTTTTAGATTGTTTTTTTTTTACCGCAAAGAGCGCAAAGATTTTTATTATTAAGATTTTAAAAATTGCAAAGAACGCAAAGCTTTGCGAACTCATTTAAGTAAAACGTCATTAAAAATCTTTGCAAACTTTGCGAAAAATCCTTTGCGAACTTTGCGTTAGATTAATTACAATAACTATTCAGTCCAAGATTTATAATACTGTCCATCATCAAGACCCATAGCTTCTTCCGTAACCATAAGCGGTCTGAAAGTATCAACCATAACGGCTAATTCCTGAGTTTCTTTATGACCAATACTGCGCTCCATTGCGCCCGGTGCTGGACCATGCGGAATTCCTTTTGGATGTAAAGTGATATGACCTTGCTCAATATTATTACGACTCATAAAATCACCATCAACATAATACAGAACTTCGTCAGAATCTATATTGCTGTGGTTGTACGGCGCCGGAATTGCTTTCGGATGATAATCGTAAAGTCTTGGGCAGAATGAACAAACAACAAAAGCTGCCGTTTCAAAAGTTTGATGTACCGGAGGCGGTTGGTGAACACGTCCCGTTATAGGTTCAAAATTGTGAATCGAGAATCCGTACGGGAAATTATAACCGTCCCAACCCACAACATCAAAAGGATGCGTTGCATAAACCACTTCGTGAATCATGCCTTCTTTTTTAATTTTAATTAAAAAATCACCTTTTTCGTCGTGTGTTTCCAATTCGTTAGGCAAAATAAAATCACGCTCACAAAACGGAGAATGTTCTAAATGCTGACCAGATTGGTTTTTATATCGTTTTGGAGTATAAAATGGAGAATACGATTCTACATAAAATAGTCGGTTTTCTGTTGTTTCGAATTCGATTTGGTAAATAATCCCGCGTGGAATAATTAAATAATCACCATATTCAAACGGAATATTTCCTAACATGGTTCTTAATTTTCCTTTTCCTTTATGGATGAAAAGCATTTCATCAGCATCGGCATTTTTATAGAAATAATTTCGAAGCGATTCTTTCGGCGCAGCCAAACCAATAATACAGTCTTTATTGACTAACATGGCTTTGCGGCTGTCAAGAAAATCATTTTCCGGTTTTAATTCAAAACCTTTAAAAAGAAGTGATTTTATATTTTTTCCGATTGCAATTTTTGGTTCAACCGAATAAGAATTTAAAATTTCTTTAACCTGCGTTGGTCTGTGAACATGATAAGAAAGGGAAGAATGTCCGTGAAAACCTTCTGTTCCAAATAACTGTTCATAATAAAATCCGCCGTTTGGTTTTTCGAATTGGGTGTGTCTTTTTTGAGGGAAATCCCCAAGTTTATGGTATAGTGGCATGGCTTTTTCAATTAGATAATTTGTAAATTAGATAATTCGAAAATTTGAATTGAAGAACAGATAACCAGTTCAATTTTTTCAATTGACTAATTATCTCAATTCGATAGAGGCATTACTCTGGATTTCTCTTGATAAGAAATTGAAGATACTCTAATAAACCTGTCCAATTTGTTTTCATTATGACAAATGTCGTAATTTTTATTGATCAAAATTACATATTATATTATTTATAACATAAAATATTTATAAAAAATCAGCTTAAAAGGCAAATCCAATACTAAACCATGTAAAGCTTTTTGAAGTTTCCGGCGACCAGGATTGTTTAACTTCGATTGGGCCAATTATAGTTTCTAATCCGTAACCTACAGAATAACCGGAATATTTAGGCATTGAAATCCAATCGACTGTCGTAAAAATATCATCTCCAATGTTGGCAAAATTTGCCGAAATATTGATGTGATTCTTTTTTAGGATCTCATAATCCAAAGTAATATCTGATTTTATAAAACTATTTCCGGCAATACTTAAAAAATCATATCCGTAGAAATAATTGAAGTTATTGATCTTGTTGTATCCAAAACCTCCAAGTATAAAATCGAAAAAAGGAACGCTGTCACTGCCAATGTTAAATCCGGCATCGGCTCCAATTTTGATGGTCGCTTTTCTAAATACAGTTTTAACAAAAGAAACTTCTGCTTTTGCAATCGAAAATGGTTTAAATTTATTGGTATAATCAGACGAAGCCAGATAAGTCTGCAAATCTGTAGAAAAAAACAATCCCGAATTTGGAAAATGTTTATCGTCAAACGAATCGTATTTTAAATAAGCAAACGCGCTGATATAACTGCTTTTGTCTATTATGTTTTCTTCATTACTAAGTGTAGGCGAATTTATTTTTAGGTATTTATATTCTAAACCGCCGCCCATTAAAAACTTTTGTACAAAAATGGTTTGAAAATAAGCCTGATTAGTCAAATCTAAAAAGTCAACATTAATCAGTTTTAAATTTGGATTTTCTGAAACCAGTCCGCTTAAACTTGTGGTTACATTTCGGTTGAACTGATTCAATCTTGAACGGAAACCAAAGCTGATATTAAAACCATTTTCAACATAATAGTTGAAATCATATCTAAAATTATCTCCCAAAATAATGTCCATTGAAGTAACATCATTTTTTAAGAATGTCTTTTTATGAGTAAGATTCAATAAAACAGCACTTTTGTAAAGTCCGTCATAATGAAGTCCGAGTTTTAAAAAAGTCTGCGTTGGATTTTCTTTCAATACCAAATCTAAATCATCCTGATTGCCGTCTGGCTGCAAACAATACGAAATCGTACTAAAGTTTTGAGTGGCATTCAAATTATTTATTCCCCTTTTCAGATCATCATATGTAATTGTACTTCCCGGTTTAAAACGAAGTTTTCCGCGAATGTATTCTTTCGTATAATTATCTAATTGTTCCGTATTTATTTTTTGAATTTCAAGAGTATCTGAAGCGATTTTTAATTTCGGTTTTTTATAAAAATTGTCTTCGTTTACCAATGATTTAATTTTTTCGTAAACGGCAAAAGCAGCTTCTTCCCCTTTCCTGATAATTTCTTCCCCTCTGTCAAATGAAATTACACCAAAGTCACGAATGTCCGGTTTTATGTAAACATCGGTATCCTTTATTTTGCTTTTCATTTTATCTATAGATTGCAAATTAGTAATCTGAACCAAGATTCTGGTAGCATTTTTTAAGTTTTTTCGCTTCATTAAATCGTCCTGAACATCAACACCAATAATAATATCGGCACCAAGATTTCGAACTTCTTTAATTGGGTAATTGTTTACAACGCCGCCATCGACCAATAAATTTCCGTCGATTTCAACCGGAGTAAATAAGGAAGGAAAAGCAGCACTCGCCATCATGGCCTGAACCAGATTTCCTTTGTTTAAAAGTACTTCTTCACCCGTTTCAATATTGGTTCCAATACATAAAAACGGAGTTGGCAATTTATTAAAATCACGAACATGGCGAACGTTTCTTGTTAAACTGCTTAACAAATTATAATTGTACATTCCTTTTGAAAGTGCTTCGGGAATGCCGACTCTGAAATTACTAAACGGTAAAACGATCGCATATAATTCATCATTTTTTTTACCGTAAAAGTTTTTTGAGGAACGCGGAATATAATCGTTTATTAATTCGTCGAAATTGGTTCTTTTGAAAATAGAATCAATTTGTGAAGCGTTATAACCAGAAGCATACAATCCGCCAATTACAGAACCCATGCTGGTTCCTCCAATATAATCGATTTTGATTCCGGCTTCTTCCAAAACTTTTAAAACTCCAATATGCGCAAAACCTTTGGCACCGCCGCCGCTTAAAACCAAACCAATTTTAGGTCTTTTTTTTACACTGTCTTGTTTTATTTCCTGCGAAAATAAATTTTCGGGCAGCAATAAAAACACAAAAAACAACAATGCCGCACCCCAAATGGTTCCGATGCTTTTCGGAACGGGAGAAAATCCTGTTGACTGAGTTTTTAAAATTAACAGCTTGTTGAGGCGCATAAAAAATAAGTAATTGGTTTTGTAAAAGTCGGTAATTTTTTCGGCTTTATACTAGATTTATCTTAATATGATTGTGTTTTTGAAAGTATTAATTTTTTGTTTTTATCGTATTTCCAAACATCGGTATGATTTCTTGCGCCGCCTCTGCAGCTTGATGTAAGTGTCTTTTTAATTTTATCAATTTTCACATCACAAAACATATCGCATTTAGGATTAAAATTTGACGGAAAATTTAATGTGTCAAATAGTTTTGTTTTCGGGTTAAAAATAAAAATTTGATAAATGGTATAAACTCCCATTCCGTCATCGGTATGAAAAGAAGCAAAATCCATAAACCCGTCAAAATTAAAATCGTTAACTTCTAATCTGGATTGCTTTCCTGTTATCGAAGCTTCAACATTGTTTATGACTTGAATTTGCCCCGTTTTAGAATTTTTTATTTTTAATGTTTCAAAATCATCTTCAAAACTAACGTTAAATTCACTTTTGTCTTTTTGTAAAACCGAAACTTCATTTTGACTATACGAAATAGAAAAAACGAACAAGAAACAAATAGGTAAAAAGAGCTTTTTCAAAATGAGTTAATTTTCTTTTGGATGATAAAATTCGACAATTTTTTTTGCTTTTGATACACCAACAACTGCTGATATGTCTTTTTCAGAAGCTAATTTCAATCTCTTAACACTTTTAAAATGTTGTATTAACGTGAGCATTGTTTTTTCGCCAATTCCCGGTATACTTTCTACAGAAGAATTAAGTGCTGCTTTGCTTCGTTTATCACGGTGAAATGTAATCCCAAATCGGTGCGCTTCATTTCGTAACTGCTGAATTACTTTTAAAGTTTCTGATTTTTTATCGAGATATAACGGAATCGAATCGCCCGGATAAAAAAGTTCTTCGAGACGTTTTGCAATCCCGATAATCGCAATTTTTCCTCGCAAACCTAATTCGTCAATACTTTTTAAAGCCGCAGACAATTGCCCTTTTCCACCGTCAATAATTATTAATTGCGGTAAAGGTTCATTTTCATCTAATAATCTTTTGTAACGACGATATACAATTTCGGTCATCGAAGCAAAATCGTCAGGGCCTTCAACCGTTTTTACATTAAAATGGCGGTAATCTTTTTTACTGGCTTTTCCATCTTTAAAAACGACGCAGGCCGCAACAGGATTTGTTCCCTGAATATTCGAGTTATCAAAACATTCTATATGTCGAGGCTCAACAGGAAGACGTAAATCTTTCTGCATCTGTGCCATAATTCTATTAACGTGACGATCAGGATCAACAATCTGCAATTGTTTCAATTGTTCAATTCGGTAGAATTTGGCATTTCGAATTGATAAATCTAAAATCTGTTTTTTATCTCCAAGCTGCGGAACGGTTACTTTTATTTTTTCTCCCAAATCAATTTCAAACGGAACAATAATTTCTTTTGATAATAATTGAAAACGCTCCCGAAGCTCGATAATGGCCAGTTCTAATAATTCTTCGTCGCTTTCGTCCAGTTTTTTCTTGATTTCTAAAGTATGCGAACGAATAATCGAACCGTGAGAAATTTGTAAAAAGTTGACATAAGCCGCGCTTTCATCTGAAACAATCGAGAAAACATCAATATTGGTAATCTTTGGATTTACAATTGTTGATCTTGATTGATAATTTTCGAGGATTTCTATTTTTTCTTTGATTTTTTGAGCCTCTTCAAAACGCAAATCCTGTGCATATTGTGCCATTAAACGTTTGAAATCTTTCATACTTTCCTTGAAATTTCCTTTTAAAATCTCTCGGATTGCGTCGACTTGTCTTTGATAATCTTCCAGAGATTCTATGCCTTCGCACGGACCTTTGCAATTGCCAATATGATATTCCAGACAAACTTTGAATTTGCCTGATTCAATATTGGATTTACTTAAATCGTAATTGCAGGTTCTTAACGGATATAATTCTTTTATCAAATCCAGAATCGTATAAACCATTTTGAAATTAGTGTACGGACCAAAATATTCAGATCCGTCTTTGACCATTCTTCGGGTTAAAAATATTCTCGAAAAAGGTTCTTTTTTTATACAAATCCAGGGATAACTTTTATCATCGCGCAGCAAAACATTATATCTTGGCTGTAATGTTTTGATTAAATTGTTTTCTAATAAAAGCGCGTCGGTTTCTGTGGGAACCACAATGTGTTTTATGGTTACGATTTTTCGAACCAAAACATTTGTTTTAGCCGTATCGTGAATTTTATTGAAATAGGAGGAAACCCTTTTTTTTAAATTTTTGGCTTTGCCTACATATAAAATTTTCCCGTCTTTATCGTAATATTGATACACACCGGGATTATCCGGCAAGGTGAGAATTTGTAGATCTAAGGACGGTTTTGACATTCTGTTTTATTTCTGAAGATAGTTGAAAAGCGTTTTCAAAAACCATTCTAGTTCCTGAAAAAAGCTTAACAGTGATTTAGTTTCAAATTTACGAAATCAAAAGAATAATTTCTATATTTAGATTTTATAATTCTACATGAAAAATAGTAAGCCCCTTGTTATTTTTGGCGAATCGATTTTGCCGGGAGAACATAAAACCATAAACGTCGAAATAGCGCGATTACATACTACAACAAAACTCAATATTCCTGTAATTGTCCGTCGTTCCAAGCTTGAAGGACCGGTTGTTTTATTTTCGGCAGGAATTCACGGCGACGAAATTAATGGAGTAGAAGTCGTTCGGCAGATCATCAGCAAAAAAATAAATCGTCCGCAAAGAGGAACAATAATTTGTATTCCCATTATCAATATGTATGGTTTTGTGAATAAATCCCGCGAGTTTCCTGACGGAAGAGATTTAAACAGGGTTTTTCCGGGAAGTAAAAAAGGTTCTCTGGCCAGCCGATTTGCGTATCATATAGTAGAACAGATTTTGCCCATTATAGATTATGCAGTCGATTTTCATGCCGGCGGTGCAAGCCGTTTTAATGTTCCGCAGATTCGAATTACCGAAAATAATATGGAATTGAAATTACTGGCTGATATTTTTAATGCTCCTTTTACTTTATATTCCAAAAATATTGGAGGTTCTTTTAGAAATACCTGTGAAAAAGCCAATATTAAAATGCTTCTTTTTGAAGGCGGAAAATCGCTTGATATAAATGATGCTGTTGCCAATGAAGGAATAAAAGGAGTAATGCGTTTACTAAATTATTTAGGTATGCTCGATCCAAAACACATTGTTGAGCCTGCTTTAGAATCTTCTATTTATATAAAATATTCAGTCTGGCTTCGGGCAAAATGTTCCGGTTTGCTTCATGATTATAATATGGTTGGTAAATTTGTAACCAAAGGAACTATCCTGGCTATTATTACAGATCCGTTTGGAAAGTTTGAGCAAAAAGTAAAAGCGCCGCACGACGGATATGTTATTAATGCAAACCACTCGCCAATTGTTTATGAAGGCGATGCGATTTATCACATTTCTAAAAATTCTCCTGTAAATGATGACGAGTAAAAAAGAATTAAGGCTTGAATATAAAAATCTTCGAAAACAACTTTCTGAAACTGATATCGAAGAAAAAAGTCTGGCTATAGCCAATAATTTAATTCAGCTGCCTATTTGGGATAAGATTTATTATCATGTTTTTTTGCCAATTACTGAGCAAAAAGAAATTGATACCGAGTTTATTCTGCATTTACTTTCCGGAAAAGATAAAGAAATCGTGATCTCAAAAAGCGATTTTGAAACCAGGGAAATGACTCATTTTTTATTGACAGATAATACCAAAATCAAAAAAAACGAATATAACATTCCAGAACCCGTAAACGGACTTCCTGTTCCGACTCAAAATATTGAGGTTGTTTTTGTACCGCTTTTGGCATTTGATGTTTTTGGAAATAGAATTGGTTACGGAAAAGGCTTTTACGATAAATTTTTAGCCAATTGTAAACCTGAAACGATAAAAATTGGTCTTTCTTTCTTCGAATCCGTAAATCAAATCGATGACATTTTTGAATCTGATATAAAATTAGATTATTGCGTTACGCCTGAGAAAGTTTACAATTTCCAATAAACTTTCCAACATATATTTTCACAATCAAAATTGTAGAGCGCACAGCAGTGCGTCTACGCAAAGTTTGTCTACACAGAATTTTTATAAGTTTGCGCAACGTTTGCCGATATACTGGACGTAGACGCACTGCTGTGCGTCTCTACGATATACGGTGTCGATACATTTGTTATAAATAAAAATATCAATTAACTACAAACAAACTTAAATTTCCTTATATCACTTATATGGTGAGATATCTTCATGTTTAATTTTTAGGAATCTTGGCATCAAATTTGGATTGCCGGAAATTGCAGATAATTTTCTTAGTACATCCGGAATGCTAGTTATTATTTGAAAGAAAAAAATCAAATTATTAATTCCTAAAATTTATTTTAAATGAAAAATAAACCATTTTATTTGTTAGCATTCCTTTTACTTACTGTATTAAGTTGTAAAAAATACGACGCCGCAGCTGAAGAGACAATGAACATGGACACGACTGTTGTTGCAACAACTGATGAAATTCCCGAAGAGAATATTTCAGATCCTAATACTGAAAGTTACGCCGGACTCGAAGAAAATCCTTTTGAGTCTCCACAAAAATCTCCTCTTTCTACTTTTTCCATAGATGTCGATAATGCATCTTATACCAATATCCGCCGATTTATAAACGAAGGTCAGCCTGTTCCTAAAGATGCCGTTCGTATCGAAGAAATGATGAATTTCTTTAAATATAAATACCCACAGCCAGAAGGACAAAATCCGTTTTCTATCAATACCGAAGTAAGTGAAAGTCCGTGGAATAAAAACTCTTTATTGTTGAAAATAGGTTTACAGGGAAAAAATATTCCAATGACAAATCTGCCTGCTTCAAACCTTGTTTTTTTAATTGATGTTTCGGGTTCTATGGATGAGCCTAATAAACTGCCATTATTAAAAGAATCGATGAAAATTTTGGTAAAAGAACTGCGCCCGCAGGATAAAGTTTCGATTGTGGTTTATGCAGGTTCTGCCGGAGTTGTTTTATCACCGACTTCTGGTGATGAAAAAGATGAAATTATGGATGCTTTTGATAAATTAAGCGCGGGTGGAAGCACAGCCGGCGGCGAAGGAATTGAATTAGCCTACAAATTAGCTCAGGAAAATTTCATTAAAGAAGGAAACAACAGAGTTGTAATTGCAACCGACGGCGATTTTAATGTTGGCGCATCGACTGATGATGATATGGAAAAACTGATTGAAGAGAAAAGAAAATCGGGTGTTTTTCTAACCGTTTTGGGTTTCGGAATGGGGAATTATAAAGACAGTAAAATGGAAATTCTAGCCGATAAAGGAAACGGAAATTATGCTTATATCGATAATATTCAGGAAGCAAACCGTTTTTTAGGAAAAGAATTTAAAGGTTCAATGTTTGCGATTGCAAAAGATGTGAAAATCCAGATTGAGTTTAATCCAAAACATGTTCAGGCATATCGATTAATTGGCTACGAGAACCGAAGATTAAAAGACGAAGATTTTAAAAATGATGCTATCGATGCAGGAGAATTAGGAAGCGGACACACGGTAACGGCGCTTTATGAAATTATTCCAACGGGTGTTGAAAGCGATTATGTTCCATCTGATTTAAAATACACAAAAGTAAAAACTGATGAAACTAATTACAGTGATGAACTGGCTACGATTAAATTCCGTTATAAAAAGCCTGATGGTGATAAAAGTATCGAAATCGTAAACACAATTCCGAATCGAAAAATTTCATTAGATAATAGTTCTTCTGATTTTAAATTTACAATCGCTGTTGCCTGGTTTGGTTTGAAATTGCGAGATTCTAAATTTATTAGTAATTCGTCAACTTCAGACATTAGAAAACTAGCAAAATCTGGTTTAGCAAATGATGATGAAGGATACAAAGCAGAATTTGTACGATTAGTTGATGCGGTAAATTAATTTTAAATTCCAAGAAAAGTAAAAATCCCAAATTCCAATTATTGTCTTGGAATTTGGGATTTTTTTATTTGATTTTTTTGCACAATTTATTCTGTAGAGACGCACAGCAGTGCGTCTCCGCAAAGTTTGTCGACAAAGATTTTTTATATTAATTGTTTTAAGAAAAATTCGAAAAATAAACGGTGTGTTTATACAACTGTTGTCGATATGCTGGACGTAGACGCACTGCTGTGCGTCTCTACAATATGCTGGGGTGGATATAGATTGTAGAGAAAAGGTTTGTAAATAAATTTTTGCCCAAGAATATTTTGACAATCAAAATCGTAGAGACGCACAGCAGTGCGTCTACACAAAGTTGATCGACATAGGTAAATCAAATTCCAAAAAAAGTAAAATCCCAAATTTCAATGTTATGTTGGAATTTGGGATTTTTTATTTGAAATTTTTGAAACCTTATTTTACTTCTTTAATTGTTGTAGCATCAATCCAGCCTTCAGTTCCGTCTGTTAATTCGATTTTTTTCCATTTTCCAACCGTTTCCATAACATAAACTTTTGCTCCTTCATGAAGCAGGATAATAGCAGAACCTGCTTTTTGAGGTTCGCTTCTAACTTCGCTTAATTCAGCAAAAACAATTGCCGGACGATCGTTGTCAAAATGGTCTTTTTCAGACATTCCAGCAAAAACACTTAAAATCAAAGCAACCAAAAGAATAAACATTCCAATGAAATAAATTCTTTTTGTAATCGTAAGCTGTGAAAAATAATAGCCAATAAAACTCAGCAAAAAAACAAAACCAAAGGCAACAGAAATCTTAGCCCATTGATTATAATCGAAAATGCCCGTAAAATTCTGAATCAGTTTTGCAAAACCAACTTTCGGAACTTCCTTGATTTCATCGATTGTCAGTTTTTTGGCAAATTTTAAGTTGTTTAAAGTCTCAGGATCGTTTGGTTTTAGTACCAAAGCTTTTTCGTAATTGTAAATAGAAGGCGCAACTTTATTCAGTTTATAATAACTGTTTGCCAAATTAAAATACAACTCTGCCGATTGCTGTTTGTTTTCTTTAATAATATCTTCATAAACCTGAACAGCTTCCTGATATTCTCCCTTTTGGTACAAAGCATTTCCTTTTTCAAAGCTGCTTTGAGCAAAGAAAACCTGTGAGATTAGTAAAAAGAGATATAATATATTTTTCATTATTAATTTTTTAAACCCGACAGGTTTTAAAAACCTGTCGGGTTTGAATTTAAGTTAAAAATTAAACGATTTGTTTTTCTAATTCTGAAATAATCAGAACAGCTTTATCATAATCCTGCTGAATCGAAGCGCTTGATGCTGGAGCATAACGTGCAAATTCGCAGTTTTCGGTCAGATTAATGAAATTCTGAACCGTTTCAGGTTTTGAATTTCTTGATAAAAGCAGTTCCTGAATATTATCTTTACTCATTTCTGAAGTCTCAATGTGCAGTTTTGCTTTTAAGAAATTGTGCATCGCTTTTTCCAGAGCAATATAAAACGCCTCTTTATTATTAAGCTGTTTTTTAGCCTGCGATAAATATTTCTTCGCAAGTTTATTGTTCATTCTAATTCTGTTTCCGGTTACATCGCTGTCAATCGCTTCTTTTTTCTTTCTAACCAAAATTATAATTGGAATAATGGCAAAAGGGAAAAACAATAAAGCATAATACAAATCTGAACCGTAAAAATCATCTTTAGCAATTGATGCTAAAGTCGTTTTTGACTTAATATATTTGAATTGTTCTGTTTTAGTAATTACGTTTTTAGCCGCTGTCGAAGGATTTGCTTCCGCTAAAGTCGGACCGTCTAAAACATCCATCATAATTTCAGGAGAAGTTATAGTTTTATAAGAACCTGTACTCAGATCAAAATAAGAGAACGTCATTGGTTTGATCGCATATTTTCCTTTGTATTGCGGAATAATAGTGTATTTATCGGATATTTTTCCAGACATTCCAGACAATGAAGTAGTTACTTTTTCATCGTGAACCGGATCATACATTTCTAATGCATTTGGTACAACAGGTTTTGGCAGCGTAAACAATTTCATGTTTCCTGTACCTGAAGCGCTCACAAGCAAATCTAAACCTTCACCGCTTTTTAGCGTTGTTCTGGATGGCGTAACTTTAAAACTAAAGTTACCAACTGCTCCGGTAAATCCTTCTGGTTTTCCTGATTCAGGAAGTGGTCTTACACTTATAGTTCGGGCTCCTGTTGTTACTACTTTATTATCTTCAGCAATAATCATCTGGCCAAACATATCGCGGCGATTTGTTGGCAATTGCACGCCAATATCTAATGAAAAAGGTGCGATTGTTAATCTGCCTGATTTTTGCGGATATAAAATGGCTTTCTTTAATATTACATAATGACATCTCTGGCCCTGATAACTTCCTTCTTCCATTACCAATCGTGTGATGTCAATATTCTGATTCCAGAAATCGTTGTATTTTGGCTTAGCAATTTCTCTAAATCCGGTAACACCAATTTCATTAAAATACAGTTTGTAAACAACTGTTATTGGTTCATTTACATAAGGAGTTGTTTTAGAAACCTCTGCAACTAATTGTAATAACTCGTTTCCAGAGCCTGCGCCTTGTTGTCTAGGGTCATTAGGATCTCTTTCTTGTGCAACTGCATTCGTAACAGTAACTTTTATTGGAGCCGTTTTGTAAACCTGTCCATTATATTCTATGGCAGCCTGTTTAATAATAACAGTCCCTTTTTTTTCAGGCTGAAGAATATAAGAATATATTTTTTGAAAAGAGCTTCGGCCGTTTACCCAAGACTGGCTTATTTGCTGGCTTGGTCCGGCTACAAGTTTAAATCCTTCAAATGCAGGCTGGTCAAAATTATCGCCATCGACATTCATAATGAAGTCAATACGGAGTCTTTCGTTAAGTCCAAGCGTGTTTTTGCTTACTCTGGCTTCAAATTGAACTTGAGCCATAAGCCCTTGAAAAGTGAGCAGTAATAGAATTAAATATCTTTTCATTAATTGTTAGTCAGTTTTTGTTTAACTGTTTAATTGTTAATTTGTTTAATCGTTTTTTTTACTGTTTTATTGTTACAGTTTTGCCGAATAGCAGATTAAAAAATAAACGATTAACCTAAAATCCTACCAGTCTTTTTCTGGTTTTTTAGGATTTCCTTTTATTTTTTGAGCGTTTACTTTGTCTTGAATTTTCTTTTCTTCGTTGTTTACAGCATCTAATAAATTCTGAACACGTTCTTTTGAAATTCCTCCGGGCTGCGGTTTAGGTTCTCCTTTATTGTCAGACTTGTCGTCTTTCTTCGGATCATTTTTACCGTCATTTTTATCTTTATCCTTATCGCCTTTGTCGTCTTTCTTATCCTTGTCCTTATCTTGGTTTTTATCCTTGTTCTTGTCTTTATCTTTGTTTTTATCCTTGTCTTTGTCCTTATCCTTATTTTTGTCTTTGTTCTTATCGTTATTTTTAGGAGGATTTTCTTTTAGTTTCTGTTTTGCGTAAGCGTAGTTGTAACGCGTTTCGTCATCGGTAGGATCGTTTCTTAAAGCTTCTTTGTACGCTTCAACGGCCTGCGTATAATCTTTCTCTTTCATAAAAACGTTACCAAGATTATGAAAAGCTTTGTGTTTTTCAGGTCTTGTTTTGGCGATTTTTATGGCATTCGCGTAAGCGTATTTTGCTTCAGAAGCCTGATTTTGTCTGTAAATCGAGTTTCCTAAATTGTAAGAGCCAGCTGCGCGTTTTGAAAATTTTGAAGCCGAAATTCTATAATTAGCTTCGGCGTCAGTAAATTTATTCTGCTTATATTCTTCATTGGCATCAGGCAATGTCTTGTCTTTTTCCTGAGCAGAAACTGCAAAAGGAAGCGTTAGTAAAATATAAAGAAGTAAATTTTTCATTCTAATTTTTTTATTTTTTGTTCCGAATTTCGAGCGGAATCTTTATTTCTTTTCGTTGAATAAATTCAACTCTTTAATCCAGTTTGTTTTTCTTTCTAAAAGGAAAATATCTACAAATAACAGTAAGAGTCCAAAACCAATAAACCATTGAAACTGCGATTGAAAATCGGCCATTTGTGTTGATTCAAATTCTGTTTTCTGAATCTTGTTTAATTCGTTTTTGATGAATTCCAAAACCTCTTTGGTATTTCCGCCGTAAACATACTTTCCTTTGGTTGCAAGAGTTTTTAATCCTTCCTGATTTAGTTTTGTAATAACAGTTTGTCCGTTTTGATCTTTCTGATAATTTTTAACGATACCATTTTCTCTTAACGGAATTGTTCCTCCTCTTTCTGTTCCAACACCAATCGTAATGATTTTGATTCCTAGTTTACTAGCTTCTTCTGCCGCCGCCGAAGCACCTTCAGAATGATCTTCACCATCAGAAATTAAAATTATAAGTTTGCTTGTTTTGCTTTTTTCGTCAAAATATTTAGCTGATAATCTAATTGCTTCATCAAGAGAAGTTCCTTGTGATGAAACCATATCAGGATTCATGCTTTGCAGGAACATTTTTGCAACACTATAATCAGATGTAATTGGCAATACCGGAAATGCGCTTCCTGCATAAGCCACAATACCAATTCGGTCACTTCCTAAAGAGTTTATAATCTGCGAAACCAATTGTTTACTTTTCTCTAAACGACTTGGTGCGACATCTTCGGCAAGCATACTTTTAGAAACGTCGACAGCAAAAACGATATCAATTCCTTCACGTTTTACAGTTTCCATTTTTGTTCCAATCTTCGGATTTACTAAACCGATAATTAAACACGCCAATGCCAAAAGCAAAATCGATAATTTTAAAACAGGTTTAAAAACAGATCTGTCCGGACTCAGTTTTTTTACCATGTCTAAATCTCCAAATTCACGTTGTTTTTTTCTTTTCCAATACATATTGAAAAGGAAAATACACACCACAATTGGAAGTAATAGTAAGAGATATAAATATTTTTTTTCGTCTAATTCCATAAATATTTTAAAATTCCAAAAATCTAAATTCCAAATTCCAATTTCTGTTGTTTGTCTAAAAAGCTGATTTTAAAATTCCACTTCAAATTGGAATTTGGTCCCGATGGCTATCGGGAGTAATTTTTTGATTTTTCAAATCAAATGAAGCTTCTGTAAACTGTATTTCTTAAACCAACTTCAAGTAGTAATAAAAATGCTGCGAGTAAAACAAAAACTCTGTATTTTTCGTCGTAATCGTAGAATTTTAATTCCTGAATTTCAGTTGTTTCTAATTTGTTAATTGAACTGTATATTTCAGCTAATCTATCGTTGCTTGTTGCTCTAAAGTAGGTTCCGTCTGTTTTGCGGGCAATATTTTTCATTAACTGCTCATCAATTTCAACTTTCTGCATTTTGAATAAAAAACCGCCGTTTGGTGCATAAGCATATGGAGATTCAGCCATTCCGTTTGTACCAAGACCAATTGTATATACTTTTATTCCGTATTGTTTTGCAATGTCAGCAGCAGTTTCTGGCTCAATAAATCCGGCATTATTAACACCGTCAGTCATTAAAATAACAACCCTGCTTTTTGCTTTACTGTCTTTAAGACGATTTACTGCCGTTGCTAAACCCATTCCAATTCCGGTACCATCTTGTAAAACGGTATCATATTTAATTCCTTTTATAGCTTCAAGAATAATTGGTTTGTCACTTGTAACAGGTGTTTTTGTATAAGCTTCAGAAGCGTATAAAACTAAACCAACTCTGTCATTTGGTCTTTCTTCAACGAAATCAGCAGCAACTCTTTTTAAAGCTTCCATACGGTTTGGCTTTAAATCTTTTGCAAGCATACTTCCGGAAACGTCAATTGCTATTACAATATCAATTCCTTTTGTCGTTTTGGTCTGATTACTGATGTCGACTGTTCTTGGTCTTGCTAAAGCAATAATCAGTGAACTTAAAGCGATAATCCTGAAAACATATAAACTAGGCTTTAATTTGGTCAACAACGATTCGCTGTTTTTAAAACCTGCCGTCGAACTCATTTTTAATGTAGCGGCCTGCTGATTTCTTTTCCAAAAAAACCAGCCAATAGCGATTGGAATTAATAGAAACAACCAAAAGAATTCCGGATTTAAAAAAGTGATCTGATTATTCATTAGTTACTTGCTTTTTTAAGTTCAACAGAATTTAGAATTCGGGTTGTAATGTCGTTTGCATACGTATCGCCTTCCTTATGCAAAATCATAATTTGCTGTAAACCTTGATCTTGTTTAAAAAGAAGGATTTCGTAATATGATTTTGTACTTGTTTTACTGTTTGGATCGATAATGCTCATTGTTCCATATCCTTTTATTCCCTGTATACCTTGATTGGTTTGAAAATCTTCTTGTTTAACAATGATATTTTGTCCGCCTTGAAGTTCAATAATTTTTAAAGTTCCTTCTAAAGCTTTAGACAAATCAATATCAACAGGGTTTTTGAATTTGCTTGTTGAAACGGTAACATAAAAATTATCAATCATACTTCCGTAGATAAAAAGCTGCATTTCTTTAATCAAAGCCATAGCTTCTTTTGGCAGCATTTTTTGAGTATCCATTCGTTTTAAAACCTTTGGAGTTTCAATGATAACGCCCGGATTTCCGTATTCACTTTTTACCCATTCTCCTTCTAATAATTCTTTAGTAGGATGTCCGATAATATTGTCTTTTACATAAGTAAAACCTTTTGTTGCAATAAAGAAAGTTGTAGTTGCTAATAATAAAAACAAAACAGAACCTACTGTAATGGCAATTCGTTTGTTTCTTTGTTTTTTTAACTGCAGCTGAATTTGTTTTTGTCTTTGCGCTTCGTTTAGCAATTGATCTTCTTCTTCAGCCGGAACTTCTGTTGGTATTGCATTGTCAAGCGTTAAAATTGCTTTCTGAATTTTATTTCTGTCATCCGTAATTTCAAATTCAAGTGGTTTTGATTTAGCAAATTTTACTAAATCGGCCTGACGTAATACGCGTTCCAGATTCTCAACTGTTTCTGGCGTTAAAGTCATTTTCTTTTTAGTCGAAGCTGTTCTAATTGCCTGAATTAATTCAGAAGTTGTACTTTCCATTGCTGGAATGTGAATCGCTTCTTCAATATAGTTACGCGCAATATCCGTTAGTTCACTATAATATTCTTTGATTTCTCCTTTTTGAACAAGTTCTTTTGACTCTAGATTGTTTAATAAGCTTGTCGCTTTTTCAATAGGAGTTTTATAAACTTCTTCTTCGATTTTTTTCTTCTGATGTTTTTTAACGTACCAATAAATTCCGGCTCCAATTGCTAAAATAATAACCAGTGCCAAAACGTATTTCCACCAATCGCCAATTCCGCCATCAGCAGCGGTAATGTCTTTGATATCATACATTTTTTGCTGTAATGTATCGACTTTTACATTAGCAACTTCAACACGAATAGAATCTGAGAAATAAGGTTTTTTATCAATTAAAATTTGAACACTCGGAATCACGTATCTTCCTGAATCAAATTGAGTTAATCCATATTTTTTGATTAATTCGTAAGTATCGTTTTTCTTTACCGTATCGATAGGATAAGACTGAATAACCTCTAAAGGGCCAAATCTTTTTAGTTTAGGGAAAACAACTTTCGAATTAGCATTTACAACCGTTTTCAGCGTTAGCTTAAACTCGGCGCCAATTTTATTTTTGGTAGTATCAATGCTGGTTTCGACTTGTTTTTGAGAAAAAACAGCCGTAGAAAGCAAAAATAAAAATATGTAAAACTTTAATTTCATTTGATTTGTGATTTCAGATTTTAGTCTAAAATGAATGCTTAAAATTGGAACACGAATGACACAGATTTAAGCGGATTTTTTATTTGAATAATTAGAGCAGATAAAAATTCTAAAATTTAAAATCTACAATCTAAAATTATATTTATCGTGACTTGAAATAGCCTAACAGCTTAGTAACATAATTTTCGTCAACTCTTGTGTTTACAACACCAGCGCCAGATTTACTGAAAATATCTTTGAAATAATTTACGCGTTCCTGATAATGTTTTTCGTAATTCATTCTCACTGTTTTTGAGCCTGTATTTACCAATTGAATTTTTCCCGTTTCGGCGTCAAGCATGGTTACCATTCCTAAATTTGGGATTTTTTCTTCACGGATATCGTACACACGAACACCAGTAATATCGTGTTTTTTAGAAGCGATTTTTAAAGTCTGTTCGTAATTCTCAGACATGAAATCAGAAATTACAAAAACAATCGCTTTCTTTTTCTGTGTTCCCGATAAAAATTTCAAGGCTTGTGAAATATCTGTTTTGTTGCTTTTTGGTTCAAATTCGATTAATTCACGAATGATTCTCAAAACGTGTGAACGGCCTTTTTTTGGCGGAATGTATAATTCGACATTATCAGAAAATAAGATCAATCCAATCTTATCATTGTTTTGTGTAGCCGAAAAAGCCATCGTTGCAGCAATTTCTGTTACGATGTCTTTTTTAAACTGACTTTTTGAACCAAAACCTTCAGAGCCCGAAATATCAACCATTAAAACCATGGTTAATTCTCTTTCTTCTTCAAAAACTTTTACGTGGGCTTCGTTGTAGCGTGCGGTTACATTCCAATCGATGTTACGAATATCATCGCCATATTGGTATTGGCGCACCTCGCTGAAAGTCATCCCGCGCCCTTTAAATGAAGAATGGTATTCACCCGAAAAGATATGATTGCTCAGTCTTTTGGTTTTGATTTCTATTTTCCGTACTTTTTTTAAAAGCTCTTTTGTATCCATTTTTCGGATTGCAGATTTTAGATATTAGATTTTAGATTATTTTAGATTGCAGATTTAAATCTAAATTCTGCAATCTAAAATCTAAAATTTTTTTAAGGTACTTCAATCTCGTTTACGATTTTGTTGATAATGTCTACAGAAGTAATGTTTTCGGCTTCAGCCTCATATGTGATTCCAACTCTGTGACGTAATACATCATGCACAACTGCACGAACATCTTCTGGAATTACATAACCACGACGTTTGATGAAAGCGTAACATTTAGCAGCGTTTGCTAAGTTGATACTTCCACGTGGAGATGCTCCAAAACTGATAAGTGGTTTTAAGTCGGCTAATTTGTATTTCTCTGGGTAACGAGTAGCAAAAATGATATCCAGAATATATTTTTCGATTTTTTCATCCATATAAACTTCACGAACCGCTTCTTGCGCACGTAAAATTTGTTCTACAGAAACTACGGCATTTACTTTTTCGTAGCTTCCTTTTAAGTTTTGACGAATTACAAAACGTTCTTCATCAATTTTTGGATAATCAATTACAGTTTTCAACATGAAACGGTCAACCTGTGCTTCAGGAAGCTGGTATGTTCCTTCTTGTTCAACCGGGTTTTGAGTTGCTAAAACTAAAAAAGGACGATCTAGTTTGAAAGTGGTATCACCAATTGTAACTTGTTTTTCCTGCATCGCCTCTAAAAGCGCAGACTGAACCTTTGCCGGAGCACGGTTTATCTCATCGGCAAGTACGAAGTTGGCAAAAATTGGCCCTTTTTTAATAGAGAATTCGTTTGCTTTAATGTTGTAAATCATGGTTCCGATAACATCGGCAGGAAGTAAATCCGGCGTAAACTGGATACGGCTGAAAGAACCCTGAACCGCTTGTGACAAAGTGTTAATGGCCAAAGTTTTTGCTAAACCAGGAACTCCTTCAAGTAAAATATGTCCCTGACCCAAAAGACCAATTAACAGACGCTCGACCATATGTTTCTGGCCCACAATAACTTTGTTCATTTCCATTGTAAGAAGGTCTATAAAAGCACTTTCTCTCTCAATTTTTTCATTTATCGCTCTAATGTCTAAAGTCGTTGTATTTTCTTCCATATAAATATTTTTAAAACCTTGATTTTTACGCCTAATTTTTGAGAGTGCAAATTGAATATTTTTTAAGAAGTAAGATGTTAAAGAATGGTTAAAACTTCGACCAATCACCTAATTTTAAGGACGAATTGTGAATCTATTTTTATATTTTTAAGAACTTTGGTGATTATGTTTTATAAAAGCATATTTATTAGCAAAAATAACTCAATATAACCATGAGCAAAACAGCATTATCGCCTATAATTTCGGGCACTATGAATTGGGGTGTTTGGGATAAAAACCTTTCACCAAAAGAAATGGAAAACATGATACAAATTTGTATCGAAAACAAAATCACAACTTTTGATCACGCCGATATTTACGGAGATTATACCACCGAAGCCGATTTTGGAAAAGCATTCAAAGCTAGTAAAATTTCGCGCGAAAAATTACAATTAATTACAAAGTGCGGAATTCAGCTGGTAACAGAAAGCCGTAATAACAAAATCAAACATTACGATTATTCTAAAGAGTATATCATTTGGTCTGTTGAAGAATCTTTAAAGAAACTGAAAACAGATTACGTTGATGTATTTTTACTGCACAGGCCAAGTCCGTTAATGCAGGCAGATGAAATTGCAGAAGCAGTTGAAAAATTAAAATCGGAAGGAAAAATTTTAGATTTCGGACTTTCGAATTTTACAAGTTCACAAACGGAGTTAATTCGCCAGAAAACAGAAGTAAGCTATAATCAGGTACAATTTTCTGCAACTCATTTTGAACCAATGGTTGACGGAAGTCTTGATTATATGCAGACACACGGAATTCGTCCATTGTCATGGAATCCACTTGGAACTGTTTTTAGAGAAGACACCAAAAAAACACGTCGTTTGAAAAAGTTATTCTCGACATTGCTTGAAAAATATCATCTTGGAGCAGATACACTTTTATTAGCATGGATTTTAAAACACCCGGCAGCAGTTATTCCAATTGCAGGAACAGTTAACGTTGCCAGAATTCAATCTTTAGTAAAAGCTGCTGAATTAGAAATGGACAAAGAAGACTGGTTTGCGATCTGGACAGAAAGTATGGGTGACGATGTTGCTTAAATAAAAATATTAGCCCACGGATTTTACGGATTGAACAGGTTTACACTGTGATTTTTTAAATCTGTAAAATCTGTGGGCAAAAAAACAAATACTTAGAATGAAAAAAACAGTTTTAATTACTGGTGCTACAAGCGGAATTGGAAAAGCTACCGCTCAGATTCTAGCTAGAAATAACTATAAAATTATTCTTTGCGGAAGACGTAAAGATCGTTTAGAAGAATTGGAAAAAGAACTTTCTGTTTTTACAGAAGTTCATTCGCTTTCTTTTGATGTTCGTGATAAAAATGATGTTTTGAAAAAAATTGGTGCTTTGCCAGATGCATTTTCAGATATTGATGTTTTGATCAATAATGCCGGAAATGCTCATGGTTTAGATCCAATTCAAACAGGAGATTTAGACGATTGGGATGCGATGATTGATATTAATGTAAAAGGACTTTTATATGTTTCAAAAGCGGTGATTCCGAAAATGACAGCTAAAAATTCCGGACATATTATTAATATTGGTTCAACTGCTGCGAAAGAAGTTTATCCAAATGGAAATGTATATTGCGGAACAAAACATGCTGTTGATGCTATTACAGCCGGAATGCGAATCGATTTAAATCCATTTGGAATAAGAGTCGGAGCAATTCATCCGGGAATGGTAGCAACAGAATTCAGTGAAGTGCGTTTTAAAGGAGATACAGAAAGAGCTTCAAATGTATATAAAGGATTTGATCCGCTGCAGGCAGCAGATATTGCAGATATTATTCATTTTGTAGTTTCAAGACCGTATCACGTAAATATCGCTGATTTAGTCGTGATGAGTACCGCGCAGGCATCATCAACGATTGTCAAGAAAAATATCTGATAAAATTTTATTGTAAAGACGCACGGCAGTGCGTCTTTTTTACGTTTAAAGTAATAGAATTGAAAGTAAAGTGATTACAAGTTTTAATTAGTATAAATTAGTGCAATTAGTGGCAAAAAAACTTAGACTATGATTAATAAACGCCTTTTGATAAAGAATTTACTTGCTCACAATGACGAGAGCAGTTTTTATGACAAAAAAAGGCAGTTGAATCTACATTCGCGAGAAGGCAAAGGAAAGTTTTTAAAACACATTTGCGCACTCTCCAATTCAAATCCGGCGAATAACTCTTATATCGTTGTTGGAGTAGAAGATCAGGATAACGAAATTGTAGGCGACGATTTCTTCGATGACAGCCGAATTCAGAATCTCGTAAATGCATTTTTAGAAAATCCTCCAAAAATTCAATACGAAAACGTACCATTTCCCAATCTTCCAAAAGATAAAGTAATTGGTTTGGTTACGATAAAGCCTAAAAGCAAAATTTCCTATTTTAAAAAAGGAATTCATACCATTCTAGCCAATAGTGTTTTTATAAGACGCGGCAGTAATTCCATTCCTGTGGAAGAACATGAAGAAGTCGAAAAAAATAATCAGAATACAGAAACGGTAATTGGAATCGAAAATAGTTCCCGAAACAGTATTCAATATACGCTGGACGGCGTAATCGATTTTATGAATTTCAGGCATAAAGATATGTCGCCAAAATACAATGTTTTTAAAGAATTGTTTGTGATTTGCTGGGCGGGAGTTCCAAAAAAATCCAGAGATAAAACCTTTTTATCCCGCGTAGATATTGAGTTAATTAATGAGCAGGTTAAACTTTTTTATTCGGCGCAGGATGTGGTTACAATTTTCTTTGATGATGATACTTTTACAATTACAGAATATGTTCCGCTTGGATTAAATGATAAAACAAGTTATTATCCGCTAGAAGAACAAACCATCCACTTTTTTGATAACGGCTATTATAAAATTGACCGTAAAATGCTTTTTCAACCGCCTGAATTCAATAAACGAATGTTATTTCATATTTACAATGCAAATATTGCATTGCTCCAAAAATTGCAAAGAGGGATTTCTTTATCTGGCCGTGAATTAATAGATCTTGAAAATCTTCCTTCAACTTTTATGATCTGCTATTTGAATGGTTTTGATGATGCCAAGCAAAAATTAATCGATGCCAAACTGCTTTTAAAACCTTATAAACATATTTATTCTTCATTTAAAGAGGCATTGAGAATTTTGCGTAAAATGAAATATGATGTTCAGTAGAAAAGGTTCAGAGGTTCAAAGGTTTTTTCTGTAGAGACGCACAGTAGTGCGTCTAACCCAATGCTTTTCTTATTGAAATTTCAAATATTTACTCACTTTATCATACGGAAATACAATTTCTTTTGGGCCATCGGCATAAGATGCGGCTTCGTATGAATTATAATAAAGAAGTAAACCTGCTGAAGTATAGAAAATATTCTGAGGCAATTGAAATTTATCATTTTCGAACATTAAACCTGTTGCGTTTATGTTGGCATTTTCGGGAATTTGATATTTAAGTCTGAATTCTTTTTCGGCGAAAGCCTTAAATTCTTTTTCATTTTTAAACAATTGATCGTTAAAAATAACTTTTCCGGTTTTTTGATTAAATAATAAAGACCTGAAACCTTGGTAGCCATGTGCGCCGCCGGTAAAAGTATAATGATCTATTTTGATGTTTAAAATCTGCTCTGATTCAAATTCGACATTTCCTGTTATTTTTCCTTCCCAGCCAAAAGTATCGTGCGGGAATTTTTTATGCATTTCTTCGTAAGAAGCAATAAAAGATTTTGACAATGATTTATAATCGTTGACCTTTGTTGAGTCTTCGCCGAAATAGATGATTTCTTTTATTACATTGAAAACTTTTTTATTAATACTGTCAGCGATGATCTTTTTATTTTTAGCAATTGGGACTTCTATTGTGATTTTCGGGCAATCATTTTTGCACGGAATAGTAGATTTTTCTTTAAACGTTTCATTTTCAAATGAAAGCTCTTTGTTGCAACTCGTAAAAATCAAACACAAAAAGATTATAAATATGTAATTTTTCATATCAAAAAGTGTTAATTATCTACAAAGGTAAGAAGTTGTATCAGGATAAAATAAATTAAGCGGTAAATTTGTGCGACAATTATGGATTTAAAATTTATAACTATATGAAATTCAATACAAAAGTAATACATGGTGGCCAGCATCATGATCCAAGTACAGGAGCGGTAATGCCGCCGGTGTATCAAACGTCAACTTTTATTCAGACAAGTCCGGGAAAACCTCTGGCAGATTATGAATACAGCCGCGCATCAAACCCAACTCGTACAGCTCTTGAAGAGGCTTTAGCAAGTATTGAAAATGGTACACGCGGACTGGCTTTTTCTTCTGGTCTTGCCGCTACAGATTGTATTTTAAGATCATTTAAAGCAGGTGACGAAGTTATTGCAATGGATGATTTATACGGCGGAACTTACCGTATGTTTTCAAGAATTTATAAAGATTCAGGAATAAAATTCCATTTTGTTGATATGACGGATATTGCAAAATTGAAATCATTAATCAATGAAAACACAAAATTGGTTTGGGTAGAAACGCCAACAAATCCGTTAATGAAATTAGCTGATATTGCAGAAGTGGCAAAAATCACTAAAGAACATAAAATTTGGTTTGCTGTAGACAATACTTTTGCAACCCCATATTTACAAAAACCTCTTGATTTAGGTGCAGATATCGTTATGCATTCGGCTACAAAATATTTAGGCGGACATTCTGATGTTATTGCCGGAGCTTTAATTGTAAAAGATGCAGCTTTAGGAGAACAATTACATTTTCAGCAATTTGCAACTGGTGCAACTTTAGGGCCAATGGACAGTTTTTTAGTTTTAAGAGGAATAAAAACTTTGGCATTAAGGGTGCAGAGACATTGTGAAAATGGAGAAAAAATAGTGGAGTATTTAACTAAACATCCAAAAATAAATACAGTTTATTATCCTGGATTAGAAAATCATCCATTTCATGAAATTGCAAAAAAGCAAATGAAAGCTTTTGGCGGAATGGTTTCTTTTACATTCAAATCTGGTAAAAAAGAAGATTCTATTGCGTTTTTAGAGAAATTGAAAGTATTTACTCTGGCTGAATCTTTAGGAGGTGTAGAATCGCTTGCAAATCATCCGGCTTTAATGACACACGCTTCAATTCCTGCTGATAAAAGAGCAGAAGTTGGTATTACTGATGACTTAGTAAGATTAAGTGTTGGTATTGAAGATGCAGAAGATTTAATTGCAGATTTAGAGCAAGCATTGTCTTAAAAAAAAATCAATAAAAAAATTCCAAATTCCAATTGTAACTATTTTGGAATTTGGAATTTTTTTATTTTGGAATTTCTTTAGAATTCTAAGTAATAAATGTATCCAACATTAAACCAAACCTGCCAGTCATTAGCCTTGTTTTCTTCATAAAGATCTTTGTTCGGGTTTAAACCATCAATCCAGTCTGAACTAAAAGCTTGAAAACGAGTTTCAAACATTACATCGCTCATTTGAGTTAATTTAAGGTGGAATCCAACACCGGCTGTTGCCGCTAAAGCTACTCCGCTTTCACTTGCAAAACCATATTGATGACCATCTGAAGGCGTTAAATATTTAGGGAAAGTTGTTGACGGAAGTCCTAATTCACCCATTGTTGAGCTTACTTTCGAAGTATAATAAGTTGCCAGGAATCCGACACTAAAATACGGGCTAAAACCGCCTGCTGTATTTTCGAAATCGTGAATTTTCATAAATGGAGAAAATTCTAACTGAGCTCCAAGATTTAATAAAGTAGATTTACCACTCATTGCTTTTAATTGCGCAACAGCCAATTTGTTTTTTGCAGTTTCAATATAACCGCCAAAATGGTTAAGAGTTGTGGTATTAAAAGATAATTCGGATCTAACTTTAAAATGTTCTGTGAAGAAACTTTCTCTGTTATTATTTGCAGAAAAGTTAATAAAGTGAACAATTCCTACACCAAAACCGGTGTTTCCCACATTGGTATCGAAATTATGTCTTTCTCCAAAATCGGACTGAAATGCTACAGGGCCGAAAATAATTCCTACTTCTTGTGCCAGATTAGACTGAGCATTGGCAATAGTGGTAATGCCAAATAGGGCGAAAATTGTGAAATATAGGTGTTTAAACATCTCTTGGGGCTTTCAAAATATTGGCAAATATAAAAAAAACATAGTCGAATCAAAATAATATATACTTCTATTAAAAATTTAATAACAAAACACTTAATTTTCTGACTTTAAAGGCGGTAAATTGCTGTAAAATCGGAGGTGTAAAATTGTATTTTTAAGATTGTTTAAAAAATACACAATTCTTCTCTAAAAACAAAAAAAAATAACAAATCATGTTGATTTTGCTATATCTTTGTATGTTATAACGAAAACGTTTTCTTAAAACGTATTTTCTTATGTAATTGATTAAGTTTAAAACTATTATTTGAATAATTTATTATAAAATGGAACAAAAAATAAATGAATTTATGGCTCTTGTGGAGTCAAAAAATCCAAACGAGCCAGAATTTCTTCAAGCCGTTAGGGAATTTGCAGAAACGGTAATTCCATTTATCGCAGAAAGAAAAAAATACGACGGTAAAAATTTACTTCTTAGAATTGCTGAACCAGAAAGATCTATAATTTTCAGAGTTCCGTGGGTTGACGACAAAGGAGAAATAATCGTAAACAGAGGTTTTAGAATTCAAATGAACTCAGCGATTGGCCCATATAAAGGCGGAATCAGATTTCATCACACTGTAAACCTATCAGTTTTAAAATTTTTGGCTTTCGAACAGGTTTTCAAAAATAGTTTAACAACACTTCCAATGGGTGGGGGTAAAGGAGGATCTGATTTTGATCCGGAAGGAAAATCAGATGCAGAAATCATGCGTTTCTGTCAATCATTTATGACTGAATTATGCCGTCATATTGGTCCTGACTTAGACGTTCCTGCAGGAGATATTGGAGTTGGTGCCAGAGAAATTGGTTATTTATTTGGTCAATATAAAAGAATTAGAAATGAATTTACCGGAGTTTTAACCGGAAAAGGCCTTGCTTACGGTGGTTCATTAATCAGACCTGAAGCTACAGGATATGGAGTAGTTTATTTTACAGATCAAATGCTTCGTACAATTGGTCACGAAATTAAAGGTAAAAGAGTTGCTATTTCAGGATTCGGAAACGTTGCCTGGGGTGTAGCTTTAAAAGTGAATGAATTAGGAGGAAAAGTTGTTACGATTTCGGGACCTGATGGTTATATTTTGGATGAAGAAGGTATTTCTGGAGAAAAAATAGATTACATGGTCGAAATGAGAGCAACTGGCGATAACAGAGCAGAGAGGTATTTAGAAAGATATCCAAATGCAATTTTCCATAAAGGAAAAAGCCCTTGGGAAGTTAAAGTTGATATCGCTATTCCATGTGCTACTCAAAACGAGCTGAACGGAGACGACGCTAAAAAATTAATTGATAACGGTGTTTTATGTGTGACAGAAGCGGCTAATATGCCTTCTACTTTAGATGCAATAAAACTTTTCTTAGATAATAAAGTACTTTTTGCTCCAGGAAAAGCAGCAAACGCTGGTGGAGTTGCAGCATCTGGATTAGAGATGACACAAAACTCTATTCGTTTAAACTGGACAAGTGAAGAAGTAGATTTAAGATTAAAAGATATCATGGTTGGAATTCACAACCAATGTAAAAAATACGGTGCAGAAGAAAATGGTTATGTAAACTACGTAAAAGGAGCTAACATTGCCGGATTTGTTAAAGTTGCCGATGCTATGCTTGCTCAGGGTGTAGTGTAAGATTAATTACAATTGAAGAATGCTCTCATTTGTCTTGTTAAGGATAAATAGGGAGCATTTTTTTATTTAGTTAAAGAACAAAAATCAAATACTTTCGTTTGTAGTATATTTGTCTATCCGATATTTGTAAACAATGACAAGAAAGTTTCTTTACGTTTTATTTTTAGTACTATCTCAATTTGGCTTTGCACAAGGCCAATTGTCGTGGGAAGGCTATTTTTCGTTTAATGAAATAAAAGATATTTCAGAATCTTCTACAACGGTTTTTACTGCTTCAGAAAATGCCTTGTTTTCTAAAAATGCAGCTTCAAATGTTATAAAAACAATAACAACTGTTGACGGACTTTCGGGACAGACGATTTCTGCAGTATATCATAGCGAAAGTTTCAAAAAAACAATCGTTGGTTATGAAAATGGTTTGATGATCATAATTAACGAAACAGACGGAAGCATCATAAAAAAAGTAGATATCATTAATAAACAATTATCGGCAAGTCTTAAAAAGATTAACCATTTAATGGAGCATAACGGATTATTGTATGTTTCCTGCGATTTCGGGATTGTGCAGTTTAATTTAACGACATCACAATTTGGCGATACTTATTTTATTGGAGATAATGGTGCAGAAATCAGCGTAAAACAAACCACTTTTTTTAATGGATTTATTTTTGCTGCAACTTCCAGCGGAATTAGAAGAGCAGATATTACAAATCCAAATTTAATTGATTTTAGCCAGTGGACTGTTGTAAATACAGGAAATTGGGCAAGTGTTGCGACGCTAGATGCAGAACTTATTGCAATTAATTCAACCGGAAATATTCATCGATATAACTCCAATATTTTTGTTAGTTTCTCGCAGCTTCCGCAGCCTTCTGTTGATATGCGAGCGGTAAATCACAATTTGTTTGTTACAACATCAACTTCGGTTTACTTGTATAACAATCAAATGGTTTTAACTCGTTCGATAGTTAATACACAACTTCCGGATATCAATCTGACGTTTTCTTGTGCTTCGGCAGTTGGCGATATAATTTACATCGGAACAAAAGAAAAAGGATTATTTTCTGGCGCACTTTCGGGAATTGGAACTTTCGAAAACAATACTCCGGCAGGTCCTTCACGAAATAATATTTTTTCACTAGATGTGACACCAAATGTTCTTTGGGCAGTATACGGAGATTATGATATTTATTACAATCCTTATGACTTAGATAGTTATGGTATAAGTAAATTTAATAACTCAAAATGGTTAAATATCCCATATTCAGAAGTTTATGATGCAAAGTCAATTACTCGCGTTATTGTAAACCCAAGTAACGAAAAACAAGTTTATGCAAGCTCTTTTTTCTCTGGATTATTGCGAATTGAAGATGATGTTCCGAATTTTTTATACAATGAAAAAAACAGCGGATTAGAAACTTTGACTTATGAAGGGCCAAATTATATTGATGTTCGTATTAACGGAACTGCATTTGACAGAACAGGAAATTTATGGGTAACAAACAGCCGAATTAAAAACGGATTGAAAGTTTTAAAAACCGATGGTCAATGGCAGAGTTATTCTACAAGTACAATTTTAAGTAATGCCGAAAGTACAAGCTATGCTAATATCGTTATTGATAAAAATAACGTCAAGTGGATTTCTACAAGCAATGAAGGTGTAATTGCATTTAACGAAAGCACAAATACGTTCAAAAAAATGACTTTTGGTACCGATGCAGGAAATTTACCAATTGCCGATGTAAGATCTGTTGCAATCGATACCAAAAACCAGCTTTGGATAGGGACTACAAAAGGATTAAGAGTTTTATCGAATGTTGGAAATTTCCAGACCGAGGCACAATTAAAAGCAAACCCAATCATTATTCTGGAAGATAATCTGGCTCAGGAATTAATGTACGAGCAGTTTATTACTTCGATTGTTGTTGACGGCGCGAACAATAAATGGATTGGTACAGCAGATTCTGGTATTTTTATGGTTTCGCCAAATGGTCAGGAAACCAAATATCATTTTACAATTAATAATTCACCTTTGCCAAGTAATACGATAAACGATATTAAAATTAACAGCGCAACCGGAGAAGTTTTTATAGCAACCAATAAAGGAATGATTTCTTTTAAAGGAATTGCAACCGGAGCAAACGAAGATTTAAATAACGTTTATGTATACCCAAATCCGGTTCGACCAAGTTATTCCGGAACCGTGAAAGTGGCCGGCTTGATTGATAAAGCAAATATCAAAATCACCGATATCGAAGGAAATTTAGTTTACGAAACCACTTCTGAAGGCGGAACTATAGAATGGGACACAACAGCCTTTGGAAAATATAAAGTAGCCTCTGGCGTATATATGGTTTTTATTTCTGCACAAGACGGAGGCGAAACAAAGGTCAAGAAAGTTATGATTATTCGATAGTATTCAGTCGCAGTCACAGTTTTCAGTTTTAATTTAGATTTCTTCAATCTAAAATCAACAATCTAAAATCTAAAATTCGTTGCAAGTCAAAACCAAAGCAATAGTAATCTCATCTTTAAAATTTCAGGAAAAAAGCTTGATCGTAAAATGTTTTACACTTTCAAGCGGACTGAAATCTTATTTTGTGCGCGATGCTTTTTCGAGCAGAAAAGCAAATCAGAAAATTGCTTATTTCCAGCCGTTGTCCATTTTAGAAATCGAAGCCGTTCATAAAAACAAAGGAACGCTTGAAAACTTCAAAGAGATAAAAAACGGAATCCCTTTTCAAACCATTCATACTGATATTGTAAAAAGTACAATGGTCATGTTTCTTTCAGAAATACTTCATTATTCTATTCAGGAAGAAGAAAAAAACGAATCCCTTTTTTTGTTTTTAGAAACCGCTTTAACTTGGCTTGATAATCATGATGAAATTTCTAATTTCCATTTGATTTTACTTTTAGAAATCACAAAATACTTAGGTTTTTATCCTGATGTTTCAGAAATTGATCTGCCTCATTTTGAAATGAATGATGGTGTTTTTACGCTTTTCAATAAAGGAAATGTACTTTCTGAACACGAAACCGGCTTACTTAAAAAGCTAATCGATTTAAAGTTTGATAATACCGAAAAAATCTTTCACGTAGTCGAAAGACAAATTTTATTGAAGGTATTAATTGATTACTACAGCTTTCATTTAGAAGGATTCAAGAAGCCAAAATCACTAGAAGTTTTGAAAGAAATATTTTCTTAAAACTGATTCGTATTTTTATATATTTGTGCAGCGAATTTTTATTAAAAAAATCTTAATTTTTCTTTTAATAAGTTAATTCGCGAACGATAAGCCTCAAACAAATATTAATTTTTTAACGAATCAATCACTATGAAGAAAATTACTTTTTCGATTATTTTGCTTTTATTAGTCAGCGTTTCGGCCATTTCTCAAAGGAAATACGACGAAATTGTTAACACAGAGAATGCCGTACAGGATTTGGTACAAAACGGAATTACAGGAATCGTTGTTTTTAAAGAAGGCGGAACTGTAAAAGGTTTGGATCCTGAAACTAAAAAAGTGGTTTGGACTTTGACCAAAGAGGATTTTGGAGGTAAATCTGCAGTGGATATCATAGCCGACACAGATCTTACAAAACTTTTTGATGATAAAAGCACTTTAACAAACGTTGCCGGAAGTCCTTATGTTGAAGCTTACATCAATAGTAAATACCTTATCATTAATACTGATACTGGAAAAGTGGTTTACAATTCATCAAAAGAATCTTTTTGGGTAACACAATCAGATTTTATTCCTGAAACAAATGAGTATTTGCTTACTTTGAAAAAAGATGGCGACATGGCAATTGCATTATTGGATATGACGACTGGCGAATTAAAATGGACTACTACTGTAGACAAAGCAAAATCATTATTTAGCTTTTCTTTAAAAGAATCTGTAAACACAAACGTTGCTACAGTACACGGATCAGTAATTTACTATTTACTGTACGGAAAATTATATTCTTTTGACAGAGCGACAGGAAAATTAAACTGGAAAGGAGAAGAAGATTATTCTAAATTCTTTTTAACTCAAAATGATAAAAATATTGTTGTAGTGAATAACACTGGAACTTTTTCGAATAAACAATATTTAAATGTATTGAATACAGAAACAGGAAAAAGTATCTGGAAAGAATCTATCAAAACAAAAAGAGTTGTTTATCTGGAAGATTGGGGAACAAAAATATTAGTGGCACATTACAGCGGATTTAACTTTTTTGATTTAAAAACAGGAGAAAAAATCTGGAAAAAAGATGCTCGTGGAGACGGATTGAAAAGAGTAATCCCTATCGATCAGGATTTCTTATACGTTGCAGAAAATGAAATGATGTTGATCAACAAAGACGGAGAAAAACTTTGGAAAAAATTCATCGAAATCTCTGATGATAAAGAAGACCCAATTTATTACTTAGGAAAAGTTGGTGAAAAAGTAATGTATCTTACAGGAACTTACGGAAACATGGTAGATTATAAAACAGGTGTTAAACTTTGGAAACGTAATATCTCGTTTGACAAAGATCGTCCGGTTTTGCCTACTTATGATGAAGCTACAAATTCGTACTTAGTATATAATGACGAGAAATTGTACAAATTTGATCCAAGCATTAGTGACAAACCAGAGCCATTTGCTAAAGTAAACATCAAAAAAGAAAAAGAATTAAACAGTATCGAATTATTCCCTTGGGGAGTTGTGCTTTCAGGACCACTTGAAGTTATGGGGGTTAATATGGATGGTACAGTTAAATATCACCTTACTTATTCACAGCCTGGAGAAGGAACAAGACGTCTTATTAAAAGTGCTGCTATTGTTGGAAGCATTGGTTTAGGTGTTGGTTCTGGAGTAAGTTCAGTTAAAGGTGCTGATTTGACTATGACATATCGTGATACTGACGGTAACATGAGAACTGTAGTTGCAAAAGGAGATCAGACAAATAAGGATCAGGCAAAAACTTATGCAGCTGGATCAGCGGCTTTAGGTATAGTAGCGGCTAAATTTAACTCTCGTTTTAATGCTATGAAACAAAACAGAGACTACTCTTATATTTTTGCAAAAGCAGATACCGGAGAAAAAATTCTTGTAAAAGTGAGTAAAGTAGACGGTCTTGAAGTTGATAAAATTATTTTCAACAATAACAAACCAATTTATGAAGTAGATCCTGCAACACAAAACATTTTTTATGTTTCGGATAAATCTATTCAGATCTTTAATAAAAAATAAGAAAAATAAAAACCCAAAGCCATCAGGATTTATTTCTGGTGGCTTTTTTTTTGCCTATGAAAAAAATAATACTCTTAATTACTTTGCTTGTAATTGGCTCAATTCAGGCACAAGAAAAAATAAGCTCAAAAAAGAAGAAATTTTATATACCCGTAATTAAGTATTCAGAATTTCCTGTTCTGGATAATGTTTTAACGCAGACCACTTTTTATCAAATGGATAAGCAGTTGATACAAGAAGAGCCTATATTGAAGAAAAAATTCTTTAATATAGAAGGCTTTATAAAAGATCCTGCAAACGGAAAACTAAAAATTTATTTAACCGTTGAACTACCGCAATATAAAGCAACAAAAATTGACAGTATATTTGATAAAGAGAAGAATGGCTGGGTATTTCAGGCTTTTTCTAATTATAGTGTAAAAATAAAAGTAGAAGCGAAATGTGCAGATAAACTTCTATTAACTCAGGATTTTAATACTGTAGAATCTTATTTACTTGCCTTTGGATCTAAAAAAGACAATTTGAAAGGTGCAGTTGATATGAACAATAAAAAGCTTGCACAAGCAGAGAAAGATGATAATTATACAGTTGCAGAATTAGGATTAGACCGGGTAATTTACAGTTCTGTTGAAGCAATACAAAGATATCTTAACTACACATTAAGGTACAAAACAGGTGAAGATAAAGTCAAGTTTGAATTTGTAACATCTAAAGGACATTCAGAATACAACCAGATGCTGGCATTTGAGAACGAAATCACAGCTCAAATGGCTAAAGTAACTTTGGAAAAAGGCTTAGACGAAAAACTGTTATTACCGCATTTGCAATATCTGGAAAGTTTATTAGTAAAATATCCGCCTTCGCCCGCAAATGAAAACATCCGATTTATAGTAACAAACAATTTAGCCGAAACGTATTTTTTACTTGAAAATAAAGAAAAAGCATTATTATATGCTAATTTACTTATTGAGAATGACAAACAGGATTCCAGAGGAACTGCTATCGTAAAAAGTGTAAATAGAGGTTTTTTTGTCGATAAAAAAATAAGAAGCCACACCACACGTTTTGCCGATCTTCAAAAATTAGGACTTAAAATTGCAGAAGAAAAAGAAGAAAAAAGATTAGCCTTTTTTGAAAAAATCCAGCAGCAAGATGCCGAATGGGAAAGTGAAAAAGCACGTCGTGAAGCTTATTTAGAAAAAGCAAAAACCCAAAGATTTAATCTTTTGGATTCAATTCCATATCAGTCAAATGCTAATTTACTGGCAAAAGTAGTAGATAATTTAGGCGGAAGCCAGGCTTTGAAAAAAGTAGAAAAAGCACATTATTTTTCTAAACTTTCAATAGAAGGAAATAACATACCTCAAACAGAAGAAAAATGGGCAACAAGCACAAATTATCTTTTGAAGAAAAAAATGCCCGAAACCTATTATGAAATTGTAAATGGTGCCGAAGCCTGGAGTCACGACGATCGTGAAAGTGGTTTAAATGCCAAATGGGCAAAATCGACAACTTATGATTACAATAATTTATCTAAGAATGTTGATTTAATTAATTTCCTTACAGATTTAAGACTGGATTTGTGGAATAATTTTGAAGTTTTACAAGATGAAATGTATGAAGGAAGATTATGTTATCATTTGAACTATTTTGAAAAAACCTTAAGTACAGGAAACAGAACAATTCCTAAAACAGATTATCACGTTTTTATTGATAAAGAAAATTACAATATCGTTTCGACAGAAAAAACAGAATTTGACAACGGAAATAAAAGCTTTTTTGAAAAAAGACTTTATGGAGATTATCGTCCAATCGCAGCATTAAATTCAGGAAAAATCCCGTATAAAATTAATTACGAAATTGAAGATTTTAACGGAGAAACCATTTATCAGGAAGTACGTGAAAAAGTAGAAATAAACCCTGTTTTTGGAAATAGAATTTTTATGAAAGAAGTCTATTTCGGAGGATTTAAATAAGAATTTATTCTTCTGAAGAAAATAATTAGAATTGGTTAGTTTTTGGAATGTGGACTCAAAATTTTGAGATTACTGTCAAAAATTGACCAATTCTTTTGTTTTTGTACCCATTATCTCAACAAAAGTTTGTGAAATTTAAAGAAATTGATGGACAATAATTCAAAATTCCTTACTTTCGCACCTCGTTTAAGAAAAGGATAAAATGAGTACAAAATTTACTGAGTACAAAGGACTTGACTTGCCAACTGTAGCGTCGGAAGTTCTTGATTTTTGGAAGAAAGAAAATATATTTGAAAAGAGTGTAACTACTCGCGAAGGTGCAGAGCCTTACGTATTTTTTGAAGGTCCGCCTTCAGCAAACGGATTACCAGGAATTCACCACGTGATGGCGCGTGCGATTAAAGATATTTTTTGCAGATATAAAACTCAAAAAGGCTTTCAGGTTAAAAGAAAAGCAGGCTGGGATACTCACGGTTTACCTGTTGAATTAGGAACCGAAAAAGAATTAGGAATTACAAAAGAAGATATTGGTAAAACAATTTCTATCGAAGAATATAACGAAGCGTGTAAAAAAACCGTAATGCGTTATACGGACGTATGGAATGATTTGACCGAAAAAATGGGTTATTGGGTAGATATGGAAGATCCATATGTAACGTATAAACCAAAATACATGGAATCTGTTTGGTGGCTTTTAAAACAAATCTACGATAAAGGTTTGCTTTACAAAGGATACACGATTCAGCCATACTCTCCAAAAGCAGGAACAGGATTATCTTCTCACGAAGTAAATCAGCCGGGAGCTTATAGAGATGTTACAGATACTACAATCGTAGCGCAGTTTAAAACTTTGCCAGAAACGCTTCCAGGCTTTTTACAAGGTTTTGGAGATATTCACATCTTGGCATGGACGACAACTCCATGGACATTACCATCAAATACAGCTTTAACAGTTGGGCCAAAAATCGATTATGTTTTAGTAAAAACATTCAATCAATATACTTTTGAGCCAATCAATGTTGTTTTAGCTAAAAACTTAGTTGGAAAACAATTTGGAAAAGGATTTTTCTTAAGTGAAGACGATGCTGATTTTGATAATGTTAAAAACGGCGACAAAAAACTTCCGTATAAAATCTTAACCGAAGCAAAGGGAGCTGATTTGTTAGAAATTCGTTACGAACAATTATTGCCTTATGTGTTGCCATATGAAAATGCTGAAAACGCATTTAGAGTAATTGCCGGAGACTTCGTAACTACAGAAGACGGAACAGGAGTTGTGCATACAGCGCCTACTTTTGGTGCAGATGATGCTAAAGTAGCAAAAGAAGCAAAACCGGAAGTTCCGCCAATGTTGGTTTTGGATGAAGAAGGAAATCCAGTTCCTTTAGTTGATTTACAAGGGAAATTCACTTCTCATTTAGGTGATTTAGCAGGTAAATATGTTAAAAACGAATATTACGATGCAGGACAAGCTCCAGAGAAATCAGTAGATGTTGAAATTGCAATTCGATTAAAAGAAGAAAATAAAGCCTTTAAGGTTGAAAAATACGTACATAGTTATCCACACAGTTGGAGAACTGATGAGCCGTTGTTATATTATCCACTAGATTCTTGGTTCATAAAAGTAACCGATGTAAAAGATAGAATGTTCGACCTGAACGAAACTATCAACTGGAAACCTAAATCTACTGGTGAAGGACGTTTTGGAAATTGGTTAAAAAATGCCAACGACTGGAACTTATCTCGTTCTAGATATTGGGGAATTCCATTGCCAATCTGGAGAACGGAAGACAAAAAAGAAGAAGTTCTGATTGGTTCTGTTGAAGAATTATACAATGCGATCGAAAAATCGATCGAAGCTGGTTTTCAAAAAGAAAACCCATTTAAAGGTTTCGAAATCGGAAACATGTCTGAATCAAATTATGATTTAATTGATTTGCACAAAAATGTAGTCGATCAAATTACTTTAGTTTCGGCTTCAGGTAAGCCAATGAAACGCGAAAGTGATTTAATTGACGTTTGGTTTGATTCTGGAGCAATGCCTTATGCACAATGGCATTATCCTTTTGAAAACAAAGATAAAATTGACGAAAACAAAGATTTCCCTGCAAATTTCATTGCAGAAGGAGTAGATCAAACTCGTGGGTGGTTTTATACCTTACACGCAATCGGAACTTTGGTTTTTGATAAAGTAGCGTATAAAAACGTAGTTTCAAATGGTTTGGTTCTTGACAAAAATGGACAAAAAATGTCTAAACGTCTGGGGAATGCAACAGATCCTTTTGAAACAATTGCAGAATACGGCCCGGATGCCACACGTTGGTACATGATTTCAAATGCAAATCCTTGGGATAACTTAAAGTTTGACATTGAAGGAATTGCTGAGGTTCGCCGTAAATTCTTCGGAACATTATACAACACGTATTCATTCTTCTCGTTATATGCTAATATCGATGGTTTTAAATACGCTGAAGCAGAAATTCCGTTAAACGAAAGACCGGAAATCGATCAATGGATCATTTCTGAATTGCATTCATTAATCAAATTTGTAGATGAATGTTATGAAGATTACGAACCAACAAAAGCAACAAGAGCCATTTCTGATTTCGTTCAGGAAAACTTAAGTAACTGGTACGTTCGTTTATGTCGTCGTCGTTTCTGGAAAGGTGAATATGCCCATGATAAAATTGCAGCTTACCAAACGCTTTATACTTGCTTGTTAACAATCAGCAAATTAAGCGCTCCCGTAGCTCCTTTTTTCATGGATAAATTGTACAGAGATTTGACAGCTTCGACAGGAACTGAGGATTTTGCCAGTGTTCACTTGGCTCAATTTCCAAAATTTGTCGAAAACTTTGTTAATAAAACGTTGGAAAGCAAAATGCAGAAGGCGCAAACAATCTCATCTTTGGTTTTATCATTGCGTAAAAAAGAGATGATTAAAGTACGCCAGCCTCTGCAAAAGGTAATGATTCCAGTACTTGACGAGAATCAGAGAGCTGAAATCGAAGCGATTTCTGACTTGGTAAAAGCCGAAGTAAACGTGAAAGAAATTGCACTTTTAGACGATGATTCGGGTATTTTAGTTAAGCAGATTAAGCCTAATTTTAAGGCTCTTGGACCACGCTTTGGAAAAGATATGGGGTTGATTTCTAAGGAAATACAAGCTTTTTCTGCAGATCAGATCAACCAATTGGACAAGCAGGGAACGTTAGATATTGTTATTGCTGGAAATAATGTAACTTTATCACTAGAAGACGTCGAAATAACATCGCAGGATATCGAAGGATGGCTGGTTGCAAATTCAAACGGAATTACAGTTGCACTAGACATTACAATATCTGAAGAATTGAAAAACGAAGGTATCGCGAGAGAATTAGTAAACAGAATTCAGAATATCCGTAAAGATTCAGGATTTGAAGTTACTGATAAGATCAAAGTACAAATAAAAAGAAACGGTCCATTAGAGGAAGCGGTTTCTAAAAATGAAGACTATATTAAGTCTGAGACACTAACAGATAATTTGGTTTTTGTTGACGCTTTAGAAAACGGCACAGAAATTGAGTTTGATGATATTAAAACATTGATATTAATTTCAAAATAAGTATAATACCATGATAGATGAAATTACAAGATACTCTGACGCTGATTTGGCAGAGTTCAAAGAAATAATCCAAAGCAAAATACAAAAAGCGCAAGCAGATCTTGATTTAATTAAGAGTGCTTACATGAATGATTTGAATAACGGAACTGACGATACTTCTCCAACTTTTAAAGCTTTTGAAGAAGGAAGCGAAACAATGTCAAAAGAAGCAAACTCTCAGTTAGCTATTAGACAAGAGAAGTTTATTCGCGATTTAAAAAACGCGCTTTTCCGTGTTGAAAACAAAACATACGGTATTTGCAAAGTAACAGGTAAATTAATCAGCAAAGAAAGGCTTAAAATCGTTCCTCATGCGACAATGAGTATCGAAGCTAAGAATTTGCAGAGATAATCAAAAATACATAATACAATAAGCGCTCCTTTTAGGGGCGTTTTTTTTTGTTTAATGTTTTGACTTGTTTGATTTTGCTGATAAAACAACGTAATGAAAGAAATTATTTATAATTAGTCAAAATAAATTGATTTAAAAATAAATTTATTTTGTAAGAATGTGATAAGTATAATTACCTAAGAAATTTTACAATAGTCACAAAAAAAACCGTCTTTATCGATGACGGTTTTTAAAAGTAAAATTGTTACGCTAGATTTTTTTCTAAATCTGCTTTGTGTTTTCTTAAAACCGCTCTTGTCATCCCAAGATTTGCTTTTGTTGCATCTGCAGCAAGATAAATCATGAATTTTTTGTTTGGCGAAATGTCAATAATGTGAATTTGGTTTGAAAGCGTAATCAAAATATCTTCTATATCCTGATTTAAACCTAAGGCTTTTACCGCATTCAGTTTTGCTTTTACAACTTCGAGATTATAAGCAGCTGCCAGTTCAGGATCAAAAGCTGAATCTACTGTTATGTTACCAAAGCTTAATCCTGTCTCAATTTCTGTTACAGCTACAGCAATAAAGCCGTTTACGTTAGTTTTCATTTCATTCAAAAAAACGTTTAAAAAGTCGTTACTCATAGTTCTTGGGGTTTGTGGTTAATAGATGTATGTTTATTTTAATAGAGAATTTTTGCTTAATTCTACAGATAATTCATCAGTAGAGTGCATTAAGATACCAAGGTTGCTTCCTTCACGTGAAAATGCAATCACGAAGTTAGAACCGCTGATTTTATTTCCGACGACAACCCCATCGGAACTTTTTAAGTAAAGTTGTTTTAAAGAGCCTTTTTCCAGGTCAATTAGAAATTTTTCGCTCATGGATAAAATTCCTGCACTCATTGCAGCAATACTGTCGCTGTAATCCAGATTAAGAGAAGTGATTAGTTTTCCTTTTCCGTTTAAGATTAAAGCTGCACTGGCTTTTGTTTCGACCAAAAAGTTGTTTAGAATAGTAGTTATTTCATTCATAGTTTTGTAAGATTTGAGGAAAGAGTTAAAATTAATTCGTTTTTGGTATATATTATCAAATGTAGTTGTGAATATTCCTAAACAATTGTTAATTCTTTTTAACAAATATAAATTAAATTATGTATTATTGTAAAACCAAATCGTTAAATATTTTATTTTTTTACTTAAAAAACTTACACTATGGCTAAAGTATTGAAATTCAAAGATGTAAATTCCGATGTTGAGCACAGAATGAAGGAATTTGAAAAATTACGCGTTAAATTTAAGGCAGAAGTTAAAAAAGCAGAAGCCAAGAGAGCTGCCGCTGGAAAACCCAGTAAAGGAATTTTTAAATCTATCTCAGAATTCTTTTCAGATAGTCCGGCAAATGCTGTTGCAAAAAGATAGATTAAAAACTAATAATAGAAGCAAATTATTTTGTTTAAGTTTTATTACAAAACAATTAACGTTCCCAAGGGAGCGTTTTTTTTGATTTAATTGTTATTTTTGCGCATCAAAAAATCATAAAATGTCATTAAGAAAAGCGTATTTCCTTATATTTTTAGTTCTAATTGTCGATCAGCTCTCTAAAATCTATGTAAAAACAAACTTCGTTCTAGGTGAAGAAGTGGTGCTTTTTGATTGGTTTAGAATTCATTTTATTGAAAATGAAGGAATGGCTTGGGGAACAAAAATTCCGGGAGAATACGGAAAATTGATTTTGACTGTTTTCAGAATCTTTGCCGTATTCGGAATTGGGTACTGGCTTGCTGATGCTGTTAAGAAACGTCACTCCACTTATTTGATTGTTTCAATAGCTTTAATTTTTGCCGGAGCCGCAGGTAATATTATCGATTCTGTTTTTTACGGAGTTATTTTTGATGACAGCACACATAATCTGGCAACACTTTTCTCGCCGCATCCATATGGAACATGGTTTCATGGTTTGGTCGTAGATATGTTTTACTTTCCTATTTGGGAAGGGGATCTTCCATCGTGGCTTCCAATCTTTGGTGGAAAACATTTTATGTTCTTCAATGCTATTTTTAATGTTGCCGATATGGCGATTTCTACAGGTGTTGGAATCTTGTTAGTTTTCAATAAAAGAGCATTTCCAAAACACTAAATAGATTATATTTAAAATTCAAAATAAAAATTCCAAATTCCAATGTTTGAGTGTTCATTGCACGCAGATATTGGAATTTGGAATTTTTATTTTTTGGAATTTGAAAACTTTACATTATTGAGGTTTGATATTATTGTACTATTTTTACAATACAAAAAACCAAACCTATGCAAAGTCCGTCTTTTTCCATTTATGATGCATCTGCAGGATCAGGAAAGACGTATACTTTAGTTAAAGAATATTTAAAAATTATTCTTTCATCAAAAACTCCCGATGCTTACCGTAATATATTAGCCATAACTTTTACAAACAAGGCAGTTCATGAAATGAAAAGCCGTATTGTGGGAAGTTTGTCTGAATTTGCAAAAGACGAACCTTCTGCAAAAGCCGTCGATTTAATGGAAGATTTGTCACGAGATATCGGACTTTCAATTATTCAGATTAAAGTAAAAGCGCAAAGTATCATCAAGCATTTAATTCATAATTATGCTGCTTTTGATATTTCTACCATTGATAAATTTACACATAAAGTAATTCGTGCTTTTGCACACGATTTAAATCTTCCCATGACTTTTGAAGTCACTCTGGATACCGAAAATTTATTGGTAGAAGCCGTTGATGCCATTATAGCCCAGGCAGGTCAGGATGAAACACTGACTAAATTGCTGATCGATTTTACAATGGAAAAAACCGACGATGATAAAAGTTGGGATATTTCCAGAGAAATTCTTGAAACCGGACGCTTGGTTTTAAATGAAAATAATCGAAATGAAATTCTTCATTTTAACGATAAAACAATAGAAGAATTTATTGAGATTAAAAAGAAAATGCTCGCGTTGTGCAAAGAACTGGAATCAGAAAACGAGCAATTTGCAATAGAAGCACTTTCATTAATTGATAAAAACGGAATTGATTTAAAATCATTTTCAAGAGGAACATTTCCAAATCACTTAGAAAACATTCGAGACGGAAAATTTAATCCACGAAATAAAACTTTTCATGAATTTGATGATATTGCCATTAATAAAACTGCAAAAGACAAATCATTAATTGAAAATATAATTCCGGAATTACTTCAAATTTTGGTCAAGGTTTATAAGAATTTTGAAAAACGAGATTTCTACAAAGCCTTTTTAAAAAATATTACGCCGCTTTCTTTGCTAAATACAGTGAGCAACGAATTGGCAAAAATTCAATCAGAACAAAATGTTTTATCCATTTCAGAATTCAATGCGATCATTCATCGTGAAATTCAGAATCAACCTGCGCCATTTATCTATGAACGTTTGGGCGAAAGATATCGCCATTTTTTCATTGATGAATTTCAGGATACTTCAGAAATGCAATGGCAGAATTTAATTCCGTTAATCCATAATTCACTTTCCGGTGAAGATGATTATGGTAATAAAGGAACTTTAATGATTGTGGGCGATCCTAAACAATCTATTTACAGATGGAGAGGAGGAAAAGCCGAGCAGTTTATTGAACTAGGGAAAGAAGAAGTTTCTTTTTTTAGTCATGAAAAAGTGCTGAAACATTTAGATACAAACTACAGAAGTTATAGCGAGGTTATTAATTTTAATAACGCCTTTTTTAAATTGATTTCTTCTGAATTTATAAATGAGGATTATAAAGATTTATATGAAAATCATAGTTTTCAAAATACAAATTCAAAAAAAGGAGGTTATGTAAATATTTCTTTTCTTCCAATAATCGAAAAAAATGATTTTGCCGATGAAGAAGAGGTTGTTGAAAAATCAGATTTATATGTTTTAGCGACTTTAAATACAATTCAAAAAGTACTTCGGGAAGGTTTTAAATATAAAGACATTGTTGTTTTAACTAGAAAAAGAGATCAGGGAATTGCAATTGCAAATTATCTGACAGAGCAAAATATTCCGCTTTTATCATCAGAGACATTAATGATTCAAAATGCGACAGAAGTTCGTTTGATAATTAATCTTCTGAGATATTTAAACAACAATGCCGATTTAGAATCGAAAGCTTACTTTCTTCATTTTTTAGCTGAAAATAAAGAAATCGAAATGCCAATTCATGATTTTATTGCTCAGGGAATGTCACAGCAATTTGAAGAAGATTTTGAAAAATGGCTTTTGACATTTGATGTTTCGCTTTCTTTTGAAAATGTTCGAAAAAAATCACTTTATGAAGCTGTAGAAATAATCATTTCAAAATTTGTACCTCCGTCAGAAGGAAATGCCTACGTGCAGTTTTTTCTGGATATTGTTTTAGAAAGAGATATTAGAAACCAAGCCGGAATAGCTGATTTTTTGAATTACTGGGATAAAAATGCTGAGAAATTCAGTATTCCGTCACCGGAAGGAAATGATGCAGTTCGAATTATGACCATTCATAAATCAAAAGGTTTGGAGTTTCCGGTTGTAATTATGCCTTTTGCAGAAGAAGATTATAACAGAAAACCAAAAGATAAATTATGGCTCGATACCGAAGAATCTGATTTAGGCGTGCCAAAAGCCTTAATTGATAATAGTAGTGCAGTTGAAGGTTTTGGTGAAAGTGCTTCGGTAGTTTTTAATTTGAAAAAACAGGAAGAATTATTAGATAATATTAATGTTCTATACGTTGCCTTAACACGCGCCGAAGAGCAATTATATATTATTTCCCAATCTTTAAAAGAAAGAAAAGACGGTGAATTTCCAAATAATATGGCATCGTATTTCATTAAATTTTTAATGCACGAAGGAGTTTTTGATTCTGAAAAGCTGGAATATGAATTTGGAAATAAAACAAAACTTTCTAAATCTGAAGAATCTGTTGATACTCTAAAGATAATTCCAATAGTAAAAGAAGTTTTAAATCCTAAAAATATTAAAATAGCACAGCGTGAAGCCTTAATGTGGGGGACACATCAGCAGGAAGCAATTTCGTATGGAAATATTGTGCACGAAATTTTGGCTTTTATAAAAGATAAGTCAGATATAGATCTTGCAGTTGTAAAAGCACTTGAAAATGGTTTAATTACCATTGATCAATCTGAAATGGTTTTAAGAACACTAAATGAAATTGTAAATCATGACGAATTAAGTATTTGTTTTGATGGTAATTATAAAGTTTTAAATGAACAGACCATAGTTCAAAAAGAGGGGAAGATTTTAAAACCGGACCGCGTTGTATTGACTAATAATAAGGAAGCTTATTTACTGGATTATAAAACTGGTGCAATTAATTCAAAATATCAGCAACAAATTCAAGAATATCAAGATGCTATTGAAGATTTAGGATACAAAGTGTTAAAAAAGGTTTTGGTATATATAGGATCGGAAATTGAAGTGGTAAATTTGTGAAAATATTAATCAGATGTTAAAGAAATAACTACTCTTTTTACGGGTTAAGTTGTTAATATTTAACGTTTTAAATAGATAAAAATGTACGGTAAAATTAAAGAGCATCTGCAAAGTGAGCTGCAGACAATCGAAGAAAATGGAATTTTTAAAAAAGAGCGAATTATAACTTCTGCTCAAGGTGCGGAGATTACAATTTCGACAGGAGAGACAGTTTTAAATTTTTGTGCCAATAATTATTTAGGTCTTTCGTCGCATCCGGAAGTAGTTCAGGCTGCAAAAGACGCAATGGATACACATGGTTTCGGAATGTCGTCTGTACGTTTCATTTGCGGAACACAGGATATTCATAAAACATTAGAAAAAAAGATTGCAGATTTTTATGGTACAGAAGATACCATATTATATGCTGCAGCTTTTGATGCAAACGGCGGCGTTTTTGAACCTTTATTAGGAGAAAACGATGCGATTATTTCAGACAGTTTAAATCATGCTTCTATTATAGATGGAGTTCGTTTGTGCAAAGCAGCTCGTTATCGTTATGAAAACAGCAACATGGAAGATCTGGAACAGCAATTAATAAAAGCAACTGAAGCTGGAACTCGTTTTAAACTAATTGTAACCGATGGTGTTTTCTCTATGGATGGATTAGTTGCTCCGCTAGATAAGATTTGCGACCTGGCAGATAAGTACGATGCATTAGTTATGGTCGATGAATGCCATGCTGCCGGATTTATTGGTGCAACCGGAAAAGGTACACTCGAAGCAAAAGGAGTAATGGGACGTGTTGATATCATAACAGGTACATTAGGAAAAGCATTAGGCGGAGCAATGGGTGGATACACCACTGCAAAAAAAGAAATAATAGAAATTTTACGTCAGCGTTCCAGGCCATATTTATTTTCTAATTCATTAGCGCCAGCAATTGTAGGAGCTTCCATAAAAGTTTTTGAATTATTAGAAAAAGATACTACACTTAGAGATAAATTAGAATGGAATACTAATTACTTTAAAAAAGGAATGAAAGAAGCCGGATTTGATATAATAGATGGTGATTCTGCAATAGTACCTGTAATGCTTTACGATGCCAAATTATCACAGACTATGGCTAATGAGCTTTTAAAACAAGGTATATATGTTATAGGATTTTTCTTTCCTGTAGTTCCTAAAGATAAAGCAAGAATAAGAGTCCAGCTTTCAGCTGCTCATACTAAAGAGCACTTGGACAAGGCAATAGAAGCATTTAAATTAACAGGTAAAATGTTAAAAGTTATATAATTACCACATTAGTGTAATTTTTGTAGGTTTTTTTTAACATTTGATTTTGTATTTAAAAAATTTGGTGTTACTTTTGCTTGTAATTAACTAAATTGTAATTAAAAAAATTAAGTATGAAACATCTTAACAAACTTTTAGTTGCTGTAATGATGGTGATGGGTTTAAGTTCTCACGCACAAGACAGTAACAATCCATGGGCTATCTCTTTCGGGGTGAATGCTGTGGATACAAGGACTAGTGCAAGTCCAGATCATGTTGACTTTTTCCCTGCGCACTTTTCTCAGCCATTCGCAGTAAAAGACAATTGGAATATTCTTCCTTCTTTATCTTACATTGGTGTGTCTAGATATGTAGGTAGTGGTTTCTCAGTTGGTTTACAAGGATCTGTAAACAAAATTGATAAATACGTTCTTTATGCTCCAACTGCTGCTGGACATGATTCAAGAGGTATGATCGTTTACAATCCTGGAGACTTAATGTACTACGGAATTGATGCTACTATTAAATACAGCTTCCAAGAATTAATCAAATCTAAAGTGATTGATCCTTCGTTATCTGTTGGTGGTGGTTACACTTTCTTCGGAGATAGCAGCTACGGAACTGTAAATCCAGGTGCTGGAATTACTTTCTGGTTTACTGATGCTATTGGTCTTGAGTTAGCTACAAAATACAAATGGTCTGTAAGCGGAAATAGAGAAGAAGCGGATGGTGTTACTCCAGATGCTCCATCTCACTTCCAACACACTGCTGGTCTTGTATTCAAATTTGGTGGTAAAGACACAGACGGTGACGGTATCTACGATAAAGATGATGCTTGTCCAGATGTTGCTGGTTTAAAACAATTCAACGGATGTCCTGATACTGACGGAGACGGAATTGTTGATGCTTCTGATGCTTGTCCAAACGAATTTGGTTTAGCTGCATTAAACGGATGTCCTGATAGAGACGGAGACGGTGTTGCTGACAAAGATGACGCTTGTCCAGATACTGCTGGTTTAGCTGCATTAAAAGGTTGTCCTGATACTGACGGAGACGGAATCGCTGATAAAGACGATAAATGTCCTACAGTTGCAGGTCCTAAAGAAAATGGTGGTTGTCCTTTCTTAGACGCTGATAAAGATGGTGTTTTAGATAAAGATGACGATTGTCCTACAGTTGCTGGTCCAGCTAGTAACAGAGGATGTCCTGAAGTATCTTCTCAAGCTTTAGAAGATCTTAAAGTTCAAGCTAGAGCAATCTACTTTAACTCAGGAAAAGCTACTTTCAAAACTGGTGACAAAGAAACTCCAGCTAGATTAGACGCTATTAAAGAAATCCTTAAAAACTATCCAAACGCGAAATTCTCTATTGAAGGACACACAGATAGTACAGGTTCTGCTAAAATCAACGACAAATTATCTCAAGACAGAGCTGATGCTGTGAAAAATGCATTAATCGAAAGAGGTGTTAACGCTGAAAACTTAGAGTCTAAAGGATTTGGATCTTCTCAACCAGTTGCAAGTAACAAAACTGCTGCAGGTAAAGCACAAAACAGAAGAACTGAAATTAAACACATAGGTTCTAAATACCAAGGTAAACTATAATTTACTTTTGTAAATAAATACTAAAAGCCATTCTTAATTGAATGGCTTTTTTTATTTTTATACAATGATAAATACATCTTTCTTAGAGAAAATTGCAGCTGTCGTAATTCAGGATTATTCAGATAAACTTGCAGAAACTACTATTGTTTTACCTAACAAAAGGGCTAAGGTTTTTTTAATTGAAGCGCTTAAAAAAGAAACTTCTAAAACAATACTTTCTCCTGAAATTATAAGCATTGAAGATTTTGTGCAGGATGTTGCTTCAATTCGGTCTGTAGATTCAATTGAACTGTTATTTGAGTTTTATGAAGTTTATTTATTAGTTACTGAAAAGCAGCATCAGCAATCTTTTGAGTTGTTTGCTAATTGGGCAAAAACACTTTTGCAGGACTTTAACGAAATTGATCGTTATCTTTTGGAACCGAATCATGTTCTGTCTTATTTAAAAGATATTGAAGACATTAAGAAATGGGGAATAGAAGTCGAAAATAAAACTAAGCTTTTAGAAAACTATATTGACTTTTGGAAACTGCTGCCCCTGTATTATGATTCATTATACAATCATCTTTTAAATAAATCAATTGGTTATCAAGGTTTGATTTATAGAGAAGCTGTAAATAATCTGAATCATTTTTCAAATACTATTTCCAATCGTAATTTTATTTTTGCCGGATTCAATGCCTTAAATGCAGCAGAAGAAAAAATTGTGCAGCATCTTTTAGCGCTTGATCAGGCCAAAATTTACTGGGATGTAGATCAAGCTTTTTTAAATGATCCTTTTCATGATGCAGGACTTTTTGTTCGTCGTTTTAAAGAAAGTTGGAAACATTATAAATTTCATCCTTTTGAATGGATTGTAGATGATTTTTCTCAAACCAAAAACATTCAGGTTATTGGTACACCAAAAACAATTGGGCAGGCTAAATTGGCCGGAAGCATTATTGAGAATTTAATTAATGAAAATCCAGACGCTCCTCTTGATAAAGTTGCAATAGTACTAGGAGAAGAAAATCTTTTAATTCCGGTTTTATATTCTCTTCCTTCTTCGGTTGGGGCTTTAAATATTACAATGGGATATTCAGGGAAGAATAACCCTTCGCAGATATTGGTAGCTAAATTTTTCAAAATGCATACCAATGCGCTTTCACGTGCTGGCGGCAGTTATGTTTTTTATTATAAAGATGTTCTGGATATTTTGACGCATCCTTTAGTTGAACCGTATGCCAAGACAAATCATATTGTTAGAATAATCAAAGAGAATAATTATACTTTTATTACGCTGAATAAGATTTTAGAGCTTAATCAAAATCCATCTGAATTGTTTTCTTTATTGTTTCAGAAATGGGAAAACGGATCTGTAGCGGTTCTTGAAAATATTTCGGCAATATTACTTTTGATAAAACAGAATTTTAGCAATGATAATGAAGAAGAGAAAATTGCTAAAACTTTTGTGTATGCTGTTTTTAAAGTGATTAATAAACTCATAAATTATTATTCGCAGCATAAACACATTGATAATATTGATACACTTCATGCTATTTATAAGCAGATTATTGATGTAGCTGAAGTTTCTTTTGAAGGGGAACCTTTGCGTGGATTGCAGATCATGGGAGTTCTTGAAAGCCGTGTTCTTGATTTTGAAACCGTAATTGTCACTTCGATGAATGAAGGTAAATTTCCAGCGGGAAAATCTCAGAATTCATTCATTCCTTATGACGTGAAGAAAGAATTAGGTCTGCCTACTTTTAAAGAAAAAGATGCTATTTATACCTATCACTTTTATCATTTATTACAGCGCGCAAAAAATATCTATCTAATTTATAATACCGAAAACGACGGATTAGATGCCGGAGAACGCAGCCGTTTTATAACCCAGCTTGAAGTCGAAAAAAAATCAAAGCATAATTTGACTTTTGATATCTATAATCCGGTATTACCAGCTACGGCATATCAGCCAATGGTAATTCCGAAATCAGAAGCAGTTATGGAGCGTTTAAGAGAAATTGCCACTGCAGGTTTTTCTCCTTCGGCATTGACGAGTTATATCCGTAATCCAATTGAGTTTTATTTTCAAAAAATCCTGCGCATTCGTGAAGTCGAAGAAGTAGAGGAAAACATAGCTTTAAATACACTCGGAACAATTATTCACGAAACATTAAAAACGCTGTACGAACCTTTTATTGGAAAATTTATTTCAGAATCTGATTTATTAAACTGTTTTAAACTGTTAGATGATGAAGTGCTGAAACAATTTAAATTGGTGTATAAAGAGGGTGAAATTAAAAAAGGGCGAAATCTTTTAGCTTTTGAAGTTGCAAAGCGAAATGTCTCTAATTTTTTGAAAATGGAATTAGAATCAGTTAAAAATGGAGATGCAATTAAAATTATTGCTTTGGAAACTAGATATGAAAGATATCTGCATCATCCAAGTTTACCATTTCCTGTTTTAATTGGCGGTGAAGTCGATAGAATTGAACTTCGTAACGGAAAAATAAGAATCATTGATTATAAGACTGGAAAAGTCGAAAAAACAAACGTTATACTTAAATCGTGGAACGGATTAACACAAGAGCTTAAAAATGATAAAATTATTCAGGTTTTAGCTTATGCATTTATGTTTGAAGAAAGTGCAGGAGATATTCCAATTGAAGTTGGGATTATTTCTTTTAAAAATTTGAAGTCAGGATTTTTGCCTTTTGGATTTAAAGAAGAAAAAGATCTGGATATAACAGTAAGCAAGACAATTTTGAATAGTTATATAGAAGAAATAGTTGTATTGCTAAATGAAATATTTGACAGCAATATTCCTTTTGAAGAAAAAGTGTAACTAGTTACTTACAATGTTTTTAGCCTCAAAATTAATTTATTCTCGATAACTTGATCATTGAGAAAATCTCAAATTATCTATCGCTAAACAAAATTACCCTGTTTTTAACATTTGCCGGTTTGTTGGGATAATTTGAAATCAAAAGCGAAAATAAGATTTCAGAATAAAAAACCTTTATCTCAAATTTAAAATGAGTTTTTAGATCATTTTAAATTTACTTCTTAAAAGGATTTCTCAAGTAAATTGTTTGAAGTTTAAAGATTAAATTTAAGAATCCAAAAATTAAAAAGAAAAGAATAAGTCTTGTTTAGGACAATTTTGAAAATGTAATCCTGATCAAAAAGGATTGTTTTTAGCAAACAAATGTAAGCTTCATAGCATAAAGGAAAAAGCCGCAATTATTATTAAATAATAATTGCGGCTTTTTGTAAGTAGTTTTTAACTAAATATTTTTTTAAAGAAACCTTTCTTTTCAGATTCTTTTGAATTTGGAGTATTTACTGGTCCGTTTTCAAAGCGAAATCTTCTAAACTTCATCAGTTTTACATTTAAATCAAAGCGTAATTCGTCAACTGTTTTCATTGGAATAATTTTTAGCAAATTTAAGAAAAACTTCTATTAAACTGATTATCTGTACTTATCAAACCTATGTTTTGAATTTTTTGAACTAAAATGTTTCATTTTTGAGTAAATCTCTTTTTTCTGTTAAATATTTTTGAAGATTTTCTTTTAAAGATCGAGTTAAATTATACTATAAATAAAAGTGAGTCAGATAGTTGGGTGTTCTATTTTTTTAACAAGTGTTCATCAAACAATTTTATTTATTAAAAATAACTTTGACATTCTTAAACATTTTAACATTATGATTGACTTAAATACATTGGTTGAAGAAACAGGCGCAGAGTCTGGAATTACCTTTAATATAGACGGAATTTTATTAGAATCTGTTAATCTTGAATATGACGGAAATGTTGCCGCAATGATTGGAATGATTTTAAAAATGTGTTTAGAAATGTCTGAAGATGTTAACAATGGTGACTTAAAACAAGTCATGATTAAAAACAATGACGGGATCGTGGTTGCAAATAAAGATCAGGATGATAATTGTGTTGCCTTGCTGTCTAAAGATATCAGTAAAATGGGCCTGCTGCTTAGAAAAATGGATACCGTTTTCAATAATTAATTTAAACCAATATATATAAAACATGTCAGATTTTTTACAGAATTTTCAAAATGATTTAAGAGAGAATGTTAGCGGATTTATTGCAGTTTCAGTAACTGAGGTTGAGACAGGAATGTCTTATTGCTCACTTTCTATAAATCCAGATTTCGATCCGGAATTAGCCTCTGCTTATAATCTAGAAGTTGTAAAAGCAAAATTAAACGCCATTAAAGCTCTAGGATTAGATCAAAAAATAAACGATATTTTAATTACATTAACAGATCAAATACATATTATAGACGTTTCTGAAGACGGACAGTATTTTATTTACTTAGCTGTTGATGCAAAAAAAGCGAATCTTGGATTAACAAGAGCGACTTTGGGGAAATTCAAAAAAGACATCATTTCAAAACTATAAGTTTTGCTTCTAATAAAAAAAGGCCATTTCGAAATTTCGAATGGCCTTTTTTGCTTTTAATATCTCAATTATTTAGTTGAAGAAATCTAACAAGATTGGTTTTAGTTCTTCTTTATTTTCGATGTGACTCATGTGTCCATCTTCAGAAGAAACCAATTCTACAGTTGTGTCTTCAATTTGAGCAAGACTTTCCTCGTAGTTTAAAACAGGATCTTTTTTACCTAAAATCAATAAAACCGGAAATCTGTTTTCGTGTAAAAGCCATTCGCGGTCTTTTCGTATTTTCATGCCTTCAAGCGAAGCCACAATTCCCTGCAAAGGAGTTTTTAAAGCTTGTTCCTTTACTTTTTCAATTTCGTCTGCTAAGCGGGTTCTGTTACTTTCGCTGAATAAATTCGCAATCGCCAAGCTTACAAAGTTTACATAATTTTGTTTTACTGCTTTAATGGCGCGCGTTCTGTTTAATTTTTTTTCGGCACTATCTTCTTTAGAAGTCGAATTTAGTAAAACTAATTTTTTAATGTTTTCCGGGAATAATTCGGCGAAAGCCAAAGCAACATAGCCGCCCATAGAATGACCTAAAATAGTTGCTTTTTCAATTTTTAAAGATTCTAAAACTTCGTAAACAACACTTGCATTGTTTTCCATTTCATGAACGTAACCTAAAGAATCAGATTCTCCGTGACCTAATAAATCGATTGTAATGACACGATATTTTTCTGAAAACAATTCAACATATTCTGCCCACATTTTTTTGTTTTCCAAAAAGCCATGAAGCAGTACAATTGCGCTTCCTTCTCCAGAGTCAGTAAAAGATATTTTGGTGTTTTTATATAAAATGTTTTTCAAAACGATATTTTTTGTTGTGATACGCAAAGTTAAGAAAGCTGAAGTAAAATATTGTGATGTCTTGATTTAATTGGGAAATCTTTAGAATAATTATAGATTTATTTATAACAGAGCGATATTTCTTCTCTAAAAATTTGATGACCTATTTCATTTACCTGCATAATTTCTAAATTTTTTATTTTTAAAATTAAATAAATGATACTGTAGAATACTACGGTCTTTGAGTGTACTTAAGCTGTTTTTAAGAACATTAAGTGATTTTGTTATTTTAAATTAGTCTTACATTATGCGTTTAATTACTTTAAATTCTATATTTTTGCACCGTTATTATATTTTATCAGAATGGCATTAATTAGTGATTTGACCACCAAAGTATTATTTGAAACCGAAAAAGGATACAGTTATCAATGTGATTTGACTAATAGTATAATCATCAATTTTGTTGATACGATGTCAAGTTATAAAATTCATGATTTTTTGATTTTTCAAAGAAAGGTTAATAGCGTTGACATTCTCAATATGCTTTATGACTTATCTGATCAGTCAGACGCGCAGCTGATTGAAACTACCAAAAGAAATTTTTCCAGAAATCTTACTATCTGTGAAATAGTGCAGTTAAGAGATTTATTAAACGGAACAAAATTTACTCTCAACTTACACTCTTTGCTTTGTAATACGGTCAACGTCGAGCTTATTTAGATTCTTACTTAGATTAAATCCAAATTTTCAGGCGTTTAGAGCTGTCTTCTTTAATTTTTGTAATTTTACATATATAAAAAATTAAAGGTTATGAAAGATTTACTAAGAACCAGTACTTCATTAGTTGAAGGAATAGAAAATATATTGAACTTACAGGCAAAAATTGAAAGCGACGCTTCTAATAAATATTTAGCTATGGCTGCATGGCTGGATAGAAACGGTTATGCACATACAGCATCGTATTTGTATAAGCAAGCTGAAGAAGAGAGAGAACATTTTCTAAAAATTTTTAAATTCATTACAGACATGGGAGGGATTGCAGTTACGCCATCTGTTCCAGAAGTGCAGCAAGAATTTGCTTCTTTTAGAGAAGTGTTTGAAATTGCTTTGCAAAACGAAATTGCAGTTACTCAGGCAATCAATAGAGTAATTGCAAAATGTAGAGCCGAAAATGATTATGCTACAGAAGATTTTATGATGTGGTATGTGGCTGAGCAAAGAGAAGAAGAGAAAAACGCAAGAAGAGCTTTAGAACTTTTTGAACTGATCAACGGAAACGAAGCTGATGGCAAATTTCAATTAGATCTTCAGATTTCAAAAATCGGATAATAAACGTTTATAAAATCAAAAAGCCCTTAATAACATTAAGGGCTTTTTGATTTTTATGATTTTAAAAATGAATTAATATCCGAGAAGTATTTTTCTCTCGCATCAAGCCATCCGTAATGTTTAGAATGTTCTAATAAAATGAGCTTAGAATTTGGAAAAGTTTGATGTGCCAATTCTCCAATTTCATTACTGATAATATCTTCTTTTCCCTGAATAATTAAAACCGGATTTTTGAAGGTTTTTAGCTTGTCTTTGCAGTCAAAATTCATTTTCTGCATATCAGACCATAACAAACCATTTATTGTCGAATTTCCCTGTGTTAACCTTTCAGCAATTATCGGGATAAATTTACGATCGTAAACATAAGCCGGAGCCATTGCTCTTCCGCGTCCCAGTCTTGCTTTGTGAGACGTGTCGCCTTTTTCAATTTTATCATTCCAGTAATCCAGAGAATCTTTTTCAGCTTTGCTTAAACCGGCTTCAATTAAATTCGGACTTTTTAATAAAGTCAAATCAACGCCGCCAGATGATGATAAAATTAATTTATCGATACTATTTGGATAAACTGTTGCATAATACGAACCTAACATTCCACCAAAAGAATGCCCAAGAATATTCCATTTTTTAATTTTAAGATGTTTTCGTAACGATTCGATATCATCGGCCATTATTTTCATTGAAATGGTCTTAGTATCTAATTTTGAAAGTTTTGATTTTCCGGTTCCTCTTTGATCGTAAATTATCGTTTGCTGATTTTCACCCAGCGTTTTCGCCATATCTTCAAAACCATTGCTGTTCATTCCCGGGCCGCCGTTTATAATTAAAAGCGGTTCGCCTTTTCCAAAAGTTTTGTAATAAGTTTTACTTCCGTCAGTATTAACTGCATAGCCTTCTGTCTGGGCAAAAATGTTTCCCAAAAACAATAAAAATCCAACTAGAAAAATCTTTTTCATCGTGAACTAAGAATTCATCAAAGTTTCGATTTCATCCACTTCAACAGGAATATTGCGCATTAAGTTAAAAGGTTCTCCTTTTTCTTGAACCACAACATTATCTTCCAAGCGAATTCCGAATTTCTCATCCGGAATATAAATTCCAGGTTCAACCGTAAAAACCATATTTGCTTTCATTGGTTCGTGAAGCAAACCGTAATCGTGCGTATCAAGACCTAAATGGTGAGAAGTTCCGTGCATGAAATATTTTTTGTAAGCCGGCCATTCTGGATTTTCGTTCTGAACATCGGCTTTAGAAATTAAACCTAAACCAATTAATTCCGAAGTCATAATTTTACCCACTTCAACATGATATTGTTTCCAAAGTGTTCCCGGAGTCAGCATTTTTGTAGCTTCATTTTTAACTCTTAAAACAGCGTTGTAAACTGCTTTTTGACGATCAGAAAAACGTCCCGAAACTGGAATCGTTCTGGTCATATCGCTTGAATAATTCGCATATTCTGCCGCAACGTCTAATAAAATTAAATCTCCGGCTTTGCATTGCTGATTGTTTTCGATATAATGTAAAACATTGGCATTGTTTCCAGAAGCAATAATTGGCGTGTAAGCAAAACCTTTAGAACGGTTACGGATAAATTCATGAGCTAATTCTGCTTCGATTTCATATTCCGTAACATTTGGTTTCACGAATGATAATAATCTGCGGAAACCTTTTTCTGTAATATCGCAAGCCTGCTGAATCAAATCAATTTCTTCGCTTTCTTTTACAGAACGAATTCTTTGTAGAATTGGATTACTTTTCGCAACATTATGCGCTGGGTAACGATCTTTCCACCATTTTACAAAACGCGCTTCGCGAGTTTCTACTTCAACAGTTGCGCGGTAATGTTCATTTGTATTGATATACATCGTATCGGCATACGTCATCATTTCGTTCAAAACTTTATGAAAATCCTGTAACCAATAAACCGTTCTAATTCCCGAAACCTGAAAAGCACGTTCTTTAGTCAGTTTTTCACCTTCCCAAACTGCTATATGATCATTAGTTTCTCTTAAAAAAAGAATTTCTCTTTGATGCTCATAAGGCGCATCTGGAAACAAAAGCAAAACACTTTCTTCCTGATCTACACCACTTAGATAAAAAATATCTCTGTGTTGCGCAAACGGCAAAGTACTGTCGGCACTAATTGGGTAAATGTCATTTGAGTTGAAAACGGCAACCGAATTAGGTTTCATTTCTGCCGTGAATTTTTTGCGGTTTTTTACAAAAAGAGCGCTGTTTATTTGATGATATTTCATAATAACTTAGTTTTTGAACTTCGAATTTCAAAATTAGTGATTTTTGAATAAGTGGCGTATAATTGATTTATTAAAGTTTTCTTATTTGTTTTTTGGGTTTGCCACGAAGGCGCTAAGGCACAAAGTTTTTTCTTCAAACTGTAATGAAATAATCTCGCAAAGTCGCAAAGACGCAAAATTTACGACTTTTTTGTCTTCCTGAGCGAAGTCGAAGGATTAGCGCAAATTTTTACACAATCTTGTCATCTCGACGAAGGAGAGATCTCCACAAGTAGCTCGACAAAGATTGATAAACACAAAGTCTTGTCATTTCGAGGAACGAGAAATCGCACTAGAAACTCGACAAAGATTGGCGATTCTCTTTGTAGATTCCCGAGTGCGATTTCTCCTCCGTCGAAATGACAATATTGAGAAATCCCAGAATCATAATTTGGGCGTGCCCCTCCGGGTCGGGCTTTCGGCTATATCTTTTATTCCGCTCCGCTGCATAAAAGGATACCGCCTCTATCCCTCACGCGAATTTGGTTTCATAAGAAAATTTTTATTTAATCTATTGTGGTTTTGTATATTCGTAAACTAGAATAATTGAATTATATAATAGTCAAAGAATGAGTTTAAATGAAGTGTTTTCAAATCGGGAATTGGCAACAATAGTTTGGGGGGTAATTATTCTTGTTTTAATAAATTTAAAAAAAGAAATTAGAGAATCAACTTTTAAACTGTTAAAGTCATTTTTTGTAGAAGGAATATTATTTACAGTTTTGTTACTAGTTTTTTATACAATATTTATGGTTTTGGTATTAAAACATTATAAATTTTGGAATTTTAATTTGCTTAAAGATACTGTATTGTGGTTTTTTAGTTTTGGATTTATGTCATTTTTTAAATTAAATGAGGCAAAAGAAATATCGTTCTTCTTTAAGGTTTTAAAAGATAATTTTAAACTTACTATTTTCTTAGAGTTTTTTCTGAATTTTTATACTTTTAGTTTTGTTACAGAATTGGTTATAATTCCAACTTTTACCGTTGTCTATTTAATGAATTTAGTTTCGCAAAACAAAGATGAATATCAACCAGTATTTAAATTAACTAAAATAATTATTGAACTCATTGGTTTATTTTGTATAATATTTGCTGTATATAAATTCATTTTTCATAATGAAAATATTCTAAGCGTATATAATCTAAATGCATTTGTTTTACCAATTCAACTTACGGTTTTAAGTATTCCGTTCTTTTATTTCCTGTCTTTATATAGTAATTATGAAAATCTTTTTTTGAGAGTGAAATTTATGAATAAAGATCTTGAAATACAACGTAAGATAAAACTACAAATTCTTAAAAAAGCAAACATAAATCTAAACACATTAAAAAGAATAGACGAAAAGCTTACAGGATTTAATTTATTTGAATTGACAGATATTAACCAGAAAGATAAAAATCAAGATTATAAAGATTTATAATACGTAGTAGTATTCATAATATTATAAAAAAAAACCGAAGCCAATCCAGCTTCGGTTTCTTATTTACTTAGAGTTAAATCTTTTTGGTAATTATTTTTCTTTAAGTAATTTTTCTAAATAAGTTGCTTTATCTTTTTCGACTTGAATCAATCTTTCATAAAGTTGTACATTTTTATCAATAGCTTCAAGAAGTTTATCTAATGGATTAAAAGTGCAATTATAGTTTTTTATAGAAGAAGAGTCGTCATTATAAGTATTTCCAATAATATTAAAAACAGCATCTTCAGAAAAATTTTTAATAGCTTCGCTTGAAACTCCTAATGCATCAGCAATAGTTTTTAATTTTTCGTCGTCAACGCTTTCGCTTCCTTCAATAATAGAGATAGATTGTTGAGTTGTGCCAATTGCAAGAGCAAGCGCTTCCTGCTTCATGTTTCTAAGCTCTCTAATACGGCTGATATTTCGACCGATATGTTTTGGTTTTATTTCTGTGCTCATAGTTCAAAGATATTTAAAATTCTGTTACCTTATTTGGTTTATGTAGAAAACAAGGTTTTTCTTGTGAGATACAAATTGTAAATCTTTTCGCGGGTAAAAATACAACTTTTCTGACTATCGTTTGATTTTCAATTTAGAATTACGTAATCTTGATATTCAAAAAAATACTTCGAACAATACCAATAAAATGCAGACTTTCAATTTCAAATTAACAACAATAGCCGAAATCAAAACCAAATATCCTTTTTTAACTGAGGATGAAAAGTTTGATTATTTTGATGAATGGGAAGACGGGGATTTTTTTCTAACGGCAGAAGAAAATGTCAATTTTGAAGAAAATTTTTATTTAGATCTTTATGAAGATAAAGAGAAAAAATGGCTGGCCAAATTGCTAAATCTTCCCGTCAAAAAAATGGACGAAATAAGAATTGAAGGCATTTTTATAAACGGAGATTTTTCTGTTAATGGTTCAATTATAAATGCCGAAGGCGATTATGGGCCGTATGTTTTTATTAATGGAAATGTAAACTGCCAAAGTCTTTTACTTGGCGGTGCCAATGTTGAAATAAAAGAAAACGTTACAGCAAAAGAAGTTGTGATGACGTATTACAATCATGGAAATTTCAATTGTTTAGGTTCGATAAATTCTCCGGTTTTTATCGTTACAGATCACAATACAGCATTTGCCGAAAGAAAAAATGATTTGTTTTATTATAATGACAGAGATGAAATTGACCCAAAAAACGAATGCGAATATGATGATGAAACCGACGAAGAAATTATCTCAAACGAACTTCGAAAATTACTCGATAATCCGTTAATTGAAACTTTTGAAGAATTGGAAAGAGATTTGGCAAGAGGTGAATTGGTTTTAAAACAAAACAATCCACCCGCTAAAACTTATCAATATTGGCATGATCGTGTTTTGGCAAATTACAGAGATCTTAAACTGGTTCCAAAAGAATTTAAAACCGAAGAACTTTGTAATCTGGCATTGAATATTACATTTCATGCTTTGCCGTTTGTCGATCAGGATTTAATAACTTCTGAACTCTGCGAAAAATTAGTAAGCAAAGATGGTTTTGCGATTCAGGTAATTCCTGATGAATTTATAACGGAAGCACTTTATTTTAAAGCAGCCGAAAACGGTACAACTTTAAGATTAATTCCAGAAGATTATTATTCGGAAGAATTGATTTTGTTAGTTTTTAAAAACGGAAAACATCAACCGGATATTAACGATGTTCCTTCTCAATTTATAACAGAAAACCTTCTTGTAGAATATGTGAAAATTGGAAAAGGATTGTGGCTCGATAAAGCCTGCAAAGCAACGGGAATTGATAAGTTGCAGGTTTTAAAGCAAGTAATCGATTCTGGAATAGAATATTTAGATAATATTTTTGGAAATCATTTTAGTAAAGAAACCGTTGAATATTCTTTTTCTGTTTATAAAAATCAAGAAGATTGGAAGAAGTATGTTCAAAAATACAAACAGAAATTTGAACGACTTGAGAAATGAAAGAGCTATTAATAGAAAGTAAAGGAATAAGAACCAAGGAGTATTTCATACCGCCTTTTGAGTTAAGAGAAGGGGAGTTGGTTATTTTGTATTTGTATGGAGGGGCTCATTTTCAAGGCATCAAAACGGAATTAGTGAATGTTTTTACTGGAAGAATAAAAAATGAAAATGTGATTGTCACGAAGTCGTTGACTTATGTAGATTATTTTAGAGAATCAAAATTTAGAAGTTTGTTTTTCCCACTAAGAGTTGGCAAATATTTAAAGAAAAGTGGAAATTTAGAAAGCAAATTTATCCAGAAAATTTATGAAATTCCCTGGATTAATAAAAAGACGAAAATAAACGAACTTCACTGGAATTCTAAAAGACTACTTTCATTATACACAACATTTTCTAAAACAAAACATATTGTTTTTGAATTAGCAGGACTAGGGCCTGATGATGCAAAAGAAAACTATGATATAGTTAGAAATGAAATTAGAAAAGGAGGTTCTGCGATACTTATTGATTGGGCTTCCGACATGAAAGATGATTGCGATAAATTTATAACTTTAGAATGGCTGATCGATTTTGAAGAAAATAAAACAGTGTTTAAAATCTAAATGGGTTAAATCGAATTAATTATGAAGCCAAAAATTAAAATCAGAAAAATCAAAAAACAAGATCTAGACTTTGTCTATAAAGCAATCTGTGAACTCGAAAATGAAGTTTTAGATTTTGAAGTTTTCAAGACGATATTCAATGAAAACATTTCAAACCCAAGAAATCTATATCTAATTGCCGAAAATGAAACGGAAGGTTTAGGATTTATCAGTTTTCATACCCAAAATCTCCTGCATCATTGCGGATTGGTTGGTGAAATACAGGAGTTTTTTATTCATCAAAATTATCGTGGTCAAGGCGTTGGAAGATTATTAATAAATGAGATTTTAAATTTTGCAGATCAAAATAATTTAAGAAGTATCGAAGTTACCACAAACAAAAAACGAGTAGAAAATGTTGCGATTTATGAAAATCTTGGTTTTACTTTGAGTCATAATAAGTTTACTATTTATAAATAATTATTCTCAAAGATTTCAATAGCCCCCAGTTTCAACTGGGGGTAATATTGGGACAAAAGACAAGGCTTTAGCCAAAAAGGAGTATTTAGGCTAAAGCCATTTATATTAAACTTTCTTAACCTCCAGCTAAAGCTGGAGGCAATTTAATTTATGTGTGACGACCTTTGTCAAAGTTTAAAACTTTGACAAAGGTTTTTTTGGCGCAAAGCTTGTCATCCTGAGCGAAGTCGAAGGACACGCAAGGAGCTCCGCTTGCAAAATCGACAATCTTTGTATAGCTGCTAACGTGTCCTTCGACTTCGCTCAGGATGACAAACGTTGTATTATAAAAACAAAAAACCGAAGCAATAGCTTCGGTTTTTTATTGGAATTTGGGATTTCAAAAATTGGAATTTACTAATCCACCCATTTATAATATCTCGCTCCAATCAAAACTGGAATCTCTTTTTCAATTCGGTCTAAAACCCATTCATTTTTTGGAGTTCTTACGCTTTGTTTTAATTCTTTTTTATGAAGACTTTCATAAGTATTGAAATCAATTTCTACGCTTTCGGCTAAATTTTCAAAAAGTTTGACATCTGCCAAAGGTGATTTCCATTCTGGTTGAATTGTTCCTTCAAAAACTTTTGATTTCGATCCGCTTCCGTAAGCTAAGAAACCAAATTTAGTTCCCGAAATTGCTGCATTCGTATCATAAAAATGAGCCAAAGTCGACAATAATCCCATGAAAATAGAACCTGTGTAAAGATTTCCAATTAAGGAAGAAGCTAATTCTGCAGGTTGTAATTTCTCGGTTACAAAACTTTTGTAATCTTCAGATTTTGCTACTTCTTTAATTTTTGTCTGATAATCTGCAGGTGCAATATCATCGGCAATAATTTTTTCGGCACTGTCTAAAGCGTAAATTTCAGATAACATTCTTCTTCCCTGGAAAGAATATGGCAAATGCATCACAATACTATGCCAAGTGTTGTATAACGTTTCGGTTGTATTTTTTAATTTTTTAAATGAAAAGTAAGCATTTCGCGTACGATCCATATAACATTGATTTGAATATTGTCCGTCAAAAACCGGCTGGTCTTTGTGAATTTCGATTTCGGCTTCTAAATTGTCAAACCAGGAATCATTGTTGGTATTTTTTGTGATTTCTTCTTTAGAGATAGTTCTGTACGGTTTAAAGAAATCAAAAACACCTTTTGTACTTGTTGCCCAATTATCATCAAAAGCAATAATTTTTGGATTTGCCGTAATCAGCATCGCAACCGCTCCGGCACCTTGTGTATATTCCCCGCCAGAATTTAAATCATATTTAGCAAAATCGGTCGTAACTACAATTGCTTTTTTGGCCGGGTTTAATTTTACAAAATCAAGACAGTTTTGCAAAGCGTCAACTCCGCCAATACAGGCAAAAGTAAAATCTACAACATCGCATTCTGCCAATGAATCTTCGCCAAATTTTTGCTCCATTAAATTAATTAAATAAGAAGCAATTGGTTTTGAGCTGTCAATTCCGCTTTCGGTACCAACATAAATTCGGCTTATTTCGTTTAGGTTGATTTTATTATCAGTAATAAGTTTAGTTAAAGCATTTGCTCCAAAAACAACCGCATCCTGATGAACATCCGGAAAAGTCATTTTAAGTAATCCAAGACCTTTTTCTAATTTTTCTGGTTCAATATTTCTGGCAATTGCCAAAGTTTTTATGGGTAAGTGTATGTTTGCAACATCAAAAGAGATGGCATCAATTCCTGTTTTCATTCTTATTTTTTTGAGCTGCTAAAGGTAAAACTATGTTATGGAATGACAATTTTTTGCTTACATAAAATTATGTACAGCTGGTACTTTTGAAGAAAACAAATCAAAACTTTGAATAAAATATCAATATCATAATTTTTAGGAAACTCATAAGTATTGAAATTAGGCTGAAATCACTCTAAAGCAGTTTTTTATGCTTTTTTATACTAAATTATTTATTATTAAAAATAAATTTATACGTAAAAATACGTATACGTAGTCTATTTTAAAATGATTATAAATAACAACGAAATGGTTGTAGTTCTTTGGTAATTGAGTTATTTTTGTCTAATTTTTTAAAACAAACTACTTAAACACTTATGGCACAATCTGCACAGTTGAATGCTTCCATCTTAAAGAAAGTGGCTATGGCCCTTTCGGGAATATTCTTAATCACGTTTTTAGCGCTGCATGTTACCTTAAATTTTATTTCTATTTTGAGTGAAATCGTTTTCAACGAAGTCTCTCATTTTATGGGTTACAATCCGTTGATACAATATGTAATGCAGCCAGTTTTGGCATTCGGAGTAATTTTGCACTTCGTAATGGGATTCATTCTTACTGCTCAAAACAGCGCAGCAAGACCAATTGCATATGCGAAATACAACGGAGCTGCAAATGCTTCTTGGAGTTCTAGAAATATGATTATTTCTGGATTGGTTATTTTGGCTTTCTTAGGATTGCATTTTTATGATTTCTGGTTTCCTGAACTAGGCTATAAATATATAGCAGGAACAGCTCCAGATGCTACAAGGTATTACGGAGAGTTAGTTCATAAATTTCATAGTCCGGTACGTACAGGATTGTACTGTGTGTCTTTTATACTTTTAGGATTTCACTTATGGCACGGATTTGCATCTTCTCTACAATCAATGGGAATGCACAACAAATATTCTCGATTTTTAAGCAAAGTTGGTTTATGGTTTGCAGTTGTGGTGCCAGCCGCTTTCGTAATTATCGCATTATTTCATCATTTCAATAATTAATATCAATTATAATGGCATTAGATTCAAAAATTCCAAGTGGTCCTATAGCGGACAAATGGACAAATTATAAAGATCATATTAATTTAGTAAACCCTGCTAACAAACGTAATTTAGATATTATCGTAGTTGGTACAGGTTTAGCCGGAGGTTCTGCTGCGGCTACTTTGGCTGAGTTAGGGTATAACGTAAAAGCATTTTGTTTTCAGGATTCACCTCGTCGTGCGCACTCTATTGCTGCACAAGGAGGTATTAATGCTGCAAAAAATTATAAAGGTGACGGTGACTCGGTTTACAGATTGTTCTACGATACTGTAAAAGGTGGTGACTACCGTGCACGTGAGGCAAACGTTCACCGTTTGGCTGAAGTTTCTGCAAATATTATTGACCAGTGTGTGGCTCAAGGTGTACCATTGGCTCGTGAATATGGCGGACTTCTTGATAACCGTTCTTTTGGAGGAACTTTGGTTTCTCGTACATTTTATGCACAAGGGCAAACAGGACAACAATTATTGTTAGGAGCTTATTCTGCAATGAACCGTCAAATTGGTCGTGGAAAAATTAAAATGTACAACCGTCACGAAATGCTTGACATTGTAATCGTTGACGGAAAAGCGAGAGGTATTATCGCTCGTAACTTAATCACCGGAGAAATCGAAAGACATTCTGCTCACGCGGTAGTAATTGGTTCTGGAGGATACGGAAACGTATTTTTCCTTTCAACAAATGCTATGGGAAGTAACGCAACAGCAGCTTGGAAAATTCATAAAAAAGGAGCGTTTTTCGCAAATCCTTGTTACACACAAATTCACCCAACATGTATTCCGGTTTCTGGAGATCACCAGTCAAAACTGACTTTGATGTCTGAATCTTTACGTAATGACGGTCGTATTTGGGTTCCTGCAAAATTAGAAGATGCTCAGGCAATCCGTGAAGGAAAGAAAAAAGCAACAGATTTATCTGAAGAAGAAAGAGATTATTTCTTAGAAAGAAGATATCCTGCTTTTGGTAACTTAGTACCTCGTGACGTTGCGTCTCGTGCAGCTAAAGAAAGATGTGATGCTGGTTTTGGAGTTAACAAAACGGGTGAAGCGGTTTACTTGGATTTCGCAGCAGCAATTAAACGTTACGGAACGGAGGATGCTTACGTAAAAGGTTTAGATGATAAGGATGCTGCTTTGGTAACTAAATTAGGAGCTGCAATCGTGAAAAGTAAATACGGAAACTTATTCCAGATGTATTACAAAATCGTTGACGAAGATCCTTATACAACACCAATGATGATTTACCCAGCGGTTCACTACACAATGGGTGGAACTTGGGTTGATTATAACTTAATGACTACAATTCCTGGATGTTTCTCAATTGGAGAATCTAACTTCTCTGATCACGGAGCAAACAGACTTGGAGCTTCTGCTTTAATGCAAGGTTTAGCTGATGGATATTTTGTATTGCCATATACTATTGGAGATTATTTAGCTCCGGATATTAAAATGGGAGAAATTTCTACAGACTTACCAGAATTCGTTGAAGCTGAGAAAGCGGTTGTTGATCAAATTAATAAATTTATCAATAATAACGGAACTCATTCTGTTGATTATTTCCACAAAAAACTTGGAAAAATCATGTGGAATAAAGTAGGTATGGCTCGTAATGCTAAAGGTTTAACTGAGGCTATCGAAGAAATTGCTGCTTTACGTGAAGAGTTTTATAAAGATGTAAAAGTTCCTGGAAGCGCTTACGAATTTAATCAGGAATTAGAAAAAGCAACTCGTGTTGCCGATTTCTTAGAATTAGGAGAATTGTTCGCGAAAGATGCTTTACACCGTAATGAATCTTGTGGAGGTCACTTCCGTGAGGAGTACCAAACAGAAGAAGGAGAAGCACTTCGTGATGATGATAACTTTGCATATGTTGCAGCTTGGGAATACAAAGGAAAACCAAGTGATGCAGTATTACACAAAGAACCTCTTAATTACGAAAACATTAAATTAGTTCAAAGAAGTTATAAATAAGAATTTGGTCGAAAGCCAAAGTCTTAAAGTCAAAAGGCAAAATGTGCCAAGCGACTTTCGACTTTCGACTTTATGACTTTCAAACGAAAAAGGTATGAAACTTACATTAAAAATATGGCGTCAAAAAAACGCCCAAGATAAAGGAGGGATTGTAGAATATCCTATTGATGGAATCGAACCAGACATGTCTTTCCTTGAAATGCTTGATGTTCTTAACGAACAATTAATCAACAGAGGAGAAGAGCCTGTAGCATTTGATCACGATTGTCGTGAGGGAATCTGCGGAATGTGTTCTTTATTCATCAACGGTGAAGCACACGGACCAGACAGAGGTGTTACAACTTGCCAGTTACACATGCGTATGTTTAAAGATGGTGATACGATTTTTATTGAGCCATTTAGAGCAAAAGCTTTCCCTGTAATTAAAGATTTAGTTGTTGACAGAAGTTCTTTTGACAGAATTCAACATGCAGGAGGATTTATCTCTGTAAACACTTCAGGAAATACAATTGATGCAAATACAATTCCAATTAACAAACACGATGCAGATAAATCATTTGATGCTGCAGCTTGTATTGGTTGTGGAGCTTGTGTTGCAACTTGTAAAAACTCATCGGCAATGTTATTCGTTTCTGCAAAAGTTTCTCAATATGCATTATTGCCGCAAGGTAAAGTTGAGGCAGTTGACCGTGTATTAAACATGGTTCACCAAATGGATTTAGAAGGTTTTGGAAACTGTACAAATACAGGAGCTTGTGAAATCGAGTGTCCAAAAGGAATTTCGCTTGAAAATATCGCACGTATGAACCGTGAGTATTTAGCAGCAAGCTTGAAAGGATAATACAACAATTTAGTATATTTAAAAAACGCATTCATTAATTTGAATGCGTTTTTTTTGTACTACATTTATTCCGTAAATAATAACCAAAAACAAAATCATTTAATGAAAAGAATTTTACTATTTGTAATGCTGGTTTTCAGTGTTAAAAACTATTCTCAGGTTTCGGTTTCTCCGTCTGATAGAGGAGCAAACGAAAAATTTGAAAAAGGAGAGTTAGAAAAATTTAAGGCAACAACTACCATTTTTGTACTGCCTCAAATAAATCAAAAAGAAGATTACGAAAAAATTTTAAAAGAAGTCTGGACTGTAACGCCTTACAAATTAGTTGAGTTTAAAGATTTTAATATAACAGGTTATGCTGACGATGCCTATTCATTTGCAGAGCTTTTTGGAGATATAAGAGTAACAGGAAAAGGTACTGTTTATGTTCATACTAATTTTGGAATACAGCTTTTAGATCAGGAAAAATTTGAGAAAGGTTTTGCAAAGCTAAAATCTGATGATAAAAAGTATAGCAGAAAACTGAAAAGTCTTTTTAATGAAAATTTATCTTTTGTTGCAAGAGCCCCGCTTTCTGTTAATTCTAAATTTCTAGCAGATGCAATGGTAGCAAGATCAGATGAAAAGGCAGGTGTTCTTTATGATAGAATGTATACCGAAAAATCGTTTACAAACACCAATTTAGGAATGCTGAAAAACTATTTTCAGCAAATAAATAAAATCCTAACTAACGGAGAAAACATCGGACTTTATGACGATTTTGTAACTCCCGAAATTAAAAATCTAAAAGATAATACGCTATATATTCCGGAAGCTTATAAACTGGAGTTTAGCCCTTGGAGAATATCAGAAAAACTGAGAGACGAAAAAGATCTTAAAGAACTTTTAGAAGATTATAAATATAAGTATGAATTTATAACAGATGAAGATTTAGAAAAGAAGATTTTAAATAATGAAGAGATTTACTATTTAAGATATGTAAGCATGAATGCAAATAAATATCTGCAGGTTGTTAATGCTAAAACAGGCGATCCGGTATATTATTTTTATGGAGCGGCAACGTATAATTTAAAGGATAATGACTTTGAAAAAATCAGCAAAGCCATTAGCGGTAAATAATTTTTTAAGATAAAAGAAGAACGCATTCATTAATTTGAATGCGTTTTTTTGTGCTACATTTATTCCCAAATAATAAACAAAAACAAAATCATTTAATGAAAAGAATTTTACTATTTATAATGCTGATTGTCAGTGTTGAAAATTATTCTCAGGTTTACGTCGATTATACCTATAAGGGAAAAAACAATGAGGTTAAAAATGAAGACATGGAAAAGTTTAAAAAAACAACTACCATTTTTGTTTTGCCTGAATTAAATAAAAAAGAAGATTATGAAAAAATCTTAAAAGAAGTCTGGACAGTAACACCTTTTAAAGTTTTGGACCTCACTGAATTTAATAGGTTGGATTATACAGATGAGAAATATTCGATTGCTGATTTTACTGGAGATGTTACTACTACATCGAAAGGAACGACTTATGTACATACTTACTTTGAGATTGAAGTTTTTAATAAAGAGAGATATGATAAAGGATTTAATAAGCTTAAACCTGGTGAAAAGAAATACGATGAAAAATTGAAAAATATTGTAAATGAAAGTTTTACAAATATTGCCAATGCTCCACTTAGTGTTAATAATGAATTTTTATCTCGAGCAATGGGAGGAGGGACTTCCGAAGAGTTATATACGCGAATGTATACTAAGGACAGTTTTACAAACACTAGTTTAGGAATGCTGAAAAATTATTTTCAGTTAATAAATAAAAGAATTACTGAGGGAGAACATTCTAGTTCTTTCGATAGTTTCATTAATCCGGAAATTACTAATCTAAGAGACAATGTGCTTTATATTCCTGAAGCTTACATGATGGAATACAACCCTTGGAGGGTATCAGAAAAACTTAGAGATGAAAAAAATCTAAAAAATCTACTAGAAGATTACAAATATAAATTTCAATTTATTAGAGAGGAAGATCTTAAAAGAAAAATTTTAAATAATGAAGAAATTTATTATTTGAGATATGTTAGCATGAATGGAAATAAATATATTCAGGTTGTAAATGCTAAAACAGGTAATCCTGTATATCAATTTTACGGTGCTGGTTTTGCATACAATTTAAAAGATAATGATTTTGAAAAAATCAGTAAGGCAGCTTCTAAATAAATTACCAAACGCATTCATTAATTTGAATGCGTTTTTTTATTTCATTAGAAATAGTGATGTGTAATTAAAGCGTTCAAAATAAATTTGATTTCATATAACAACTGTTCTTAAAGCAGTAAAAGGAACAAATATGTTTACGATCAATATGCCTTTTTTTACCAATGATAATTATTTGTATTATCAATTACTGTTTACTTGTATTTTGTTTTTGCTGCTGTTTTTTATTGGCGGTTTTTCAGAATCTTTTGTAATAGAATATGGTTCTTATGTGTTTGGCGGAAGCATTATTATAAGCTTTTTGATTTCATTTTTTATAGATCATTACTGGCAGTTTTTACTGCATTGGTTTTTGTTGTCAATAGTTCAATTTCTTTTTTGGGCCGTGTTGATTTTTATTTGCGGACATTATGGAAAACCCCATAACGGAGACGGCTGGATAATCCTTTTACTTCCCGGTTATTTTTTGCCTTTTTTAATATTTGTTTCCATCTTAATAAAAGTGCTAAGAATTATAATCCAGAAATTTTAGCAGATAAAACATTTTACTTGGAAGAGATTTCAAATTATTAAATCACTATAAATAGTGATGCAGGTTTAAATAAGAGACGATAAATTTGATCTTATTATAATAGATTAAAAAATGTACAAAACCATCCGAATAATAGTTTCTTTATTAGTGTTAATTAATTTGTTTTCCTGCGCTCAGGAAGAAAATACCGAAAGAGAAAATATCCAAAAAGAAAGCATCAGTAAAAAATGGATCGTGCAAAATTCAACAGAATTTGAATCGGTTGAGTTTGATACAAACGGAAACTATATCATCATAAAAAACGAAACCAGTAAAACTTCAAAAAAGAACGCCGAAATTATTGTTTCTGGTACTTATGAAGTTTTAGATACAGATATTTTGCTCCTTTCTAATTTCGGTTCCATGAAAGTGGATGATAGTGATCCTGATAATATTACGTTTTCAATTAAATACGAAGGATCTGATACCTATACTTATCAGCTAAAAGTGACTAAAGCAGCTGAGTTTACCAGTACACCCAAAACAGATTTGTTATGCGATAATACCTGGAAATTCACCAAAAAAGAAACTATTATAGATACGGTTAGTTTAGTAAATTTTTCTAAAGCCGGAACTTGTTTTACGAATTTTAGTATTACATCTCAAGAAAAAGGAAGTTACTTAGAATTTGGTAAATGGCAATGGCAGGATGCCAGCGAAACTAAAATAATAATCACCCAAATAAAATCTCCAGAGTGGGTTTTGGATAAAGATGAGGAAGTAGAGTTTGAAATAAGTGGTTTAAATACTGGAAAACTTGAAATGAAAGAAGTTTTTGAAGGTAAAACTTATAATGTTGCTTTTGATGTTTTGAAATGAGAGAGTAAAGAATAAACTGAACACTAAAAATAAAGAGTAATAGTTAATAAATAGATAATAGAAAGTAAAAACGCATTCATTTGGTTAGTGAATGCGTTTTTTATGTTTTATTCGTAATACAATTGTGATTCACTAATTTCCTGTTTTTCTTTTCCTTCCTGCTGAATAAAACAAGTTAAAGTTGTTCCTCCAATTTGGTCAAAATAACTGATGTAGATTTCATGAAAACCTTTCTCAAGTTTAACCGCTCCATATGCTTCATGTGCCCAATGAATACCATCATTATTTACAATGAGTTCATTATCTATAAAAAGCTCTGATCCGTCGTCTGAAAGCGTCGAGAAGGTGTAATTTGCTGTTTCTGGAATAAAGATGTATCCGTTGAATTTTAAGCCGATATAACGCTGTAATTTTGTTTTCCATTTTTCCGCACTGATTTTTTCTTCATAAATTCCGAAAGAAATAGGTTTTGCAAGTTCGAAAATTTTGCCCTCCGTAATGTTTCCGATATGATATTCGTATTTCAAACCATTCTTGTAGGGTTGAATGGCTAAAGCAGGTTTTAAATCTGGATTTCGGACAATAATTTTATTGATAGAACTTTTTCTACCGCTTTCGCTGATTTGAACCACTTTGATAATTCTAAATTCGCCTTTTGGAATGTTTATCGTTACAGGTTTAGTATAAAGTTCTGCCGTTTCATCCGGATTATAACCATCAATGGTATAGAAAATCTGCCCGTTTTTAATTGTTGGTTTTAAGTCCAGAATATATTTTGATGCAATTAAAGCTGTTTCTTCAGCGCCAAAAGGAATTGGAACTTTATACATTCTTTTTTGCGCTTCCAGTTTTTCTAAATGATGCGGAATTCTGTTCAAAATAAAATTGTTGTAGTTTTTATTCTGAGGTTCTGTCCAGGCAATTTCTGCTAAAGCAAAAACTCTCGGATAAATCATATAATTTAATTTCGTCGGACTTGTCAAATATTCAGACCAAAGATTCGACTGCACACCCATAATATATTTTTGCTCTTCAACCGTTAAACTGTCTACAGGAGTTGGGTTATACTTGTATATTTTTTCAACCGTTGTTAATCTTCCAATTGTTAAAGGTTCCTGAGGAGAATAACCCTGATTATAATCTAAATAAAGAACTTGCTCCGGATTCATGATTACAAAATGTTTTTGTTTGGCCGCGCTGATTCCGCCAGATTCGCCTCGCCATGACATTACGGCTGCATTTGGAGCAAGTCCGCCTTCGAGCATTTCGTCCCAGCCCAGAATTTGTCTTCCGTGTGCGTTTAAGAATTTCTCGATTCGGGTTGTTAAGTAACTTTGTAATTCATGTTCGTTTTTTAAACCTAAGTCTTTAATTCTCTTTTGACAGTTTGGACATTCTTTCCATCTGGCTTTTGGGCATTCGTCTCCGCCAATATGAATATATTTACTCGGAAATAAAGCCATTACTTCGGTTAGAACATCTTCTAAAAAAGTAAAAGTTTCCTCTTTTCCGGCACAAAAAATATCTTCAAAAACGCCCCATGATTCTACCACTTTATAATTTCGATCGGGAAAACAAGATAAATTTGGGTAAGCCGTTACCGCCGCAGTTGCATGACCCGGCATTTCGATTTCGGGAATAATATTTACATAATGGTCTTCGGCAAATTTCACAACGTCCTTAATTTCTTCCTGAGTATAAAAACCGCCGTACGGATTTCCGTCAAAAAAATAAGGAAATCTCTCGAACTTATTGCCCACTAAAGTCTGTGCTCTTTTAGAACCAACTTCGGTCAGTTTTGGATACTTTTTTATCTCAATTCTCCAGCCCTGATCATCAGTTAAATGCCAATGGAAATTATTTAATTTATAATAAGACATTTGTGCAATAAAATCTTTTATAACATCAACTGAGAAAAAATGACGACACACATCGAGGTGAAGCCCGCGGTAGTCGTATCTGGGCTGGTCTTCGATGGAAACGCAAGGTAATTTTACTTCCTGATTTTTGGGCTGATTCGGCAAAAGCTGTAATAAACTCTGAACAGCATAAAATAATCCTTCTTCACTTCCTGTTACGATTATTTTTTTGGAAGAAATATTGATTTTGTAAGCCTCTTTTTTTGAAACTGCAGATGGTTTTTCGGCAATAAACAAAACTTCAATATTGCTTTTTTTATTTGACGTATTCGAATTAATAGCTGATTCAAAAATCTGCGCCGTTTTCAATTCTTTTGCGCTGTATTTATTTTTATCAAATGCAATTTTAATTTTTCCGCTTATGCGAATGCTGTCTCCGGTTGTTTTATAAAAATTTGGAGCGGGAATAATCGAAATATTATCTGAAGTACTTTGCGCATTTCCGAAAGAAAAACAGAAAATCAAAAAGAGAAATATACTTTTTTGCATGGTTACTTTTTTGTTTTGTTAAGCAAATTTAAGGTTTGTAAAATTAGTCTGCATTTTTTTTGCAAAAGGTATTGGCGTTTAAATGTCTTTAAAATAGCGTAATTAACTTTTTAATTACGTTGTGTTATAATTTGTTTCGCAAGAATATTGCATTTATTGTTTACATTTGTCCTTACAAAAACGAATTTGCATGAATAATGATAATGAAGTGGTTAATTACACTAAAGAAGAACGTAAAAATCTTATTTTAAAAGAGATTAACTTGCATACTCGTGTAAGTTTTGAAACCCTTTCGGCTAAATTATTTGTTTCAGAAGATACTGTAAGACGTGATATAAATGAACTTGAGTCAGAATCTTTATTGATTAAAGTAAAAGGCGGCGCGATGACAAAAGCCTATCACCATTCTTCCTCTAATCAAACTTATGCGGGTGAATCCAAACAAATTATTGCGCAAAAAACATTAGGCCTTCTTCATGACGGAATGGTTTTATTAATTGGCGGCGGAACGACAATTAGAGAATTCATTCGTTTAATTCCTAACGATTTAAGTTTAACTATTTTTACGGTTACCGTTTTATCTGCGGTTGAACTTCTGGACAAACCCAACGTTAAAATTATCATGATTGGCGGCAGTATTTCATCTTACAGCCAAATGTGTGTAAGCGGCGATGTTTATAATCAGCTGGCTAATATTAAAGTCGATTTATTAATATTAGGAACCAATGCTTTAGATATCGAAGGCGGTTTCTCAGATTCTGACTGGGAAACAGTTCAGGTAAAAAAAGCAATGATTCAGGCTTCAGAAAAAACAGCGATTCTTACGATTTCTGAAAAACTGGATACGGTTCTAAAAATGAAAATTGCCAACTTATCTGAGGTAGATTACATTGTGACGGAAGTTGATCCAAGCGACGAAAAATTACAATCGTATAAGAAGGCAGTTCCAAGTTTAGTTTTTATTTAATCCCAATTTTTCATTAAAAAGTTGATCCAGTTTTGATGAAAGATTTTATCTAAATCTTCATCAGAATATCCGTGGTTTTTAAAAATCAGAACCAATTTTTGCAAATCAGCAATCGTATTTAAATCGTACGGAGATTGTTCTGTTCCAAAAGCACCGTCCAAATCTGAACCTACACCAATGTGGTTCGCATTTCCGGCAAGCTGGCAAATATGATCCATGTGTTTAAAAACCGTTTCTAAATCACAATTCATTTCTAATGGCATCGAAATACCTCTCTGCCAATTCGGAACCAACATCCAAGCGTCTAAAGCGCCTCCAATAACAGCTCCTCTTGAAATCAAAGCTTTTATCATTTCATCGCTGTATTGACGATTGTGATCAACCAGACTTCTGCAATTGTTATGACTTGCCCAAACCGGCCCGTTATAATGATCTAAAGCCTGCCAAAAAGCATCGTCGCATAAATGCGTTGCATCCAGAATAATATTCAAACGTTCCATTTCTTTTAATAAATCAAGACCGTTTTGATTCATTTTTCCCGTTGCGTCCGTTCCGTTTGCGTAACGTCCTGGACCGTAATGCGCAGGGCCAATTGCTCGTAAACCATAATTGTATGCTTTTTCTAAATAAGAAATATCAATTATAGAATCAGCACCTTCTAAACTTAAAATATACCCAATAGGCTTTTTATCGTTTGGAGTTCCGTCGTTCCATAAATCAAGTTGTTTTTGGAGCGATTTTTTATCTGTAATCGGCGTTATTTCTCCCGCTTCTTCCATGGTTTTGTACCAAGTCAATTGCCCTTGTGTTTGTGCCCAGGCTTGTTCAGGAGAATTCCAACCCGGAATAATACTGCCCGGTTTTACAAATCTTGCAATTTGCGTTGCCACAACAATTCCGATATTACCGCGTCGCAAATCAGGAAATGAAACTGTGGCGCGTTCGCGATCAGGTTTGTCCGTCATCCCTTTTTCTAAATTGCGAAGAGTAGGAACATCATTTCTTAAATCACGATTCCATTCCATCGCATTCATGCTCAGGTCTAAATGGGCGTCTATTATAAACATATATTTTGACTTAAATTTTATATATTAATTTCTCTGCTTCGGGCGGCAACCTTCCATTGATCACAAATTTGATGTCCTTTATTTACAACCTGAACCGTATCATAAAGCGCGCAGGTAGGGCAGACGTGATAAGGAAGTGCATAAATAGTGTCGCCAATTTTATACTCGTTTTTTCCTTTATTTTCTAAAATCAAATGTTCTTCAGAATGTGCTGTCGGGATTAGATTTTCATCATTTAAAATCACTAATCGTTTCTCAATTGGATTTTCTGAAGCAACCGCTTTGTAGCCAATATCAATACAAAGCGCTGTATTTGTTGGTTTTGAAATTATGGTTCCAACGATAACCAAAGCAGGTTTGAATTTTTGTTCGGGTAGATGAATCTGATAATTGGAATCCCAAAAAACAAAAGTTCCCGGACTGCATTCTACATTTTCCTGAGTAGCATAAAACGGAAAAGTATTAGAACCGCCGGCAACAATTTTTAATTCATAACCCAGTTTTTGTTCGATTGCTTCTGTTTTTTCTTTTATTTCAGAAAATGAACTTGAAGCCGCATTCGTTCTTTCTTCGGCACTGCCTTTTAAATGACCATCGTAAATATGAATTCCTTCAAGATGAAGGTTTTTTAATTTAATAAGTTTATCGATTAAAGCTGTCCAATCTTCTGAAATTGAAAATCCCGTTCTGTTCATTCCGGTATTTAAATCCAGATAAATGTGCAGTTTTAAATTGTTTTCTTTCGCAATTTCATTTAAGGCTTTCGCCGAATCCAGATTGTCTGTAATGGTTGAAAAAGAAATATCAGGATATTTTTGAATTAACGAAATCCATCTTTCTTTTTTAATTCCAATGGGCTGATAGGCGAGAAGAACATCCGGAATTTCGTGTATTGCTCCTAGTTCAGCTTCGGCAATTGTGGCGCATTTTATTTTTTTGATATTGTAGATTTTAAACAATTCCAAAATTTCGCCAATTTTATGGGTTTTAATATGAGGCCTTAATTTTTGTGTGTCACCATTTACTGAACCAATAAGGCGTTCAAGATTAAACCGGATACGATCTTCGTAAGCGGCTAAAAATGGCGTATCAATGTTGATATCAGATTTAATTTTCCACCAATTTTCCTGCATAATTTAGTTTCTTGTTTTTTCTACAACTTCAATTAAATTTTGAAAAGCCTGCAATGCCTGTTCGTAATTTAAATTCAAAAGCATTTCTTTCGAAAATAAATTAGAACCAATTCCCACGCAGACAACTCCGGATTTAAACCAAGATTTTAAATTGCTTTCTTCGAGCGTTACGCCTCCGGTTGGCATTATTTTTAAACTTGGAAAAGGCGCTCGTATCGCTTTTACATATCCGGGACCACCGATTTTATCAGCCGGAAAAAGTTTTACAACCTCGGCACCTAATTTATTGGCGTGTAATATTTCATTTAAAGTAGCAGCCCCGGGAATCCAGTAAATATTATTTTTAAGGCAGTAAGCACCAATTTCTGGGTCAGTATGCGGACAAACAATGCAGTCTGCTCCTAATTGATGGTATATTGCTGCTTCATCAACAGACAAAATAGAACCAACGGCTATTTTAACATCCAGATTATTTGCTTTTTTAAAGGCTGTCATTTGAGTAAAAACTTCTTTTGCATCATTTGCGCGAGCAGCAAACTCGATAATTTTTATGCCAGCATCAGCCGCTGATTGCAATACTATTTGGGCTGTTTCAATGTTGATTTGGGTTACTAACGGAAGTACACCTTGCGTTTTTAAAATGCTGTACATATTCTTTATTTATCTATTAATTCTATTACTTGAGCCGTTTTTAATAAAATGACCTATTTCGTTGAGATTGCTTATCGCGAAATCTCCGTGAATGCTTTGTTTGATAACACCGCAGGCTGTTGCCCATTCAATACATTCCTGCCCCGATAATTTATTGGATAATCCGTATAGCAATCCTGCGTTGAACGCATCTCCAGAACCAATTTGATCTGTTACAACATGTATTTTGTGTTCTGGCGTTTGGTAAAAATTATCTTCGTGTATCAATAAACCTTTGTATAAATGCGCCGGCCCGTCTGATTTTCTAAAACTCATTGCCAATGTTTTTAGAAAAGGCATTTTTATTTTTAATAATTCGAATGTTTTTTGAAAACGATTCTCGTCAGATTCTTTGCTGTCGGTTTTGATTCCGAAATAAATTTCAATCGCATCTAAATCTGCAACGTTTATCGTGCTGTATTGTAATAAATCGGGCATAATTTCCGACGGATGTTTTCCGTACTGCCATAATTTGGATCTGTAATTAAAATCAGAAGAAATTGGAAGGCCTTTTTTATGCGCTGTCAAAATTGCTTCTTTACAAGCTAAACCTGCTTCATTAGAAACTCCCGGACTTATTCCTGACCAATGAAAATGCGTAACATCTTTTAAAACTTTGTCCCAGTTAATTTGATCTTTTTGAATGGTTGCGAAAGAAGAATTGCTTCGGTCGTAAATAACCTGCGATTGTCTGATTTGATTTCCGGATTCAACAAAATACAAGCCCAAACGTTCTCCGCCATAAATACATTTTGAAGTATTTACTTTGTATTTCTGAATTTCGTTTAAAGCCAGTTGTGCCAAATCATTTTCGGGCAATCGGGTAATATAGTCGGTTTGGATTCCGAGTTGGGAAAGTAAAACACAAACATTGGCTTCGGCACCGCCCACATGAATTTTTATTTCATCTGCCTGAGTAAACCGGTTTCCATTGGCAACATTCATCCGAAGTAATAATTCTCCAAATGTTGCTATTCTTGTTTGTGGGATATTTGTATTCATGTTTTTTGTTTTTTGCCACAGATTTCACAGATTAAAAGGATTTCTTTGGATGGTGGTTAAATCTTTTGCCACGAATTACACGAATTTTCACTAATTTTTATATGCTTGAAGTAAAAAAAGTAATTCGTGAAAATTCGTGTAATTCGTGGCGAAAAAAAAAATCCTTTTTAATCCTTATAATCTGTGGCCTATATATTTTTACATAACCACAGACTTAGAATCAAAGTATTTCCTTAACCAATTCAGATTGCTCTTTAATCTTTATCGTCTGTGGCCTATTTTTTAGAATAATTCGAAAACAGCTTCAACTTCAACAGGAATATTGTCTGGTAAAGAACCCATTCCTACGGCGCTTCTTACTCCAATTCCGTTTTCCTGTCCCCAAACTTCAGCGAATAATTCACTGCAGCCGTTTATTACATATGGATGTCTTAGGAAATCACCGTTGCAATTTACCATTCCTAAAACTTTTATCACTCTTTTTACTTTGTTCAGACTTCCAAAATTGGTTACAATTGTCGAAAGCATCGTTAAGCCAACTTGTCTTGCAGCCAGTTTTCCTTCTTCGATATCCATGTCATCGCCAATTCGGCCAATGATTAAAGATTTATCGTCGCGAACCGGACCGTGACCAGAAAGATACAAGTATTTTCCGTCGACTAAATAAGGTTTATATATGCCAAGAGGTTGAGGCGCTGGCGGTAATGAAAGGCCAAGGGTTTCAAATTTTTCTTGTGGTAATAAATTCATGATATTAATGTATAATTGAGTTTAAAATAAATACGAAAACAATTCCTAAAACAGATACTAAAGATTCCATAACCGTCCATGATTTGAACGTGTCTTTCAGGCTGATATTAAAATATTCTTTGAACATCCAAAAACCCGGATCGTTTACATGCGAGCACATTAAGCTTCCGGCTCCAACAGATAAAACTAATAGATTAGGGTCGAGACCAGTAGTTTGTAACAAAGGTAATAAAACGCTTGCAGTCATTAATCCGGCTGCGGTTGCAGAACCTACACAAACGCGAATAATCGCTGCCATCATCCAGGCCAATAAATACGGATGAATGTTTATTTGTGTTAAGGCCGCAACAATAGTTTCGTTTACGCCGCTTACAATCATAACTTCTTTCAAACTTCCGGCACCGCCTACAATTAAAACAATCAAAGCGACATCTTTTATCGCAAGGGCATAATCGTCCATTATAGATGGGATGCTTCGGTTCATTCTTATTCCCAAAGTGTAGGTGCAGAGCAATAAAGAAATAAGCATAATCATACTTGGTTCTCCTACTGTTTTGCAAATCTCAACCAACGTTTCATTAGTTGAAATTAAAGGCGATATTGAAGTTATAGTCAAACCAAAAACAGGAAATAAAGCCGAAAATAAACTCAGGGAAAAACTCGGAAGTTTACCATGGTTTACGACTTCTTCAACATTTAAAATTTCATGATCCGATTCGGTTTTGATGTTTTTAAGGAAATTAGAAAATAATAATCCGGCGATAAAAATAGTCGGAATTGCAATTATAATTCCGTAGACTAAAACGAGTCCAATATCAGCATTTAAAATACTGCTCAAAGCCATTGGTGACGGATGCGGGGGCAAAAAACCGTGTGCTACTGAAAGCGACGCCAGCATTGGAATTCCCAGATATACTTTTGACAGTTTGAACTGATGGGCTACTGAAAAGATTAGAGGTACTAACAAAACAAATCCAACACTATAAAATAGAGGTATCCCAACAATAAATCCAGTAATCATTAAGCCGAGTCGAACGTATTTTCTGCCCGTCCATCCCATGACTGTTTTGGCAATGACATTGGCGGCGCCTGATGAAACGGTAAGTTTACCAATACAAGTTCCGAAAACAATAATCAGCGTAATAGATCCTAACATTTCGCCCAAACCTTTTTGAACGGTCTGTGATAAAGTGCTTATGGGCAGGCCTAAAAACAGGCCTGCTAATAAAGCTGTTATGATAAAGGCAATAAACGGATTGATTTTAAGCCAAGCTATTTGTATGATTAAAAACGCAATGCATGCCGTAAGAATTAAAATGCTCATTTATCTTTTATTATTAATTCCGTTGAGAGTAATTTTTTATTAAACACATAGAAACATAGATTTTTTACTGAATAAAGAGTAACAAAAAAAGCCAGCTTTTAAAACATAGCAACTATGTTTGTTAATGCAAGTGAAACGCCTTTCTCAACACTTTCAAAAACTATGTCTCTATGTGTTTAATTACGTCAACGGTTATTATTTTTATTTATCCCACCAGATTTTTGTTGTAAAAAGGTCTTGTCCCTGACGTTTAACCGCTTCTGCTAAGTTAGTCGAATTCACTGAATATTCGCTGGTTGGATATTTGAAACGTCTTGGTATTGTGCCGTTTGTAACATTACCCGGAAAGTTTACCGGAATTAAAACCGGATAACCTGTTCTTCTCCAGTTGGCATAAACTTCCTGCTCGTCTACAAATAAGGCAATATAAACCTGAGTATGAATTTGATTCATTTTAGCCTCAAAAGATCCTGCAGCATTGTATGGATTTGCCGTTAAATATGGCGTTGCATCTGGAATTGTGTAAGCTACTCCATAAATTCCCATGTTTAAGAAAGAAGCCTGAACCCCTTTTTCGTATAAATCTTTATCAGATGCAGCGTACCAACCTCTTGCAGCGGCTTCAGCTAAATATAAATTAGTTTCGGCGTTGCTGATTAAAACAAGCGGTGCATCGTATCTAAAAACCGTACTTTGGTTAGGCTCAGAATACGTTGCCTGTTCAGCAGGAGTTGGGGCAATTTTAGTTCCGTTAGGGAAACCTTTTTGAACGGCAAGCGCTGTATTTTGAGTTGTTCCCTGCCAAACACCCGCATAAACACTAATTCTTGGATCGGCAGTTGATTGTAATAAATCGATAAATGTTTTAGCTAATTTTCCGCCTTCCACATTTTTTGTACCGAAAGAACCTGCTGTAAAATCTTGTTTTCTCGAATCGAAACCAACCGGATTTCTATTAAAATCATTTGGGCCATCCGTGTATTTCATGATCGCATTATCAGCGGTGTTTAAAATTACTCCGCCTGCAATAGCTTTTGTTACCCAGGTTTGTGCCAATGCAGCGTCAACTTTTGTTAATCGTAATCCTAAACGAAGCATTAACGAATAAGAGAACTTTTTCCATTTGGCAACATCCCCGTCATAAATAAAATCAGATTTGCCGAAACTAGGTTTTGCAGGATCTAATGCCGTCGCCGCTTCGTCTAATTCCTTCAATAAATCTTTATAAATAAATTCCTGAGAGTCATATTTAGGAAGAAAGATTTGTGTACTGTTGGCTTTTGCAGCTTCAGAATATGGAATATCTCCGTATAAATCAGTAAGTCTGTGGTATAAATAAGCTTTCCAGATTCTCGCAATATTCAATTTGTTGCTTTCGTTTGGATTGTTTTTTACCTCATTTATTACAACTTCCGTTTCATTTAAAGCGGTTGGATAAGCCTGATTAAAATAAGCAGAATAATAAACTTCATTACTCAAATATTTATCACCAGCTCCAGATGCTTCTTTATAAGTTGCATAATGCTGCAGCATTCCGCCGCATTCTAAAATATTAGTTGCAAAATAATTGTTGTTTAAACCGTCAAGCTGTGCTTTACTGAAAATAAAATTCGGATCTGGTTTTTCAACTGAATTAGGGTTCGTATTGATTTCTTCAAAATCATCGGTACAAGCTGTCATACTTCCTAAAAGTAAGCCTGCGATATATAAAAGGGTTATCTTTTTCATGTTTTTTAATTTAATTATTAGAAATAAAGCAAGCTTAAAATTTGACATTTAAGTTTAAACCGAAACTTCTTGTTTTTGGTACTCCAAATTGTTCTACACCCTGAGCATTTCCGGCACTAAATACAGATTCAGGATCTACGTTTGGTGTTTTCTTGTAAAGAATGAATAAGTTTCTTGCCACAAATGAAACCGAAGCGCCCTGAAGTTTTGACAATCCTTTTATTTTTTCAATAGGTAAATCGTAACCCAGAATTACTTGTCTTAATTTGATGAAACTTGCATCATAAACAAATTCAGAAGAAATGTTTCTTAAACCGTCATAATACGTTCTTAGGTTTTCAGGAGCAATTACCATATCAACCGGATTTCCGTTAACATCAACACCTTTAATTGGCAAACCGCTTTCACGACCTTCAAGCGTCAATTTTGTCAATCCCATACGAGTTCCGTACAAGTTAGTTCCAGAATATAAGCTTCCGCCAAATTTACCATCGATTAAAAAGCTTAATGAAATGTTTTTGTATTTGAATTCGTTGGTAAGTCCAGCAGCCCAAGGATGAACTCCCTGACCTAATTCTTCAAGTGGTCCCTGCGCAATAGTGGCAGATCCTCCGCTTACATTGTAAACCGTATTTCCGTTGGCATCTTTACGAGGTCTGTACCCTTTTATAATACTGTACGGACGTCCAACATCACTTGTAATCGTTACATATCCGTTTACAGAAGTTGCCATTGTAATGGAGTTTAACTGATCTGTAAGGGCTTCAACTTTATTTTCGTTGTAAGATCCGTTGAAACTTGCGTCCCAAGAGAATTTATCAGAATTGATGATTTTACCGCTTACTAAAAACTCAACCCCTCTGTTCCTCATTTTTCCTAAATTCAATAAAGCAGTATTAGCTCCAGAAGCAGTAGAAATTGTAGTTTCAACAATATCGTTTGTAGTCGCACGGTTGTACCAAGCAAAATCAAGATTTAAACGATTGTTGAAAAATCCTAAATCTGTTCCAATCTCAAATGTTGTAGATGTCAACGGACTTAAAGTCGCATTTGGAACTCTTGAACTTGTTGGCCCCTGAACCTGCTGGCCGTTATGTCCGCCCTGAATCATTGAATACGATTGGTTCAATGCATAAGGATCTGGCGTTGCGCCTCCCACTTCTGCCCATGAACTTCTTAATTTAGCAAACGAAACAAATTCTGGCAGTTTTATAATATCCGAAACAATTATACTTGTTCCAACAGAAGGATAAAATACCGTATTGTTTTCTTTTGAAAGGGTAGAAAACCAATCCTGACGGCCTGTTACATTTAAAAATACAATGTTTTTATAATCAAAATCAGCCGCACCGTAAACCGAGTTGGTTTTGGTTTTTCCGTAAGGATAGCTATAAGCCAAAGTTGATAAATTGCTTAAAGCATAAAAATCATTTAATACAAAATTTGAACCTTCAACTCTGGTTTCGTCTCTCAAGGTCGTACGAGAGTTAACTCCAACTAAAGCATTTAAAGAGAAATCATTATAGAAATTCTTTTTGGTATAATTAAGAATTGCTTCAGAATTGATGTTTGATAATTTCATTTTTGAACCCTGCGCATATCCAACCGGATTGTTTAAAGTTGTTTTTGGAATGTATCCGAAGAAATCATAATCAGTATAATCTTGTCCAACTCTACCTTGAAGGAATAACTCAGGAGTAAAATTCACCTTTACGTTCAACATCCCGATGAAACGATTTTTAGTGTCTTTGTTTTTAATTTTATTAACAACAAAATAAGGGTTTGTTGCTACAGCAACAGGATTCCATGCTTCTTCAATTCCGTTGGCATCATAACCTGGGGCAAGATTTCGAATGTCAACCGTATTACCAATCATGTAAGTCCCCCAGTTTGGATTTGCCTCCGCATCAGAAACCGTTACTCTGTTGTTTGATTTTTCTAAATTATATTGTGCTACAACATCAAATTTTAACCAGTTTGTTAAGTTCACATTACTCGCAATGTTGATGCTTTTACGGTTAAAATCAGAATTTGGAACCACACTTTGGTTATCCATATTCGAGAACGAAAGTCGGCCTGTAGCTTTTTCATTTCCTCCAGATAAAGCAAGAGAATTAATAAATGTTGTTCCTGTTTCGTAGAAATTTTTAATGTTATTTTTTTGCGCCACATAAGGTCTTGAAACACCGTCAAACTGAACTACGTTGCTTCCGTCAATTTTCGCACCCCAAGACCAGCGTCCGGCTGCAACAGCTTCTGCCTGCGTGGTTGGTTTCTTTCCGTTTGCTCCAGAACCATATTCATATTGCCAGTCAGGAATAATCGAAGGTGTTTCGAATGTAAATGAAGAATTATATTCAACCCCAATTCCTTTTTGGGCAGAACCTCTTTTCGTTTGAATTAAAATTACACCGTTTGCCGCATTTGCACCATAAAGTGCGGCAGCTGTTCCACCTTTTAAAACCGTAATCGTTTTAATATCATCGGCATTGATAACAGAAGTTCCGTCACCACGATCCACATTTATTCTCGTCGAACCGGCACCGTTTCCAATTCCTGGTAAATTAAGCTGCGTATTGTCAATTGGTAAATCGTTAACCACGTACATCGGCTGGTTGTTTCCGTTTAAAGACCCGTTTCCACGAATTACAACTCTCGTTGAACCATTTGCTCCGGTTGATGTACTGCTCACGTTTACTCCGGCAATTTTTCCAACTAATGCATTCGAAATATTGGTTTCTTTCGCTTTTGTAAATTCAGTTCCTTTTAATTCGGTAACAGCGTAGGCAACAGATTTACTGCTTTTTTTAACTCCAAGTGCTGTAACTAAAACTTGTTCCAGTACATTTTCGGCAGGTTTTAATCGAATCGTTAAATCTGAAGTTTTAAGTAAGGCAAATGATAAAGTTTCATAACCCATGTAACTTACAATAATATGAACTTCATTTTCCGGAACCTTCAATTTGAATTTTCCGTTTTCATCAGATATTGTTGCTATTTTATTATTGCTCTCGGCATAAATAGTAGCTCCGGCAATTGGCATTCCATCATCCTGACCTAAAATCTGGCCCGAAATTTCAACTTGATTGCTTTGTTGTTCAAAAAGATGCTTTTTTATTGCAATCTCTTTGGCGTTTGTGGAGAAGATGATTCCTCCAATAAACACTAATGAAATAAGCTTTGTTTTCATAATAGTTTGGTTTTCATGTTTTTCTTTTGGTTTTTTATTGGCAAATCAAATATATAGATTAATTTCAAACATTTGCATTTTTTTTGCAATAACTGCATTTTTTTTGCAATAAAATTTATCCAAGTATTTTTTTAATCTTAAAAACATTTGATTTTTAAAGGCCTTTTGAGAAAATTTTGCAAAATGAGCTTTTTCATTAAAAAAATAATTTTGGCTGAAAATTCGTATTTTTGAAAAATGAAAATCGCACTTATTCAATCAGAATTGGTTTGGGAAGAGGCTTCTGCAAACAGAAAAAACTTTGAATCGAAAATAAAACAGATCAATCAGCAGGTCAATTTGATTGTTTTGCCTGAGATGTTTTCGACAGGATTTACTATGAATCCTTCGGCAGTTGCAGAAACCATGGAAGGGGAAACCATTTCGTGGATGAAAACTGTTGCGAAAGAAAAAAATAGTGCCGTGACGGGAAGTTTGGTTATTACCGAAAATGGCAATTATTATAATAGAATGTTTTTTATTTTTCCGTCGGGAGAAATGCAGTATTATGACAAACGCCATTTATTTTCATTAGCCGGCGAAGACAAATTCTATACCGCCGGAACTCAAAAAGTAATGGTGGATTATCTGGATTGGAAAATCTGCCTGCAGGTTTGCTATGATTTGCGTTTTCCGGTTTTCGTGCGCAATGTCGAAAATTACGATTTACTTTTATATGTGGCTAACTGGCCAAAAGTACGCACCAACGCTTGGGACGCTTTGCTTAAAGCTCGCGCCATTGAAAACCTAAGTTATGTTGTGGGTGTAAACAGAATTGGACTTGACGCCAATAATTACGAACATACAGGACATTCGCAGGTTGTTGACTTTTTAGGAAATTACATTTTAGAACCACAAGAAACAGAAGGCGTTTTTGTGGTTGATTTAGATAAAAATGAAATGCTGGAAACCCGAAAAAAGCTCGATTTTTTAAGCGACAAAGATATTTTTGAGATTAAAATCTAGAAAGCTTTTCGCTGTTTTTCCTCTTTTTTCCTTTTTTTCTCGTCTTCTTTTTTCTCTATTTCGGGACTGTAAGGAATACTTAAATCTACGCTTTGATCAACGTCCCAATTGCTGCGGACATCAACTTCCTGCTGATAATAGAAAACTTCTTCGGCGTATCGTTTGTCGAGAAAACTTCCGGCATCGTACATTTTGTTTTTATTATCGTCGTAAATAATCCTAACCGTAAACTGAGTTGGCACTAATAAATTGAATTCAATTTTGGTATTTCCTTCAGAATATTCGCTGGCCAAAACTTCATCGCCTTTTTTGTTTGTTATTTCAACAATTATTGGGAAACGTTTTACGTTTTTCAAATTCAAAACTAAGTTTCCGTAATCAGCAGCCTCTTTTGTGGATAGTTTGTACGATAAAGTATCGTTTGTTTTTTCATAGAAATCAGTCAGCGCGCCCGGAAAAAATGTAAAATTGTATTTTTCCTGTGGTTCTTTTTTGAAATCAACATACAGCTTCTGATTGAATTCATCATATTCTGTAGTAAAATCAACCGCTGTCGAATCTTTATTAACTAATTTAATTTTCGTTTTATCAAACTTCACTAAAGGCGTTTCGGTTTCTAAAGTAAATCTTTCTCTAAAATTAATGATGCCATTTTGAACCGCTTTAATGTTCATCGTGTCCTTTTTCTGGTCTTTTACTTTAAAAGTAAATCTCTTTTTATACGTATCACGACTAACTTCTAACGATAAAGAATCGGCTTTTAAAGGTTTATACCAAACCTGAAGCGAATCTTTTTTAGGAAACTGCGTTACAATGGTTTCAAGAATCTGGTCGTTGTTTTTAAGGACAATTGTTGGTTTGTTGATCTTGAAATTTTGTTTTCCTTCATAAGGTAAAAGCAATCTGTTTCCTGATGCCTGAATTGGTTTTACCGCTTTTAACGGAAGTGTTTCCTTAAATAATTCCAAATCAAAAACCGTGTCATTTGGCACCGTAATAAAATGTTTAATAAACCCGATTTTATCATCTTTTGGGTTGTATTTATTATTGCTTGATTTATCTTTTAAAGCAACTAAAAGATATTTTCCGGCTTTTAAATTTTCAAATTCAAAAGTTCTTAAACTGTCTAAAGTATTGGTAACGTAACGCGGAAAATCTTTGTAAATAACAGAGTCTTTGTATTTGTCATTTGCTTCATACAACATTACAGAAACAAAATTATCTACCTTTTTTTCATACGAATCCTTAATGCTTCCTCTAAGTTTCAGCGAATCAATATAAGGTCCTGTTGAAAAAACATATTTAAACTGGTTTATCGCATTTCCTTCATTATTATCCGTAATACTTTGTCCAAAATTAAAGCTATACGTTGTGTTGGGCTGTAAAGTATCTTTGATTTTTATGTTTAAAAATTTACTAACGCCAGTTGGATAAATCAACGGCTCATTTTTCATTGGAGGGGAAATAACAAGCTGTTTGTTGAGGTTTTTCAACTTTACATATTCATCAAAAACCAATGTAATTTCGTTTCCTTTAAAATCAGTACTGAAATTTTTAGGAGTACTCGAAACCAAAACAGGAGCCAATGTATCTTTTAATCCGCCAGTTATACTGCCTCTTTTGGCGCAGCTCATCATTAATAATACCAATAAAAATGAAATGTATTTGAGTTTGCTTTTAAACATAGCGGTTTTTAAATTTGATTGCACAAAATAACAATTATATTTGCTTTAATTGAAATTTTTTGGCCATTTATTAGGATTTACAGCTTTTAGATTTACTTCTTTTTTTGAATAAGAAATAAACAATAGGCTATAATTTCTTACTTTTGAGTTCAAATATAATTTCCTTCGGTTTTGATAAAAAGAATTTTCTTGGTTTTAATGGTTGTTTTGTTTTCTGCCTGCAGTAAAAATGACAAACCTGTAATTGCTTTTTATTATTGGAAAACCAATTTGAAATTTTCTCAAACAGAAAAGGAAGTTTTAAAAGAGAATGACGTTCACAAGCTGTATGTTCGTTATTTTGATATCGGACTTCATCCTGAAACGCAATCTCCAATTCCCATAAGTCCAATCCATTTTCAGGAAAATACCCAAAATTTTGAAATTGTTCCCGTGGTTTTTATTCAGAATAAAGTAATGCTGCAAACTAATCTTGATATTGAAGATCTGGCTGAAAAGACAATTCATTTAATTGATGAAATAAATAAAAAGAATAAAATCAATTATACCGAAATCCAAATCGACTGCGACTGGACCTTAAACAGTAAAGACAATTATTTGAAGTTTATTGAGAAGATTAAGACGCTTTCGCAGAAAAAACTCTCAGCAACAATCAGGCTTCATCAGGTAAAATATTTCAGAAAAACTAAAATCCCAAATGTAGATCACGGCGTTTTGATGTTTTACAATATGGGAAGTATTGCGCCAGATTCGTTAAATTCTATTTACAGCCAGAAAATCTCAGACAATTATTTGAAGAGTTTAAAGAAATATCCGCTCGATCTGGATTATGCATTGCCAATATATTCGTGGGCGGTTCATATCAGAAATAATAAAGTTGTTGGACTTCGTTCGAAACTGAATTTCAGCGAACTCAAAAAGGATAAAAACTTTGTTCAGATAAATTCCATTTTTTTTAAAGCCAGACAATCAAATTATAAAAATGGTGTTTATTATGAAGAAAACGATCTCCTTAAAATAGAATCCATTTCTGCCGATGATTTAAAAGAAATGGGAGAAGATTTAAGCGAAAATTCGGCGAAAGCCCCAAAAGAAATTATATTTTACGATTTAGACGAATTCAATTTAAAAAGTTATGAAAAGAATATTTTTGAGCAAGTTGTTTCTTGTTTCTAGTGCCACAATACTTTCGGTTTACGGAATACTATATGCCTGCGGCGGAGGTGACGATTGGGATTTTTTTGGATACAATTCTAATTTCACGCCCGAAACTTTTGCAGATAAATCATATTCACCCTTGTTTTTGGCCGGAGATATTTTTTATGGAGTTGGTTTTGATACCAAACACAATTCGCGTTTCAATGAAAATATAAAATCAGATTGGGGAACTTATCTAAAAGGTGTTGTTGATACTACAACGGTAAATTATTTTTTAATTGGAGATGATAAGCCAAGATATTATTCTGATGAAAAAAACACCATTAAAAACAAAGAAGAAATTACAGACCTTCATGTCTTCTATAAAAACAAAAAGCAAAATGCTTCCTCTGTAAAATGGGGCAAAAAGATGCCGTTGAAAGATGCAAAGGTGAAAAGCTTTGTAGAGTTTTTGTATCTGGCTCAAAAAATTGAAACGGTTTCAATTGGAGAAGATTATTGGAGTTACGATCCTGTTGTGGCAAAGACTTTTAATGATTTGCAAATGATTCAGTCTATCGAAAATGTTTACAACACGACTGCCGATCCATTTTTGAAAAACAGATATTGGTTTCTAACGATGAAAGCCCGTTTTTACAGTAACAGCAAACAAAAAGCAATTGACTTTTTTAATAAAACCGAAAGTTCTGTTCCTAAAAATGTATTGTATTATCGTGCACTTTCGTACGTTGCCGGAATCAATTATCAGCAGAAAAAATATGCAGTTTCTAATTATTTGTATGCACAGGTTTTTGACAAATGCCCGGAATTAAGAATTGTAACGGCGTATAGTTTTCATCCAAAAAATGAAGCGGACTGGACAAAATCGCTGGCAATGGCAAAAAATAATAAAGAGAAAGCGGCGCTTTGGGCCATTCACGGATTTTATAAAGATGAAAAACAAGCGATTGAAAAGATTTATGATTTAGATCCAAAAAGTGAACATTTAAATTATCTGGCAACGAGATTGGTAAACAAACAAGAACAGGCGCTTAATAATTCATTTCAGCAAAAAGCAGAAGAAAATCAGCCGGTGAAAAACCAGACAGTTGCCGAAAATAAAACCGAAAATCAATCTAAAATAGATAAAAGTGCTTTTGATTTAATTGCCAAAATTTCGGCAGCAGATAATACGGCAAGGCCTTATTTATGGGATTTATCTTTGGGTTATTTACAGACTTTAAAAGGTGAATATACAAATGCTGATAAAAGTTTTGATAAAGCAGTAAAAACACTTCCTAAAACAGAATTGGCGGGAATGCAGTTGCGTTTATTGCGCTTTGTAAATAATTTGAATAAAATTGATAAACTGACGGATAAAAACGAGAAAACAATTCTGTCAGATTTAAACTGGCTGTATTATGAACTTCCAAAAACATATAAAGAAGGAGAGTTTCGTTATCAAAATGCTTCTTCGTGGAGCAGAAGTTATTTGTCTGCACTTTATAAAGGAAAATCAGATCCGGTAATGTCGGAGATTTTTGGGGAATCTCGTTACAGTTACTGGAATGACGGAAATGCTTTTTATGACAATGAAAAAAATCTGCTGGATATAAAAACATTTTTAGCAAAGCCGAATAAAACCGAAATCGAGAAAATTGGTGCGGGAATTTATAGTTTGAAATTGAAAGATATCAGTAATTTTCAGGCGGTTCAGGCGACTTTTAAAAATAAAATTCCCGAAGCAATTGCTTTTATGAAGGAAACAGATTCTGTTCAATATTATAAATTTTTAGGGAATCCGTTTAACGGAAGTATTAAAGATTGTCACGATTGTGATCATACAGCGTATCAAAAAAAGAAATATACTTTTATTGATTTTCTAAATACGGTAAAAGAAATGCAGGATAAACTGGCTCAAAAAGAAGATGTTTACACGAATAGTTTGTTGCTTGGAAATGCATTTTACAATATTTCGCATTTTGGAAACGGAAGAACTTTTTATGAAATTAGTATTGTAGGTTACGGTTCAAGTCCGTATTCGTTTAGAGATTCGATGAAAAAAATGATCACCAATTGTGATGTTTCTAAAATCTATTATCAAAAAGCACTGCAGGCGGCAACAACAAAAGAGCAAAAAGCAAAATGTGTTTATTTGATTTCGAAATGTGAGCGAAACGAATATTATAATAATAAATACAATAATGTTACAAATTGGTGGAGTATTGAAGACGATAAAATTAATTTTATTGCCTGGAATGGTTTTAAAACTTTAAAAAAGGATTATTCAGACACTCAATATTATAAGGATGTAATTGCTGAATGCGGTTATTTTAATACTTACATTAATCAATAATAGAAAGTCATGGTTAATAAAATAGAACATATCGGAATCGCGGTAAAAAATATGGATGATGCAAATGTATTGTTCGAAAAAATGCTTGGCGTTCCCTCTTATAAAATGGAAGCGGTAGAAAGCGAAGGTGTTTTGACCTCGTTTTTTCAAACAGGAAATAACAAGATTGAGCTTTTAGTGGCGACAAATCCCGAAAGTCCAATTGCAAAGTTTCTGGAAAAGAAAGGAGAAGGAATTCATCACATCGCTTTTGATGTTGATGATATTCATGCCGAAATTTCCCGTTTAAAAAATGAAGGTTTTGTGCTGATAAATGAAGTTCCGAAGAAAGGTGCCGACAATAAATTGGTGGTTTTCCTGCATCCAAAGAACACAAATGGCGTTTTGGTTGAGCTTTGTCAGGAAATTAAATAAAAAATATCACTTTTTGTTTTTAAATAAGGTCTTGAAAATCAATCTTGTTTTGAATACTGGGACTTTGAATTGAAATTAAATGCAAATCATGTCTTAAAATATTTGGAGTGAACGAAAAATAGTAGTAATATTGCATCCTCTAAACCGGTCCTATAGCTCAGCTGGTTAGAGCACCTGACTCATAATCAGGTGGTCCCTGGTTCGAGCCCAGGTGGGACCACTTCTTTAGAAATAGAAAGCCTTTACAGAAATTGTAAAGGCTTTTTTGTTTTCTTACGACAAAGGATTTATATACATCTATTCCAATTCTTTAAAAGAGAAGCTTCTTCAAAATATCGATAATATCTGACAAAAGAATGTTTTAAAGGATATTTTTCTATCTTTGAAAATCAGATTTTTTAATTCGCTCGGGCTTATATTTAGGGCTTTAGAAAAATTAATATTCATTATGGAACAAAAAATACATTAGGGAAGAAACGTAAAACGTTTCAGAGAAATGCTTAATATAAAGCAAGAGGCATTGGCTTATGATTTGGGAGAAGACTGGAACCAAAAGAAAATTTCTCTACTGGAGCAGAAAGATGTAATTGAAGAAAATCTGCTGAAACAAATTTCTGCTGTATTAAAGATTCCTGTTGAAGCCTTTCAGAATTTTGATGAGGAGCAGGCAATTAATATCATTTCAAATATTTTTCACGATGAAGCATTTATCGGTAATTCTGGTGGTACTTATAATGTTAATCCATTACAAGAAATTTTAAAGCTTCACGAAGAAAAAATTAGTCTGTATGAGAGAATGCTAAAAGAGAAAGATGAAATGATGCAAAGGCTTGAAAAGCTAATCAATAAATAATTTAGGAATAAATCTTATTCAAAAAGCCTTTACAGAAATGTAAAGGCTTTTTTGTTTTTAGACTTGTTGGTTTTTAAGAAGTTGGATTGGTTTTTTGTACACCTTTAAAAGAAAAATAAAGTAACTTTATCTTTCAAAGACAATTTTAATCTTCACAAAACAATGGATAATTTAACTCCCGAACAACGGAGAAAAAATATGCAGGCTATAAAAAGCACGGCAACTACGCAGGAAGTCAGGCTTGCCAAAGCGTTGTGGGAATTAGGTTATCGCTATCGAAAGAACAATAAAAAGATATTTGGTAAACCGGATTTGACTTTTGCTAAATATAAAATCGCCATTTTTATTGACAGCGAATTTTTCCATGGCAAAGATTGGGAAACGCAGCAATTGCGAATCAAATCAAATCGTGACTATTGGATTCCTAAAATCGAACGAAATAGGAAACGTGATATTGAAGTCAACGCTTTTTTGATTGCTGAAAAATGGAAAGTGATTCGGTTTTGGAGTAAAGAAGTTCAAAAAGAATTAAATACTTGTGTGGCAAAAATTCAGCAAGAAATTGAATCCTCAAAAATAAAAACAGAAGAAAAAAAGAGTTGAAATTTTATACTTTTTCTTTCTTCTTTACTTTTGCTTCGACTTTTTCAATAACCTTAAAAATTTCTTCAGCCAGTCTTTGAATAACCGGCATGCTAACCGAATTCCCAGCTTGTTTATATAAGCTTGAATTTGAAATTGCAGGCAGTTTATAATCATCAGGAAAGCCCTGAAGTCTAAAACATTCTCTTGGAGTCAGTTTTCTAAAACCAAAATCGGTTGTAATGATCGGAACGTTGTGTCCGCCCGTTCCCATATTGGCAGTTAGAGTAGGGCATAAGCCAGATTTATTTTCTCTAACATATTGTCTTCTAAATTGATAGATGTGATTCTTGTTTACAATCGCTTCCTTCAATTTGTTGTACATATACTTCTCTTCGCCATAATAAAATTTATCAGAAACTTTTTCTGTAATAATTAAATCTTTAATAGACTTCGTTAATTGTTCCTTTTCGGGAAATTTAAACTTGAAACTTTTATTATTTAAGAAGTCTTTATCAAAAGCAATCATGAAAAGTCGTTCTCTGTTATGCGGAGTATTTCCAAAATCTTTGGTATTTAAAATAGAGCTGTCAAAAGTATAATTGCGTTTTTTTATTTCGCTTTTTATAACTTTTAATGTGTTCCCTTTATCGTGCCCTTTTAGATTTTTAACATTTTCAAGAAAAACCACTTTAGGCCTAATTTCATCTATAAAATCCAGAATTTTAAAAAAATGATTTCCTCTTCTGTCATCAAAACCTTTTCGGTGACCGGCAAGTGAAAAAGGCTGACAGGGAAAACCGCCAGTTAAAATGTCTACTTTTTCAATAGTTGTTACATCAAGATCCATGACGTCGCCTTCAATAAGATTATGTTTGAAATTGTTTCTGTAGGTAACGCAGGCTTTTTTGTCAAATTCATTGGCCCATTTCAAATTAAAACCCGCTTTTTCAAAACCTAAACATATACCGCCTACGCCTGCATACAAACTTCCAACTGTATATTTATTTTTCATTTATTAATAGCTGTTTTTGACTCAAAAAGATGTCTTAAGATCTTTTGTTATGAATTTATTGAATGCAAATATATTAATTCAGAAATATTGGATTGTTCTAAGAATTTGAAAAAGAAAGAATTTAATATTTTTTCAGCGTTTTAAACTACAGTTCTTTCTGACTTATTGAAATTAAGCCAATTTTTTTAAAAAAAATATCTGGCTGCGTTTTTTAAGAAATTTTAAAGTCTTGCTTAAACCCTCTTTTGATTTTAAAATTTGAGTTTTTGTACAATAAATATCTGAAATACAGAGTTTAATATATGTTTTGTGACTAAGGAAAATGAAAAAGATAAATAGATTTTTAGATGTTTTTTATCTGAATTTTGTTATTTTTAGAACTAAATCCTTGAGTATTACGTATATTATTTTTACATCACTTTATTGATTTTAAAGTTGTTTTTTTGTAAAAATCGTATACTTTTGCCAAAGAATTTCCGTGTAGATAACATTTTTGTGATGTATCTCTATAAAAATATTTGCCCCTAGTATTATTTATTGAATTTCAGCACGTTTAACCTATGAAGATAAGGAATATATTATTAGCACTTTTTTTAATTGTATCGAGTGTGTCGGTCACTTTAGCTGACAACACGCCGCCACCGCCGCCGCAAGCAGCTAAAACATCAGGGACGTCAGGAACAGCTGATGATGATGATATAACGCCTCCAGGTTTGCCAATTAATGATCATATACCGTATCTAATTGCAGCAGGATTCGTTTTAGGAATGACAATTATATACCGAAACAAAATAAAAAAAGCTTCAATTTAAATCGAAGCTTTTTTTATGCAGTAATTTTTCTTGATTATTTGTTAATCGCGTAGAGTCTTGAAATGTATTTTCCAACAACATCAAACTCTAAATTTATTTTAGTACCTACTTTGAAATCTTTAAAATTGGTATTTTCAAAAGTATAAGGGATTATCGAAACGCTAAATTCGTTTGTTTTAGAATTTACAACAGTTAAACTGACTCCGTTTACGGTAATCGATCCTTTTTCAATTGTAATATTATTTAAGGTTTGATCGTATTCAAAAGTATAATTCCAGCTTCCGTTTGCTTCTTCAATCTTGGTACATGTTCCCGTTTGGTCTACGTGGCCCTGAACAATATGTCCGTCAAGGCGGTCGCCAAGCTTCATTCCTCTTTCTAAATTTACAATATCATTAGCTTTCCAGTCGCCAATATTGGTTTTTAAAATTGTTTCTTCAATAGCAGTAACAGTATAGTGTGAATCTTTTATAGCAACAACCGTAAGGCATATTCCGTTATGCGAAACGCTTTGGTCAATTTTTAATTCGTTAGTGATCGAAGACTCAACAGTAACATGCAGATTGTTTTTGTCTTTTTGTATTTCGTGGATTCTTCCAAGGGTTTCAATAATTCCTGTAAACATTGTAGTTTTATTTTACTAAATTTGCACATCAAAATTAGTAATAAATAAGCTGAGCTCATGAATAAAAAAGCAGAAAATATAATTGTTGGAATTTCAGTTGGAGATTTAAACGGTATTGGAAGCGAAGTTATACTAAAAACATTCGAAGATTCCCGAATGTTAGAATTGTGTACACCTGTTATTTTTGCAAATGCTAAAATCCTTTCTTTCGTTAAAAAAAGTTTTACTTCGACCGTGCAGTTTCATGGTGTTGATAAATTAGATCAGGTAATTCCGGGGAAAGTAAATGTATTGAATCTTTGGAGAGAAGGAGTAGATATTAATTTAGGTACAAACAATGAAAAAATTGGCGAGTACGCAATAAAATCTTTTGTAGCAGCGACTAAAGCTTTAAAAGAAGGTTCTGTTGATGTTTTAGTTACAGCGCCAATTAATAAATATAATATTCAGTCAGAAGATTTTAAATTTCCTGGACACACAGATTATCTGGATCAGGAATTAGAAGGAAATGCATTGATGATGATGGTTCAGGATAATTTAAGAGTTGGTTTGTTGACAGATCATGTGCCGTTAAATGAAGTTTCATCTCATTTAACAGAAGAATTAATTACCAGAAAAATCGAAACAATCAGAAAATCTCTAATTCAGGATTTTAGTATAGTAAAACCAAAAATTGCAGTTTTAGGATTAAATCCGCATAGCGGCGACGGCGGAGTTATTGGAAAAGAAGAAGATTTGATTTTAAAACCAGTTTTGAAGAAAATATTTGACAGCGGTACTATGGTTTTTGGGCCATTTTCTGCCGATGGATTTTTTGGAAGCGGTCAATATGAAAAATATGATGCTATTGTAGCAACGTATCACGATCAGGGATTGATTCCTTTTAAGACGCTTTCATTTGGAAAAGGAGTTAATTATACTGCCGGACTAAATAAGGTTAGAACATCGCCAGATCACGGCACAGCATATGATATTGCTGGAAAAGACATGGCCGATTTTAATTCGTTTAAAGAAGCAGTTTACCTTGCGCTAGATATTTTTCGCTCGCGTAATCAGTATGAGGAGATTAGCGAAAAGCCTCTTAAAATAAAAGAAAAACAGTTATAAACAAAAAAAGGTGAATAAGATTATTAGATTTATAATAATTTTATATCTTTGCACCCCAATTCAGATATGTAGTTTTGTATTTGAATTAAACAAATTGATGTTGAAATGAGCAAATCAAAAGAATTTTTAATTCCTTTTATAGGGTTAAAGCTGGGAAAACACCATTTTGAGTATCAAATAAATAACACGTTCTTTAAGGACTTTGACTATGAAGAGTTTCAAAGTTCAGATATTAAAGTGAATTTGGTTTTCGATAAGAAAAGCAACATGTTAGAGTTAGAATTCAAACACAAAGGGACTGTAAATGTACCTTGTGATTTAACCGGCGAAGACTTTGATTTACCTATTAAGGGGAAAATGAAGTTAATTGTTCGTTTTGGAGATGAGTTCAATAATGATAATGAAGAATTGTTGATTTTGCCACATGGAGAACATGAATTAGATGTGTCACAATACATTTATGAAATGATTGCACTTTCAGTGCCTCAAAAAAGAATTCATCCTGGCGTTAAAGACGGAACATTACAAACCGAAGCTTTAACAAAATTGAATGAATTAAGTGTAAAAGAACAGAAGGAAGAGAGTAATAAAGAAGAAGATATTGACCCGCGTTGGGAAAAATTAAAGAAACTATTAACGGATAAATAATATAGTAAAATGGCACATCCTAAGAGAAAAACCTCGAAAACAAGAAGAGATAAGAGAAGAACACATTATAAAGCTACTGTAGCTCAAATCGCTACATGTCCTATTACAGGTGAGGCACATTTATACCACAGAGCTTACTGGCATGAAGGTAAAATGTACTACAGAGGGCAAGTTGTTATCGATAAATCTGAAGCGGTTGCTTAATACGTTTTTGTAAATTATACTGGAACTCTCACATAGTGAGAGTTTTTTTTGTTGGTTATAATTTTCGTTTTTTAAGAAAATACAGGCAAATTCGCTTCGTTTTTTTTTGTAATTTTCAAGTCTTTTAAAAATTTTTCAAATAATAATATTTGAAAGGAAATAATAGAATATAATGAATACAATCACAGCCGCAATTACCGCTGTTGGAGGCTACGTTCCAGACTTTGTACTTTCTAACAAAGTATTGGAAACAATGGTAGATACCAATGACGAATGGATTACCACTCGTACAGGAATTAAAGAAAGAAGAATTCTTAAAGATGCTGATAAAGGAACGTCGTACCTTGCCATACAAGCAGCAAAGGATTTAATAGCAAAAGCTAATATCGATCCTTTAGAAATTGATATGGTTATAATGGCAACTGCAACACCAGATATGATGGTGGCTTCTACAGGAGTTTATGTTGCAACACACATTGGAGCTACAAACGCATTCGCATACGATTTGCAGGCAGCTTGTTCAAGTTTCTTATACGGAATGTCTACTGCTGCGGCTTATGTACAATCTGGAAGATATAAAAAAGTATTATTAATTGGTGCCGATAAAATGTCGTCAATTGTAGATTATACAGACAGGGCAACTTGTATTATTTTTGGTGATGGAGCTGGAGCAGTATTGTTTGAACCAAATTATGAAGGTTTAGGTTTACAGGATGAATATTTAAGAAGTGATGGTGTAGGACGCGATTTTCTTAAAATTCCTGCCGGAGGTTCTTTGATTCCGCCAAGCGAAGAAACTGTAAAAAACAGACAGCACAATATTATGCAAGATGGAAAAACAGTTTTCAAATTTGCTGTTACTAATATGGCCGATGCAAGCGAATTGATTCTGCAAAGAAATAATTTAACAAATCAGGATGTTGATTGGTTAGTGCCGCATCAGGCTAACAAGCGTATTATTGATGCTACAGCCGGAAGATTAGAATTAGAAGAATCTAAAGTATTAGTTAATATCGAAAGATATGGAAATACTACTTCTGGAACTTTACCATTAGTATTAGCTGACTTTGAAGATAAGCTTAAAAAAGGAGATAATGTTATTTTTGCTGCATTTGGTGGTGGATTCACATGGGGATCTATTTACTTAAAATGGGCTTACGATAAAAAATAAATTAAAACTAAAAACGAATCATTATGGATTTAAAAGAAATTCAAAACCTAATCAAATTTGTAGCAAATTCGGGAGTTGCAGAAGTTAAGTTAGAAATGGATGATGTAAAAATCACTATTAGAACTACTTTAGAAGGAAATGTTACTGAGACTACTTATGTACAGCAATTACCAGCTCAGGCTGCATTGCCGCAAGCTACACCGCAAGTTACAGCTCCAATAGTTGTAAATACTGCTGCTGAAACTCAGGCGCCTGCTGCTGCAGATTCTAAATATGTTACTATAAAATCTCCAATCATTGGAACATTCTATAGAAAACCATCTCCAGATAAACCAGTTTTCACTGAAGTAGGAAGCACTATCGCAAAAGGAGATGTTCTTTGTGTAATTGAAGCAATGAAATTATTCAACGAAATCGAATCAGAAGTTTCAGGTAAAATTGTAAAAATTCTTGTTGACGATATGTCTCCAGTTGAATTTGATCAACCTTTATTCTTAGTAGATCCATCATAAATAAATTTAGATTTTAGATTTTAGATTTTAGAAGGATTCGAAAGAAAATTTTGTTAACCATCTAAAATTATCTAATTATCAAATTGTCTAATTATCTAATTAAAATAAGATGTTTAAAAAAATATTAATTGCGAATAGAGGAGAAATTGCACTTCGTGTAATTCGTACATGTAAAGAAATGGGAATCAAAACTGTAGCAGTTTACTCTACAGCCGATGCAGAAAGTCTACATGTTAAATTTGCTGACGAAGCGGTTTGTATTGGACCTCCTCCAAGTAACTTATCGTATTTAAAAATGTCAAATATTATTGCTGCTGCAGAAATTACAAATGCAGACGCAATACACCCAGGATACGGTTTCCTTTCTGAGAATGCTAAATTCTCAAAAATTTGTCAAGAGCACGGAATCAAATTTATTGGTGCGGCTCCTGAAATGATCGACAGAATGGGAGATAAAGCTTCTGCAAAAGCTACAATGAAAGCTGCAGGAGTTCCTTGTGTGCCAGGTTCAGACGGATTGTTAGAATCTTTTGAACATGCACAAAAAACAGCAGCTGAAATTGGTTACCCAGTTATGATGAAAGCTACTGCTGGTGGTGGTGGAAAAGGAATGCGTGCAATCTGGAAAGAAGATGAGCTTTTAAAAGCTTGGGAAAGCGCACGTCAGGAAGCTGCTGCCGCTTTTGGAAATGACGGAATGTACATGGAGAAACTTATTGAAGAACCGCGTCATATCGAAATTCAGGTTGTTGGAGATTCTTACGGAAAAGCGTGTCACCTTTCTGAAAGAGACTGTTCTGTTCAACGTCGTCACCAAAAACTTACTGAAGAAACACCTTCGCCTTTCATGACAGATGACTTACGTACAAGAATGGGAGAAGCTGCTGTAAAAGCTGCTGAATTCATTAAATACGAAGGAGCTGGAACTGTAGAATTTCTTGTAGACAAACACAGAAACTTCTATTTCATGGAAATGAATACTCGTATTCAGGTTGAGCACCCAATTACTGAACAAGTAATTGATTACGATTTAATTCGTGAGCAAATTATGGTTGCTGCCGGAATTCCAATTTCTGGAAAAAATTACTTACCAGAATTACACGCTATCGAATGTCGTATTAATGCTGAAGATCCTTATAACGATTTTCGTCCTTCACCAGGAAAAATTACTACGCTTCATATGCCAGGAGGACATGGAGTTCGTTTAGATACTCACGTTTACTCAGGATATAGCATTCCGCCAAATTATGATTCAATGATTGCTAAGTTAATTACAACAGCGCAGTCTCGTGAAGAAGCGATCAGCAAAATGCGCAGAGCTCTTGACGAATTTGTAATCGAAGGTGTGAAAACTACAATCCCTTTCCACAGACAATTAATGGACGATCCAAAATATATTGCAGGAGATTATACAACTGCATTTATGGATACTTTCAAAATGAAACCTATTGAGGAATAATAAATAAAAAAGCTGTCGATTTTTCGACAGCTTTTTTATAATCAAATTTCAACCCGACAGTTTTTTTAAACCTGTCGGGTTTGTTTTTTTTATATCCATACATTAAACCGGATTAAAATCCGCCAAACAATAATTCAAGCCGAAGGCTCACTAAAAGTTCCGAAGGAACAAATTATATTGTAGAGCTGGACTTCAGTCCAGTTTAAGCAAAAGGATGTTATTTGTTATTGCATAAGAATATTTGATTGGTAGAAAAAAAATATTAATGTATTTGCATTGTGTTTTTCAAAATGAATAGCCCGGAATAATTTAAAGGCCGTCAATCGATGGCCTTTTATTTTTAGAAATTTCATCTATTAAACCGGACTGAAGTCCGGCCCTACAATATAGTTCGAGCCGAAGGCTCTTCAAAGTTCCGAAGGAACAAATTATTTTGTAGAGCTGGACTTCAGTCCAGTTTAAACAAAAATATAAATGGCAAAGTATACACAAAAAGTGTATACTTTTTACACACTTCTGCCTCAAAGTATACACTTTTACACTATTTCAATTTTTGGCACATTTTAAGCAATTCCTTTATTTATAGGCTTTAAGCAGGTTTTAAGGTTGCTATTTGGTTTTCGGCACAATAGTTTCTTTATCTAAAGTGTAAACAAACTATTAACTATTTAAAATATACACATTATGAAAAATTTATTCTTATCAGCCGCGATCGTTTTAGGAGGTTTAACATCATTTGCTTCAACTTCTCCAATAACGAATTCTATTGTAAAAGTTGTTTCAGTTGCAGACGACTATGTTGAAATTAAATTAGAAGAATTACCAGCTCCAATTACTGAAGCTTTGAAAAAAGCTTATCCTGACGCAGTAATTACTAAAGCTTACAAAAATGAAAAGTCAGAATATAAATTGGATGTAACAGTAGGTGACAAAGTAGGAAATCTTTTTGCTAATGCTGACGGAACCTGGATTAAAAAATAATCCTGTGCACCGTGAAAATCCAAATTAAGAATACGAAAATTAAATTAAGAATATTAAAAAATAATTATCATGAAAAATTTATTTTTATCAGCCGCAATCGTTTTGGGAGGTTTAACATCATTTGCTTCAACTTCGCCAATTACAAATACTATCGTAGAAGCAGTATCGTTTCAAGATGATTATACTGAAGTGAAATTAACAGAAGTACCGGCAGCGGTAACAGATGCACTTAAAAAAGCTTATCCAGACGCAGTACTAAATAAAGCATACAAAAACAGTGCTTCTCAATACAAATTAGAAGTAACAGTTGGAGACAAAGTAGGTTCTCTTTATGCTAACGCCGATGGATCGTGGGTAAAAAAATAAAAAGCTAACCCTAAAAAACTATTATTATGAAAAAGCTAATATTATCGGCAGCGATCCTGTTAGGAGGACTGTCAATGCAAGCAGGAAATACTGTTTTAACCACCACAACAGTAAATACAATAAACTACCAGGATGATTATAAAGAAGTCGACGCTGTACCAGCTGCGATTAAAAAATCACTTGATGAAGCTTATCCAGGTGTAAAACTGGACAAAGCTTATGTGAATTCGAAAAAAGAATACAAAATTGAGGTTACAGTAAGAGGCGAAAAATCAATCGTTTATACTGATGCCGCAGGAACTATTCTTAAAAAATAATAACTCTAAATCTTAAAGCATTATGAAAAAGTTAATCTTATCAGCAGCGATTATTTTAGGAGGTTTGTCTCTTCAGGCAGCGACTCCATCAGAATCAAATTCAGTAGTTAAATCAGTAAACGTTCAGGATGAATATACTGAAGTTGCTCCAGATGCCGTACCGGCAGCTGTAAAATCTACAATTGAAAAATCGTTTGTAGGTTCTAAACTGGAAAAAGCATGGAAAAATGCTAAAGACGAGTACAAACTTGAAATTTCAAAAGAAGGTAAGAAATATACTTTTTTTACTGATGCTTCAGGAAATATCATTAAAAAATAATTAAACACAGAGCAATATGAAAAAGTTAGCCATCTCAGCAGCTATTCTTTTAGGATGCTTATCAATTCCTGCAATAGCAGAGATAACTCCAAATAAAGTAAAAACGACGGTTTCTGTACAAACAGAATACACTGAAATTAGCACAGATGTTGTTCCGGCAGCTGTAAAGACTGCTCTGCAAACCGCTTATCCAAATGCAAAACTGGAAAAAGCGTATGTTAATGATAAAAAAGAATACAAATTAGAAATATCGGTTGGTGACCAAAAGGCTACTGTGTATTCAGATGTCAATGGCAACTGGTTGAAGATATAATTAGGTGAAATTAGATTTATGTTTTTGGTGAAAAAGAGATTGCATTGTGCAATCTCTTTTTTTTTCGCATAATTTTAAGAAATTATAACTTTAATAGTATTATTTTAGCAAAAAAGTCCCTCCAGTCACATGTCAAAGATATTAGTAATAGAAGATGATATTTCATTTTGTAAATTATTAGAGAAATTTCTAGTAAAAAACCAATACGAAGTAAGCGTCGCGTTTTCTGCATCAGAAGCCAGATCGGCCATCAAAAACGAATCTTTCGATTTGATTTTGACAGATCTTCGCTTGCCTGATTCTGACGGAATTGTACTAATGTCAGAAATTAAAAATTCACATCCTGAAATTCCGGTGATCTTAATGACGGGATATTCTGATGTTAATACAGCTGTAAAAGCAATTAAAAACGGTGCGGCCGATTATATTTCGAAACCTTTCAATCCAGATGAAGTTTTATTGGTCATTACAAATGCATTGAAAACTTCTGAAATTGAAGAAGAAAATGAAGCTCCGGTTAAACAAAAAAAATCGGTAAAGAAACCAGTTTCTGCAGAAAATGAATTTGTACGCGGCATTTCTGTTGCATCCAAAAAACTTTTAGATCATATTCAATTGGTAAGCCCAACGGATATGTCGGTTTTAATCATCGGCGAAAGCGGAACAGGAAAAGAAATTATTGCTAAAAGTATCCATCAGGAAAGTAATAGAAAAAACAACAATTTTATTGCAGTCGACTGCGGAGCCATTCCAAAAGAATTGGCAGCAAGCGAATTTTTCGGACATTTAAAAGGATCTTTTACGGGAGCAATCAGCGACAAAATGGGATATTTTGAAGCAGCAAACGGCGGAACTCTTTTTCTGGACGAAATAGGAAATCTATCATACGAAAACCAAATTCAGTTATTGCGTGCACTTCAGGAAAGAAAAATTAAACCTGTTGGAAGCAATAAAGAAATAAACGTTGATATCCGCATAATTACAGCCACAAACGAAGATTTACGTGAGGCAGTAAAAAACGGCGATTTTAGAGAAGATTTATACCATAGAATCAACGAATTCTCTATTCAGTCTCCATCTTTAAAAGACCGAGACGAAGATTTAATGGTTTTTGCCGATTATTTCCTTGAAAAAGCAAATCAACAGTTAAATAAAGATATTATTGGATTTTCTCCGGAAGTAGTTTCTATTTTTCAAAATTACAACTGGCCGGGAAATTTACGGGAATTACAAAACTGTGTAAAACGTGCAACACTTTTAACGCAAGGCGATTTTATTGAAAGTGATGTTTTGCCAATTGAATTTTTTCAATCTCAGAAACAAGCAGGTTTTAGTGGCAGCTTTTCTTTATCAGATAATGAAAAAGAAGCCATAATTCAAGCTTTGAACAGAACACAAAATAATAAATCGGAAGCGGCTAAACTGCTTAAAATTACCAGAAAAACGCTTTATAATAAATTGAAGCACTACAATATCGATTAAACGATTTCTTGTTCTAAAACGGCAAAAAGTTTGTTTGTTTTTACTTTAAGCGCTTCAAAAATATCTTTCGAATCTGCAATTTCAAGATTATTTTGTTCCAGTGTTTTTAATAGAATGCTAATATCTCGCGATTCTATTTGTCTAAACATAGGTGCAATTCGATGTGCTATCGAATTTATTTCAGGAACATTTTTTTCATGAATCGCATTTTCCAGCAAATCTAAATTTTCATTACTGCTTATTATAAAAGCTTTCAATACATCGTTTAAAGCATTTTGGTCATTCCCTAAAAACTCTTTCAAAGTATCTAAAGTATATAATTGAGAAGAAACTGTTTCTTCAATTTCATTTATTGCAGCTTTTGGTAAAGTATCATGATCCAGAATATGCTGAATCGTTTCTAGTAATATTTTAGGTGAATACGGTTTATTTACAACCGTGGTAAAACCGGCTTCATCATAAACGGCAGCGTCTAAATCTGTTCTTCCGGTTAAGGCAATTACGGGCTGATTTTTATAAATACCTTTTTCAGAATTACGAAGACTTTTCAAAAACATAAATCCGTCCATTTCCGGCATTTGAATATCCGTAATCACAAAATCAAAATTAGTATTCTGGATAGCTTCTAATGCTTTTACAGCATTGCTAAAAGATAAAACCTGATGCCCTTCTTGTCTTAAAACGCCGCTCGTTAAATTCAGCAGATTAATATCATCGTCAATTACTACAAAAGTCTGTTTTGTCGTATTTCGTGCAATATTTCTTTTTATTTCTTCAACCGTAATTTCACTTTGATCCAGGATTAAAGGAATTTTTATTTCAAACGTACTTCCTTTCCCAAAAGTACTTTCTAACGAAATTCTTCCCCCCATAAACGAAATTATCTTTTGACAGATAGAAAGTCCTAAACCAGTTCCGCCATATTTTTTTTCGATATTTTCATTCGCCTGAGCAAACTCTTCAAAAACTAATTTTTGATTTCCTTTTTCAATTCCAATTCCGGTATCTTCGATTGTAATAATAAAGAAATTTTCATTTTCACTGACGTACGAACTGATTTTGATATGACCTTCTTCTGTAAATTTATAAGCGTTCCCAATAATATTGGTCAAAATTTGTTTCAAACGAAACGGATCTCCAACAACTCTTGTGTGCAGTTTATCATCTACATTAATAATCAAATCAATGTTTTTTTCTTTGTAAACTGTTTGAATATTTCTGGCTGTATCTTCAATAAGTTCAGGAAGATAAAACGGAACTTTTTCTATCGTAATTTTTCCGGCTTCGATTCTCGAAAAATCTAATAAATCCTGGACAAGCTGCGTAATATATTCAGATGAATTTTTGATGTTTTTAATGAAATACGACTGTTTTGTATTAACATCAGAATTTCCTAAAAGTTCAGAATAACCTACAATCGTACTCAGAGGTGTTTTTAAATCGTGACTTACTGTTGAGATTAACTGTTCGCGGCTTTTTAATAAATTCTTGGTTTTGAAATTCGCAATTTCAAGCTGTTTTTTATACAACTGAGATTTTGAATAATCACTCACAATTAAAACAGAAAAAAACAAAGTCAAAATTAAACCCGCAATAGCCGAAGCCGTTACAATCTCGTTGACTTTTTTAAGTGATTTTTCTTTTAAAGAATTGTTTTTTATCGAATTGATGATAATTTCCCTTTCGATAATTCGAAGTACTTTTCGAAGCTGTTCCGAAATAGCAATTTCATTTTTCAGCAATTTGTTTTCCTCAAAATTCAGCGTTTCTTTTTTCTTTTCTGCTTTCAGTTTTACATTACTAAGCAGTTTTTTAGAATTGGCCAAAATAGAATCAGATGCTTTTTTACTCAACGTATTCGTACTGTCATCCGGAATGTTTTGGTTTAAATAATCCACATATTTCTGCAATACATTTCGCTGATAGTTTCCTAATTCATTTGGGTTTTTCGTAAAATCCTGAAGTTCCAGTTTTCGGAGATTAAACTCCATTTTGGTAATTTCGTCAATAGCATTATTGACCGAAACTTCGTCCTCGGCTTTATTTTTTATCGTTTTTAATTGTCGGATATTTTCTGTTTTTTCAGATAATAAATACGTCACACTATCCAATAAAACTTTCTGATATTCTGTAGTAACAATTTGTTTTAAAGTATCAATTCTCGCTTTTAAAGAATCGGTTTCGACAAGGTAACTTTTAAAATCCGTTTCAGAATTGGTTTGAATTGTTTTTCTCGCTAAACTTTCTGTTTTATAAACATTCGAAAACAATTTACTGACGCGGAGAATTTTAGTTTTTTCCTGAGCAATTTTATCTTCCAGTTTATTGTAAACCACATTTTCAGAATACAGAAACCATCCCACAGTAACCACCAAAGCAAGTAATGCAACATAGCTGAATAAAACCTTAAGTGCTGTATAACTTTTTTTGCTTTCCATAGTGTTTATTTGGCGTTTACGAAGTTTACTAAAATTACAATTCCCCGCAATTTATTTAAAATTTCCATTTAAGAAAAGTAAATGCAAATCAAATATTTACATAATTCAAAGGTTTTAAAAATAAAATAACCGCAGATTATATAAATAATACTGCGGTTAAATTTATTTTAATTTTATGATTTAAAGCGTTTCGTTTAACCATTTAAAGAATTCTCCCTGCCAAACCTGAGCATTTTGTGGTTTTAAAACCCAGTGATTTTCATCTGGGAAATACACAAAACGGCTTTTGATTCCTCTTAACTGCGCTGCCTGGAAAGCTTCTTGTCCTTGTCCAATTGGCACACGGAAATCTTTTCCTCCCTGGAAAATCAAAATTGGTTTGTTCCAGTTTTGAACCAAAGTTGCAGGATTAAAAGTAGTGTAAGCTTTTTGAGCCACAACATTATCTTTTTCCCAGTAAGGCCCGCCAAAATCCCAGTTGTTAAAGAAAACTTCCTCAGTAGTTCCTAACATACTAACCGTATTGAAAACACCATCGTGAGCGATAAAAGTTTTAAAACGGTTTTTGTGAATTCCTGCTAAATAAAATACAGAATATCCTCCGTAACTTGCACCAACACATCCTAAACGGCTTTTGTCAACATAGCTTTCTTTAGCAACATCATCAATTGCAGAAAGATAATCGTCCATAACTTGTCCGCCCCAGTCTTTACTAATTTGCTCGTTCCACTCAACACCATGTCCCGGCATACCGCGACGGTTTGGCGCCACAACTACATAACCTTTTGCCGCCATTAAAGAGAAATTCCAACGGAAAGAATACGATTGTGTCAGCGCACTTTGAGGTCCGCCTTGACAGAATAACAAAGTTGGATATTTTTTAGAAGCATCAAAGTTTGGAGGTAAAATAACCCAAACCAACATTTTTTTACCGTCGGTTGTTGTAACGTAACGTTTTTCTGTTTTGCTTAATGCTAAAGTTTTGTACGTTTCAGTATTGATGTTTGATAATTGTTTCCAAGTGTTTTTCTTCAAATTAAAAGAAAAAATCTCACCAGCATGATTCATGTCTGTTCTCGTAACGATGATATCATCTCCAGAAAAACCAACTAAATCATTTACGTCAAAATCACCGTTTGTTAACTGACGAACTTGAATCGCGATTTTAGTTAAACCAGGAAAATTAACAGAGAAAAGTTGTTTTGTTCCGTCAATTGGCGCAACAAAAAATACCGTTTTTCCATCTTTACTCCAGATAAAATTATCTACAGTTCCATCCCAATTTGCTGTTAAGTTTGTTTTGATTCCTTTAAACTCAACAATAATATCATTTTTGTCCGACTCGTAACCGTCACGTTTCATTTGCAGCCAAGATAAATTTCCTGTTGGAGAAAATTGCGGCGCCGTGTCGTAACCTAAATTATCTTCGGTTTTATTGGTTGTTTTTTGAGTCTCTAAATTGTACTCATAAATATTGGTGTTTGTAGAAACTGCATAAGCCGTTCCTGCTTTTTTCTTGCACACATAAAAAATACTTTTGCTGTCTGGCGACCAGATATAATCTTCATCACCGCCAAAAGGCTTTTGCGGAGAATCAAAAGTTTCACCTTTCAGGATGTCGATTCCTTTTGCACCGTCTTTGTTTTCTTTATAAAAAACGTGATTAAATTTTCCTTCGTTCCAGGTATCCCAATGACGATAATCTAAACCATCATAAATTTGAGCATCTGATTTATCTAACTTCGGATAAAAATCTTTACCTAAAACATTGTCGATTTTCACTTCTTCATTATAAACTAAATATTTTCCGTCTGGCGAAACATTTTTGTCTGTTAAAACGTCTTTTGTATCTTTAATTTCAACTGCATTTCCTCCGTTTACCGGAATAGTGTAAAATTTAGAGTGCGATTTGTTTTCTTCTACAGAAGGTGTTGAAACCTTAAAAACTACATTTTTTGCATCTTTAGAAATTCCAAGCGGAGTAACTCTGCCTAATTTCCATAACAATTCCGGAGACATAACATTCTGCCCGATAGCGTTTAAACTCATCATTATTAAGGTTGTTAATAATACTTTTTTCATAATAAAAATTCTATTTTTTTGTGCGCTAAAAATACAACATTTAAATCCCAATCAGTTAAATTTCAAATTCCAATTTATTGTTAAAATTCCAATTATGAAATTCCAAATTCCAAAAACGTTGCCTTAAATTTTTATTCGCCACGAATTCACAAATTATTTTTTGATAATCTTTGAAAATAAAAATAAGCGACTATTAAAAAATCAATAACAAAGATTGGAATTTGGAATTTAAAAAATTTGTAATTTAACCCAAGATTGGAATTTGGAATTTAAATATTGGAATTTAATAAAGATATGGAACTAAGTTATTGGGAACTAAAAAACTGGTTCACAGATATTGATTATACAATTGTGGGCAGCGGTATCGTTGGCCTGCATAGTGCTTTACGCTTACGCGAAAAATTTCCTGCTGCGAAAATTTTGGTTCTCGAAAGAGGAATGCTTCCGCAAGGCGCGAGTACAAAAAATGCTGGTTTTGCCTGTTTCGGAAGTCTTTCGGAAATTTTAGATGATTTAAAAACGCATTCAGAAGAAGATGTTGTGGCGTTAATCGAAAAACGCTGGAAAGGTTTGCAGTTACTTCGAAAAAGATTAGGAGATCAGGCAATTGATTTTAAACCTCACGGCGGATATGAATTGTTTTTGAAAGAAGATGAATTTGGGTTTAATGAATGTATTTCGAAACTGCCTTTTATAAATGAAATTTTAAAACCGCTTTTTAAAGCCGATGTTTTTTCTAAAGAAACTGACCGTTTTGGATTTGGAAATATTCAGGATTATTTAATTTTTAATCCGTTTGAAGGGCAAATTGATACCGGAAATATGATGCAGGAATTATTGAAGCAAGCCGTATCTGCAGATATTTTAATCCTGAATCAGCAAACGGTAACTTCTTATGCTGATGCCGGAAATCATGTTGAAGTGGTGCTGAACGATTTTAGTTTTAAAACCAATAAATTACTTTTTGCTACAAATGGTTTTGCAAATACGTTGACAAATGGGGCAGTAAAACCGGCAAGAGCACAAGTTTTAATTACAGAACCCATTAAAAATCTGGATATAAAAGGGACTTTTCATTTGGACCGCGGTTATTATTATTTCAGAAATATTGGCGACCGAATTTTATTTGGCGGAGGCCGAAACCTAGATTTTGAAACAGAAACAACAACCGAATTTGGTCAGACAGAAATTGTTCAAAATAAATTGGAAGAGTTGCTGAAAAATGTAATTTTACCAAATCAGGATTTCCAGATTGCGCACCGTTGGAGCGGCATTATGGGAATTGGAAATAGTAAAAGTCCTGTTGTTTCTCAATTGTCTGAAAACGTGTTTTGTGGAGTACGTTTAGGCGGAATGGGAGTCGCAATAGGCAGTTTAGTAGGAACAGAATTAGCAGATTTAATATAATGGCAGCAGCGAAGAAACCAGCACCAAACAAAATAACAACCGCAAGTAAACCAAAACCAAAAACGTCTGGAAAGAAATCAAACCGTTCTTTTGGAGAAAAAGTAAAATGGTTTTTGATCAAAACTATGTTGTGGTTTTTCGGAATTTCGATAGGATCGGTTATCTTTTTTAAATACGTTCCCGTGCCTTTTACGCCTTTAATGCTTATTCGTGCCATCGAAAATAAAATGGACGGAAAAGAAGTTTATTTTGACCACGATTGGGAACCAATTGATAAAATTTCCATGAATTTGCAAAAAGCCGTAATTGCGAGTGAAGACGGAACTTTTTTAACGCACAACGGTTTTGATTTTAAAGCATTGCAAAAAGCGTATAAAAGCAACGAACGCGGACGCCGAATTCGAGGTGGAAGTACGATTTCGCAGCAAACGGCAAAAAATGTGTTTTTATGGCAGGGAAAAAGTTATTTCCGTAAAGGTCTTGAAGCTTATTTTACTGTTTTAATTGAAATTATTTGGGGTAAAGAACGTATTATGGAAGTTTACCTAAATAGTATCGAAATGGGCGACGGTGTTTACGGCGCGTATGCAGCGACAGAACATTGGTATCGTAGAGATGCTTCGAGTTTAACGCCAATGCAGGCTGCGGGAATTGCGGCAATCTTACCAAATCCGAGGAAATTTAAAGCTACAGGTTCGTCAAGTTATATTAACAGAAGAAAAGAAAGAATTGTTCGCGAGATGCGTTACGTAGGGAAAATCAATTATAGCGGGGATGGGAAATAAAAAAGCATTTTTTGCTTTTCTGATTTTGACTTCAACGTTAACTTTTGGACAAGGAAAAACTAAAGAAATAGGTTTTATAACCGACAATGATTTATACACTTCGTCTAAAAACGATATGTATTATACCAACGGTTTGGAGATTTTTTATCGGTTTTTATCTAAGAATGAAAATGAAAAAATCAATAAAAAAATAACCGAATTCAGGATTGGGCAATATATCTACAATCCGAGATTTATTAATAAAGAAGCCGTTGATGTAAACGACCGCCCTTTTACAGGTTATCTTTTTGCAGAAGCAGGAAGAAGTTTTTTCTACCAAAGTGAATCGGTTTTAAAAACTGATTTTCAGTTGGGATATATGGGACCGAATGCTTTTGGGGAAGAAACGCAGGAAGGTTTTCATAAACTTATTGGATATAAAACAGTTTACGGCTGGGAGAATCAGCTGCATAATGCTTTGGCGGTTCAGGCGCATGTTATGTATTCGAAGAAATTATTTCCATCGAAACATAACGATTTTATAGATCTTCATTTCCAGTCTGAAGCAAATTTGGGAACTATTTTTACAGGAGTTTCAACAGGATTTTTGACTAGAATTGGTTTTAAAAGACTAACTCCAATTTACGATTCAAATCTTCATGATGCTTCGGTAAATGCGAATGCGCAGCTGAATATCCGAGAATTTTATTTCTACGCAATGCCGAGCGTTAATTACCAGTTTTATGATGCGACAATCGAGGGAAGTATGTTTAACGATACAAGTCCGATAACTTTCGATTTGGTTCCGCTTCGTTTTAATGCCGAGTTTGGTTTGAAATACAGACACAATAACTTCAATATGTCGTATTCATTTATTTATCGCGGAAGGGAATTAGAAGGCGATGTTAATGATACGAATACGGGGTACTTTTTTGGGTCGATTCGAATGGGGTTTTTGTTGAGGTAATATTTGCAGTTTAAATAAATGAAAAGAAAGAATATTTTTATTGTTGCAGCTTTAATTTCTACCATATTTGTTCATGGTATGCGAATTGGTGAAAGCAACCTTCCATTCGAAAACAACGATATAACAGTTGGAAAATTAATGGCCGGAATGGTTGTTCTGTTTGTTTATTTTATACCAACAATAATTTGCTGGAAAAAGAGAAATAGTAAATATCTATTAATCTTAAATATACTTACTGCCTGGACAATATTGGGATGGTTCATTTGTTTTATTTGGGCTTTTAATATAAATCGTCAGCATGCAAAAATTGTTGCCGAAGAAAAAAGGAAAAGGAAAGAAGAAAAAAAGAAAATAAAGGAAGTAAAAAGAATTGAGGAATTTAATCCTGACAAAGCAGATGTCTAAACATCTCTCAAATTAATCTAAAATAATGAACCGATTCGTATATAAAATATTGTCCTTAATTTTTGCGCTTTTTTTTATTTATTGTATGATACAGTTTATTAGTACCAATGCCTTTGAAATTAGATATTTTAGAGGTTATGTAGATGTAAAACTTGTTGCAATAAGAATACTGATTCTTTCAGTCAGTTTATATGGAGCAACACTTTTTTTCTTTATTGATAGGCAAAAAAATAAATAATATTCTATTGCATTTAATTTGCACAATTCGTGCTATCAAAATCTATAAAGTCCCTACGGGACAAATGTTTGTTTGTGTGTGTAATGTTTTTTTCTACCGATATTTAACTCCTAACGGAGTTTTTTTGAACTGGATTTTGATAAAGAGAAAACACACAGAAATCATATACAAAATTCTATCAATATTTATTTCCCGATTTAATTTCTACGAATTCTATTAAATACTCCGTTAGGAGTTACAGGTCGGTAGATTATATATAAAACCCACCAAGAAAATATCCCGTAGGGATTACCCGAACACAAAGTAATTCCTTAATCAAAATCAAAAAAGCCACTTCTTTTCAGGAATGGCTTTTTTTATATTATTTAAAATAAAGAGAACTATTTCCCCTTAAATAATTTTTCTAAATATTCAACCTTATCTTTCTCAGCCTGAACCAAACGCTCATAAAGTTCCACAACTTTATCAAGAGGATTAAAATTGCAAATTGCACCACTTGCAAAATTTCCAAAGTTTCCGTGACTGTCTGTGAACGTATTAAAATAAGTGATCATATTTTCATCTGAAAAACTTTTTATTGCTTCTGCAGAAACACCAAGTGCTTTTGCAATTTCGACAAGTTTTTCTTCGTCAATCGTTTCGCTGTTTTCTATTGCAGATATTGATTGCTGGCTCATGCCTAAAGCTTGTGCCAAAGCTTCTTGCTTCATATCGCGAAGTTCACAAATACGACTTATTTTTCGCCCGATATGATTTGGTTTTGTTGCTGTGCTCATAATTCAAAGGTATTTAAAAAACATTTACAAAATCGATTTTCAGTAAAAAACAGACTTGTTTTGGTAAAATACGATTTATAGTTTGAAAGAAGTAAAAATACAACTTTTCATACAATTTTATTGTTTTAATATTTTGGATTATTTCGCCAGATAATCATAATCTGCTTTTGAAAGTTTGGTAGGAACGCGGAAAAAGAATTCTACATAATTTCCATATTCTTCCAAATTAAGATTTTCTTTATTGAAATAATTGGTAAGTTCTTCCAGACTGTGTTTGCTCCAATCAGTTTCCTTTTGAGCGTGTTTACCTCTGTCTTCGGTAGCATAAACCTGCGGAAAAGAAAATTCTTTTTTTACCGTTAAGGATTTTGCCGAAATACCAGCTTGCTCAAGATTAATCCAGGTATGAATATTTACATCGCCATTTACCTGAAATTCAAACGGTTTTCCGCCTAAACCTTTTCCGGTTGTAAATAAAACTTCTTCGACTGTTACATTTCCCATTACCTGCGAAAAAGTATTGGGTCTACTTGTATAATTTATGTCGAGGTTTTTAGTGTGAAGATTTCCGGTAATCAAAACTTCTTTTATTGATGCTGTTTTGCAGCTGACATTGCCTAAGATAACCGGAATAGAAAAAAGCGGAATATTTTCTTTTTCCTCTATAAATTTATAATAAACGCCCCAGCCCACATCATCATTCGGATTTAGCGCTTCTGTTGCAATATCACCTTCGTGAACACAGATAAATTGTTCGTCAAATTTATTTTTGTCTTTTGCTTTTTCGTATAATTTTTCTAATTGATTCCCGGCAGGAAGCACAACTTTGAGTTCTTTGTACGTATATAATTTTAAATTGTCCTTGTTAATCATCAATATAAAAGCTTTAAAAATTAATCCAAATTATCTAAATCCATTTCTTTCGCCATCTGATCCCATTTTTTATTGAGAAAATCTTTTGTCTGTTCTATAAACTTCGGATTTACATCTTTTAAAGTCTGCGCTTTCGGGCTCAATATCGCTTTTCCATCTTCAAAATAAATATAAACATGAACGGCATCATCTCCCCAAAAGAAAGGAAAAACAATCGCCTGGTTTTCTGTACTTTCAATCACGTATTTTTCCAAGCTTATGATGAAGGCAAACATTGGTATCATTTCTGTAAAATTCTGGCTGAAAAACATCATTCCCCAATGCCATTCTTCGTCAGCTTCATCATAATCTGAAAAAGCCATTGCTTCGGGATAATCGATCCAGCCGTCAATAACTTCTTCATTAATATCGTCGTTATAAGTACGCAGTAATTCTGGAGTCAATTCCATTTTTGAATACATTTTGCGGCTGTTCCACCAATCGATCCAGTTTTCATTTAATTCGGGTTCTTCAAGCGGGCTGTTTAAAAACTTTTCAAGCTGTGGTTTTGAGATTTTTACTTTACAATATAAAGAGCTTAATTCAGACATGATTTAGATTTTGGTTTTTTACTATTTTGATTAGAAAATTAAGAATAATGGTTTAATCCCATCGACTTAAATTTCCTTCGGCACGTTCAAAAAGTTCTTCCAGAACATCTTCTAAAGTTCTTTCCGGAATTCCAGAAACGAGCAATTCAAGTAATTGATTTGCGGTATCGTCAATACTATCCTGATGGCAATATATATTTGTGAAGTTTTCGTTTTTGTCGAAAATTATATATTCGCCGCTTTCATTAATATCTTCTTCTGACATTATCCAGCCAATACACGGAAAAGCTTCGTTTATTTTTTGAGTTTGTTCTTCGGTAAGAAATTCATATTCCTGAAATTCAGGTCGGTCATTTCCCCAAAAAGCAATAATCATATCGATAATTCCTGTAGAATTATTTGCAAGATCTGATCTTTCCTGAATTTGTTCAAAAAGATTTTCTGGAGAAAAAATGCTGAATATTTCATCAGACTCAATTCCGCCAACTGTTTTATAAAAAGCAATTAATTCTTCTGGTAAAGGCTGCGAAAAATAAGTGCTTAAGTTTTTTATTTCTTCGTTCGAAGCTGGAGACGATTCTTTTATTTCATCATATTCAAGTTCACAGGCAGCTATGCGGTTTTTAATTTCTTTCATTATATATATTATAATTTTTGTAGTTGGAATTTGGAATTTTTAGTTTTTAATGACGGTTATCGCATTGCAGATAAATTTCTTCGTTTGATTTATCGATAATTGAAATTCCCGGACATCCAAATGATTCATACAAAAAGCCGAAAACAACTTGCGGTTTATCTTTAAAAAGTTTTCCTGTCCATTGGTTTGCATCGGGACCATCTTCATAATTAAGCGGAGCAGGAGAGGTACCTTCACTTTGGCTGTAAAGTTTTTCGATAATAATATCTTGAGTTTTAGAATCGGCAACTAAAAGACGTCTGGCATAAATTATTTTATGACTATCGAGATAATCTTGTAGAAAATAATTATAACTATCTGTTTTAAATAAATAGGTATTGCCTGATACTGTGTTTTTTAATAAAGTGCGGTCTTCATTTTTCAATGTTTTAGACGGATAGTCTTTTTTAGCAATTTTTTTCCATGCAATTGGCTTTAAACGTTCTTTTGAAAACGGATTTTCTTTGCCAACATACACTATAGCGTCTCTATAATATTCGCTGAAACCGTTCAAATATTTTTTATTGATTTCGAAGCCAATCATATAATCATAGTTGTGATAGGGCCAATCTTCTCCAGAAGAATATCCGTTTAACAACGCGGCTGTTTTTAGATTTTTTACAGCAAAAGAAGCCAGTTTGTTTTTGGCATAATCTAATACAAAAACAGAATCGTTTTCGGAGATATTGGTCTTAGATAAAAATCTTTTTCTGTAAATTTTATCAAACGTAAAATACTCAGCATTGTCTTTTCCAATTTTTTCAAGATTAGGTAAAGCAAGCGTGTCTTTTTCGTCGCCAACTGGATATATGTCAGAAAGCGAAACAAAAGCAATATCGCTGCTGTCTTTTGGCATAATTGTAAATAAATTGATACTTTCTTTTCTGGGAGCAGAATCCTCCTGGATTGTGTCATTTTCTACCGCTGCTGTTTTGTCAACTGCTGGGGTTTCTTGTGTTTCTGTATTTTTTTTATCGTTACAAGCAAAAAATAAAAAGGCTGTCGCGGCGAGTAATGTTTGTAATTTAAGATTCATAAACGTGGTATTTAAATTTGCTTTTTAAGTTTATAATTGATTGTGATTACCGATTATAAATGTAAAAAAAGTTTTCACAAAACAAAAAGCATTCTTTTCTGATCTCAATAGAAAAAATACCTTTTTCTAGCTTACGGGTTTAAAATGAAGTTCAAAAAATAATGCTTAACATTTTGATAATATGGAGTGTAGTTTAAATTTTTACTTTTAATTAAAATTTAAGATTATGGAAATTAATTGGATTGTAATAGGAGTTGTAGCCGTTTTGATTGTTATTTTGGTTGTACTGACAATTAGAAAAAATCAAAAGGAAAAAAAGAAGCTTACCAATTTGCTGAATAATGATTTCAAAAAAGAAGAGGAAGTAGATATTAATGCTGAGGATTCGGCGAATGAAAAATAAATTATTTTGAGATATAGATGCAGTTTGTCATTTCGACGAAAGGAGAAATCGCACTAGAAACTCTACAAAGATTGGCGATTACTTTGCGGAAATACGAGTGCGATTTCTCCTTTCGTCGAAATGACAAGATTGTGCTGAAAATGCTGGGGGTTTACATTATAACTCTGAGGATTAAAATAAAAAACCTTGTAAAATTAAATTTACAAGGTTTTATTTTTCGTGGAGAATACCGGATTCGAACCGGTCACCCCTTGCCTGCCAGGCAAGTACTCTAGCCAAATGAGCTAATCCCCCAAAGCGTTAACAAATAAAGTCAAATATTTCTCAAAAAACAAATTTCAGAACCTATCAGATAAAATATTTTGCAAAAGCGTAACTTTACGTTTAAAAATATTTTTATGAGTTCAGAAAATACAAAAGGATCTTTAGAGACTTCTTTTCAAGATACAATTGCCACAGTGCAGTTTGGGCATCCTGCAAGTAATTCTTTTCCGCGTGAATTATTAAATCAACTGACAACAGAAATCAACGAATTGAGCCGAAATGAGAATGTTTCGGTTATCATTTTAAAAAGTCAGGGAACAAAAGCTTTTTGTTCCGGAGCTTCATTTGATGAACTTTTACAAGTTGAAAATGAAGAACAAGGGGCAGAATTTTTTTCTGGTTTTGCACATTTGCTAAATGCAATGCGTAATTGCAATAAATTAATTATTGGCCGCATTCAGGGAAAAGCAGTTGGCGGAGGCGTAGGGATTATTGCGGCTTGCGATTATACTTTTGCAACATTGTTAAGTGATGTGAAATTGTCTGAACTCGCTATCGGAATTGGACCTTTTGTAATCGAACCGGCAGTTTCCCGAAAAATAGGAAAAACTGCAATGACCGAAATGACATTGGCTGCCGAGCAATGGAAAACAGCTGAATGGGCTTTTCAAAAAGGTCTTTATTCTGTTTTATGTGATGCTTCTAATCTGGATAACGATGTTCAGCATTTTGCTAAAAAATTAAGTTCATACAATTCCGAAGCACTTCAGGAAATGAAAAAGATTATTTGGGAAGGTACAGAACAATGGGAATCATTACTAATCGAAAGAGCTTCAATTACAGGAAAATTGGTTTTGTCTGATTTTAGCAGAAATGCCTTGAGACAATTTAAAAAGTAATTTTTTCTACAGATTAAATGCTTTTTAATAATCCGATTAATCCTTTTAATCTGTGGCTAAATAAAAAATAACAACAAATATAAGTTCAAATGAAACTCATTTCATTATTTCAAAAAGTCGATGTTGCAGAGAAAATTAAAAACGCTCCAGACAGCGGTTATCAAATTGGAGTTTTGATTGGATCTTTTATTCCGTTCCTGTTTTTGATAGGAATTGCTTACTGGATGTATATCAGAGCCAAAAAAAGAGATAAAAACGGTTATTAATTTGTAAATTTGCAACCTTAAATTAAAAATCGATGAGTAATATCAGAATTACAAAACAATTTAGTTTCGAAACCGGACATGCATTGTACGGTTACGACGGAAAATGCAAGAACGTTCACGGGCACAGTTATAAATTGTCGGTAACCGTTATTGGCTCGCCAATTACTGACAGGTCTAATGTGAAATTCGGAATGGTGATTGACTTTTCTGATCTAAAGAAAATTGTAAAAGAAGAAATCGTCGATCAGTTCGATCATGCAACTGTTTTTAACCAAACAACGCCGCATGTCGAATTAGCAAATGAATTAAAAAACCGTGGACATCATGTAATTTTGGTTGATTATCAGCCAACAAGTGAAAACATGGTGGTAGATTTTGCAGAAAGAATTATCGCAAGACTTCCGTCTGGAATTTCTCTTTTCTCCCTTAAACTTCAGGAAACAGAATCTTCATTTGCAGAATGGTACGCATCTGATAATATTTAAATTTCAAAAAAAAGAAATTCCAAATTCCAAGTTTTTCACTTATAACTCATAATCCATAACTTCACGAATGAAAAAAGTATATTTTGCTTCAGATCAACATTTTGGTGCGCCAACTCCTGAGTTGAGCCTGCCGCGTGAGCAAAAATTTGTGGCTTGGCTTGATAAAGTTAAAGAAGATGCCGAAGCGATTTTTTTATTAGGTGATTTATTTGATTTTTGGTTCGAATACAAAACTGTTGTTCCAAAAGGTTTTGTTCGTGTTTTAGGAAAATTGGCTGAAATTCGTGACAGCGGCATTCCAATTTATTTTTTCGTTGGAAATCATGATTTATGGATGAATGATTATTTTCAAACCGAATTAAATATTCCGGTTTACCACGACAATAAAGAATTTACTTTTAACGGAAAAACCTTTTTAATTGGTCACGGCGACGGAAAAGGTCCTGGCGATAAAGGTTATAAACGAATGAAAAAGGTATTTACAAATCCGTTTTCAAAATGGCTGTTTCGCTGGCTTCACCCAGATGTTGGTGTAAGTTTAGCACAATATTTATCAGTTAAAAACAAACTAATTTCTGGTGATGAAGATGTAAAATTTTTAGGTGAAGAAAACGAATGGCTGGTTTTATACGCCAAACGTAAATTAGAAACCAAACATTACAATTATTTCATTTTCGGACATCGTCATTTACCCATGATAATTCCAGTAGGTGAGGATTCAAACTATGTAAATCTGGGCGACTGGATTGGATATTTTACTTATGGTGTTTTTGACGGCGAAACTTTCGAGCTTCAAAAATTTGAATCGTAATTACTTTTTTTCCATTGGATAAATACCGATTTTATGTGTTCTCAGAATATATTCTGAAAGTTGTTTACTGTTTGAAAGCTGAAATTTAATTGCTCCTGATGTTTTTTTCGGCATATGACATTCTACACAATTATTAGCCATTAATTTCTCAGGCATTATTTTTAGTGTTTTTTCATTGTGCTTTAAACCTTGATGACAAGTCATACAAATTTTAGAATACGATGCCATATTCTTTGAAGCATTTTCATGCGGATTATGACATGTAATACAATCCATTTTTTCGCTGTTTATAAAACACTTGCTTTGCGCCATTAAACGAAACTGATTTCCGTGAACGTCAAAATTGGCTGTATCGTTAATACTTCTGGTTTCACGATAAAACTCAGATAAATTATCTCCGGGTTTAAATTCAAAACGTGATTTCATTTTCATTCCGTCATTTCCGGCGTGGCAAAGCGCGCACGCATCCAGTTTTTGCTGTCTGTTTAAAGTTTTAAAACTGGTAATGCTGTTTGCAACTTTTACATTTGGATTTTTTAAATGAAAATCAACGTGTTTTTTTGCAGGTCCGTGGCAGCGCTCGCAATCAATTCCGTAAACGATGGTTTTTTTATCGATAATATCTTCAACATCCATCGATAGAAAATTTTTCTCTTCAGAATTTTGATTCACGCTTCTGCTGCTGGCATTTGATGCGTGGCACGAATAACAATCCTTAACCACCATTCGGTCAAAATAAGGTTTATCAGCAGGAAATCCCGGACTTGTTGCCCAATTATGTATAGAATTATAATAGGAAACAGGTAATTCGTATGTGTTATTATTACGCCAGTAAACAGAAGTCTGCGCGTGTTTTACTCCAAAAACAATATCAAATGGATACGCTTCGACTTCTTTTCCGTTTTTATATAAAACCTGATAAAGACTATCGTTGCGTTTTTCCATGACTAATTTGGTGTTTTTGTCATAAATAAAAGTATGATTGGCTTTGTCAAAATCGCCTAAAACATTTTCTGAAATTGCGGGAGCAGTTGCTTTAAAGTGAGAACTTTGTAAAGCCATGTTGTATTGAACCTGATGACATTGAATACAGCTTTCAGAACCGGCATAATCAGTTCCGCGCGGATCAATATATTCATCAGATTTGTTGCTGCAGTTCGTAAATAAAACTGATAAAACAACAAGGGTAAAAAGAATGCCAATTTTTTTCATTGTTGTAAATATACTTTATTTTGAATACAATCAAAATATATTTGAATAATGAAAAAATGCTGTTAAAATATTTAGAATGTTTCTAGTTTAGACCGGCTCCGTAAACATATTCGTCTAATTCAATTTTAAATAAAGAGCCTTCAACTAAATCTTTAATCGATTTCAATTCCGTCATAGAAACAGCAAGGTCTATTGAATTGCAAGGTGTTTTTAATAAAAATTTATGGCAGGAATATTTCATTTCGCAAGCCTCGCAGCAAGTATTTTCCATCATACTGTCTTCAATTAAATCACAAAACTGATTCAATTCTGATAGACTAAAATAAAAGCCTGTTTCTTTAAAAACCAATTGTACTTTGTCCAGAATGGTTTGATTATTTTGTTTCCAGTAAAAGGCTATTCCAAAATTGTTATGATATATCTTCTCTATTTCTCTCATCGTAAATCCTTTTATTTCAACAAATATAAATATTATTTATATTAATTCTAAATAAAAAAATCATAAAAATGAAAAAATATTGAACCATATAAGTGATATAAGTTCATTTAATAAAGATTAAACGTAAACTTAAATTACCTTATATCACTTATATGGTTAAAAAAACTATTTAAGCCATTTCTTTATATTGGAAAGAAATTCAACTTGTTGATCAACAAATAAATAATGAGAGCAATTATCTAAGAAAGCAAAATGATTTTTGCCAACAATCCCTTTAATTGAAGTAATTTGCGCGGAAGAGAAAATGCCATCATCTTTTCCGTAAATAGCGTAAATTGGAACTCCTTTGGCTTTAATTTTCTTTAAAAAAGGCCTGCTGTCGATATTATTTTGCTTTTCGTTTTGATAAAAAAGCAAAGGCGCATTTTTGTTCCGAATGTTGGTTTTAAAAAATTCTCCAGCTTCGTAATCGGCATATAATTTTTTAGATGCTGTAGTTGGATTTGGCATTTTAAAATAATTTTCATCGCTTGCCAAGTCAAAACAATGTTTCCTATATCCAGCGGAATTTTTGTCGAGTTTTTCTATATAGGCTATTTTATTCAGCGTTTTAGAATCGCCGTCGTGGATTTTCTTTATAGAATTTAAAATATGGTCGTAAGTTTTCTGTTGAGAAAATAATGCTCCAGCCAAAACCAAAGCGCTTACATTTTGAGGATATTTATTGGTATAAAGTGTTGCAACCAAACCGCCAAAACTATGACTAAGTAAAATTGCTTTCTTTAAATGATATTTTTTATAGATTGAATTTAAATCCTGAAAAGCTTCTTCATAAGTAAATTTCGCTTCAGGATCTGCAGATCTTCCTTCACCTCTTCGGTCGTATGCAATAACATAAAAACCTTGATCAGCCAGATTTTGAGCTGTTGTTCCTTCAAATAAAGTTGCGTTGCCGCTTGGACCTCCGTGGATGAAAATTAAAGGTTTATTCTTTTCGTTTCCGTATGTTTTGATATAAAGATTTTGACCGCTTGCGAAAAAAGATATTACAAAAAGAAAAGTAAAGAGTATTTGTTTCATTTTTGAATTCGAATCAATTTGAATTTTTATTTCAATAAAGTATATATAGTAGTGTCTTTTGCAAAATAGTGATGATCTTTTTCGTCATAATACTTTAAAATGAGATCCATTTTTAAAGTGTCAGTTTTAATTTTAATATCTTCTTTTCTAAAATATAGATTCCTTTCAAATTGAAATTCAGATAATTTCTTTTCAAATAAATAATATTTTTCTTGAGTTACTTTATAAGTACAACATTCTTCCAATCCTCGAAACTCCTTTTTAATTTGAATTTTTTCATTTTCAAATCTTATATCATTTTGGGTGCAAAAGCAAAAAATAAAAATTGATGCTAAAGTAGTTCCCAAAGTTTTATTGATCAACCAGCTGAAAAAAATGAAAACTGGAGAGAAGATATAAATTGAAAAGTATAAAGCCCTTTTTTTAAATGGCTTCACATAATAAAAGAACAAGATGCAAGCTGAAACATAAAGTAGAATTTTAAGAACTAAACGGATATTGGCAATTAAGCTAATTTCGAAAACAACATTAATTATTAAATTAATTAAAAGTATAATTAATGTTGCAAGATGTATTCTTAAAATTATATTTTTAATTTTCGCCATTACTCCTGATTATGATGATCATCCATATCTTTTTTAAGATCTAGATTTCTAAAGGTAGGTGATATAAAACCAAAACCTAAAACCGTCAAAAGTGTGATGCTTCCTCCAAAAATAACCGATGTAACTGTTCCCATCAATTTAGCAGTTGCACCACTTTCAAAAGCACCTAATTCATTAGAAGATCCAACAAAAATTGAATTTACGGCACCAACACGTCCGCGCATGTGATCAGGAGTTTTAAGCTGTAAAATGGTTTGACGAATTACTACAGAAATTCCGTCGGCAAGTCCGCTTAAAAATAAAGCAAAAACCGAAAGCCAGAGCGACGTAGAAAGACCAAATAAGATGATTGATAATCCGAAAACAAATATGGCGACTAAAAGTTTCTTTCCTGCATTTTTGTATAAAGGCACATAAGCAGAAACGAGCATTGTAATAAAAGATCCAACTGCAGGCGCGGCTCTTAATATACCAAATCCTTCAGGGCCGACTTTTAAAATATCCTGCGCAAAAACGGGTAATAATGCAACTGCACCTCCAAAAAGTACAGCAATCATATCAAGCGATAAAGCACCTAAAACAATTTGATTTTTAAAAACAAAAGTTAAACCTTCTGTAAGACTGTCTTTTATCGATTCTCCAATCTTCGGATTTATGATTGGTTTTGTGCTGATTTGTGATAAAGCAACTAGTGAAAGAAGAGAAAATCCGAAAACCAGACACATTGACCAGTGAACGCCAATCCAGTTAATGGAAAATCCAGCCAGTGCCGGACCCATCACGGCCCCGATTTGCCAAACCGAACTACTCCACGTTGCAGCATTTGGATATGCTTTTTTAGGAATAATTAATGATAAAAGAGAGAAAATAGTTGGGCCAAGAAAAGCTCTAACTAATCCGCCTAAAAAGACTAAAGTATAAATGGAATATAAAATAACAGTTGGAGACCAATCGCCCACAACTTTTGGCCAGGTCAGTAAAAACAATCCAAAACTAATTACCGAAAATCCGAGAATACATTTTACCAGCAATCCTTTCTTTTCTTTTTGATCTACAATATGTCCAGCAAATAATGCCATCGAAACAGCTGGAATAACCTCCATTAAACCAATAATTCCCAGTGAAAGCGGGTTTTTAGTTAAACTGTAAACTTCCCATTCTATCACGATAAACTGCATCGCCCAGGCAAAAACCATGCAGAAACGAAGTAATAAAAACACATTGAATTCTCTGTAGCGAAGTGCCTGATACGGATCTGGCTTGTTTGATTTAGTTGTCATTTGTTCTAATGTCTTTCAGCATAAGCTGTGTTGAAATAGTTCCGTTCCATTCATTTTCGGCAATTGTATAAGCCAATTGAAACAGATTTTGATTTTGTGCTATATTGAGTTTTTTTCCGAGTCCGAAGCCAATGGCAGCAATTCCGTCGGAATTAGATTGTTTAACGAAAAGTCTTAAATGCTCTTCTTCTGCGCCCAACGTTTTAGCATAACCCGTATCTTTTATATCCGAAGTCATAAAAACCGGCGTCATATTCTGCGGACCAAATGGCTCAAATTGTTTTAAAATCCGGATGAGTTTTGGTGTAATATCTGAGAAATTTATTTCAGCATCAATTTCGATTTCCGGAGTTCGCATTTCAGGTAAAATAGTTTCCTGTACACATTTCTCAAAAGCTTCTTTAAAAAGCTGATAATTTTCTGCTTTTAAAGTCATTCCCGCGGCATACATATGACCTCCAAATTGTTCCAAATGTTGGGAACAAGCATCGAGTGCATTATAAACATCAAATCCTTTTACAGATCGGGCAGAAGCCGCATATTTGTCTCCGCTTTTAGTAAAAACCAAAGTCGGACGATAATAGGTTTCAATTAATCTCGAAGCCACAATCCCAATCACGCCTTTGTGCCAGTCTTCATGAAAAACAACTGTAGAAAAACGTTCTTCTTCTTTATTTTCCAGAATTTGCTGAAATGCTTCTTTGGTGATTTTTTTATCTAAATCTTTTCGGTCTGCGTTGTATTGTTCAATTTCTGAGGCGAATTGCTGTGCTTGCTCAAAATCAAATTCGGTTAATAATTCAACCGCATGATTTCCATGTTTTATTCTTCCTGCCGCATTAATTCGGGGAGAAATAATAAAAACCACATCGGTAATATCTAAAACTTTCTTTTTTACCTGATGAACCAGAGCTTTAATTCCAGGTCTTGGTTCGCTATTAATTACTTTCAAACCGAAATAAGCGAGAACACGATTTTCGCCAGTTATCGGAACAATATCTGCCGCAATTGCCGTAGCAACTAAATCCAGATAAGGAACCAAATCTTCGATAGTTTCATTTCTGTTTAGACCTAAAGCCTGAATCAATTTAAAACCAACGCCGCAACCGCATAATTCGTCGTAAGGATAGGAACAGTCTTCTCTTTTTGGATCTAAAATTGCAACCGCATCCGGAAGAAATTCCCCGGGTCTGTGGTGATCGCAAATAATAAAATCTATATTTTTTGCTTTCGCATAAGCGATATGATCGATTGATTTTATTCCGCAGTCGAGCGCAATGATTAAAGAAATCCCATTATCGTCTGCATAGTCAATTCCTTTGTAGGAAATGCCATATCCTTCGTCATAGCGATCTGGAATGTAAGTGGCAATATGGGAATAATGTGATTTTAAATAGGAGGAAACTAAAGAAACAGCTGTTGTTCCGTCAACATCGTAATCGCCAAAAACTAATATGTTTTCCTGATTTTCGATTGCCTTTTCTATTCTTGCAACGGCTTTGTCCATATCCTTCATCAAGTATGGATCGTGAAGATGTTCTAAAGACGGACGAAAGAAATTCTTGGCATCTTCAAAAGTATCAATGCCACGCTGAATCAAAAGTGTTGCTACAAAATCTTCTACATTTAGGGCTTGCGCCAAATGTTTGATTTTATCTTCAGAAGGTTTTGGTTTTATGGTCCAACGCATTTTTTAATTGTAGATTTTAGACTTCAGATTTTAGATTCTCAAAACTAGCGTTTATTAAAACTATTAAATCTTCAGGATTTTTATTTTGACTTTTGAAATTGTAAAATTCATTGTTCATTGATATGTCTAACGCTTTTCCATTGCTAATTTTAATTATATATGGAAATCCTTTTCGTTTAGAAACGTTTAGTAACATATGTGAAAGATATTCCCGGTTATCTTCATTTCTAATTCGTTTACCTTCAAGAAAAATCGGTTCAATGTCATTAGTGAGATTTGGAATAATATTTTTTTCGATATAATGATGATTGTTTTTGCGATTGTTGTAACAAAAGAATTTTTTTCCTTCGATCGATATTAAATAATTGCTATATCTTTTTTTGAATCCTTTTTTTTGAAAAAATTCAAATATCAAATAAACCAGAATTACAGGAAAGAATAATATACACAAAGGAATGCCAATTATAAGCAGAAATATTATAATTGGGATTTCTTTTAATCTTTCCTTCATTTTAAAAAGGTATTAGTATTTATTTCAGTTCCAAGGCATTTCCTTCAAACTTAATTCCGTCCCAGCCCAAGTTGATGAAATTTCTAATGTTTTGGTGATTGGTTCCGTTTGGATCTCCTAAAACTTCTTCAAAATAGAAAGCTCCAAAACAAGCTAAAGTTTCTTCTTTGTTTAAGTTTTGCAGTTTTGCAAAAGAAAATAATTTACAAGAACCTGAATTTTCTCCGGCAGCGTTGTGCTGTGTTCCGTTTTGAAAAGCAGTTGGTGTAAAGTTGTAATTTTCTTCGATTACTACAATAGTTTCAGGAAATGTTATTTGGGTTGGAGTTTGTTTTACTTTTTCTAAAAAGGCTTGTATGCTCATATTGGTGGTTGTTTTTTTGCCACAGATTAAAATGATTATAATGATTTTTTATTTTTTTGCCACGAATTTCACGAATTTCCACTAATTTAATTCGTGCTAATTCGTGAAATTGCTTCGCCTGTCGCTATCGCTCGAGTCGTGGCAAAAAATAATCCTTTTAAATCTTTTTAATCTGTGGCATGAATAAATTATTCTTCTTCGTCTTTTGAAAATTTACTTTTCTTAGCTTCTTTTATTATTGTTTTTCCGGCAACGACAACGACGATTTCGCCGCGCGGTGCTGTTTTTTCAAAATGTGCCAGAACTTCTTTTACGGTTCCGCGTACATTTTCTTCGTGTAATTTTGATAATTCCCTTGAAACGCAGACTTGTCGGTCTTCTCCAAAATACTGAATAAATTCAGCTAATGTTTTAACAAGTTTATGTGGAGAAACATATAAAATCATGGTTCTGGTTTCTTCGGCTAAAGCTAAAAAACGAGTCTGACGCCCTTTTTTATCAGGAAGAAAACCTTCAAAAATAAATTTATCATTTGGGAGTCCGCTGTTTACAAGTGCTGGAACAAAAGCGGTTGCGCCCGGAAGACACTCTACTTCAATTTTATTTTCAACACAAGCACGAGTTAACAAAAATCCCGGATCTGAAATTGCCGGAGTTCCTGCGTCTGAAATTAAAGCGATGGTTTCGCCGGCTTTTAAACGTGCAATTAAATTTTCGGTTGTTTTGTGTTCGTTGTGCATATGATGGCTGTGCATGTGCGTACCAATTTCAAAATGCTTTAGCAGTTTTCCGCTTGTTCTGGTGTCCTCAGCCAAAATCAAATCGACTTCTTTCAAAACCCGAATGGCTCTAAAAGTCATGTCTTCAAGATTGCCAATTGGCGTTGGAACTATATATAATTTTGACATATTTTATTTTAATGTTTAAACACGAATTTCACGAATTGACACAAATTATAAGTGCTTTTAAAAAATTTCACAAAGAAAAAATTCGTGCTAATTCGTGTAATTTGTGTTCTATTTCTAAGCGAATTTTTTCTCAATAATTCCAAGAAAACGTTCTGCATAATCGTCTTTTCCTTCCCAATTATTATAATCCGGTTTTACCATGTTTTCGATAAAATCCTTTGCTTCTGCATAAGAATCAAAAGTTAGTAATTGGTTTAAAACGCGACTGTAATCTTCTGTACTGTTTCCGAAAAGATTTTTTGTAAAAGCGATTCTATCGTTCAAATCAATATGAAAACCTTTTGCTAATTTTTCGTTTAAAGAAATTGATTTTGGTTCTTTCGGAGTTTCTAAAACTGGGATTTCAATATTCTTTTTCTCTTTTAAATCATTGTTTGAAGAAGAAACAGGCTCAAAACTGTCCACTTTTACAAATTGTGCATCAGCATAATTGATCCCGAAATCCTCAAATGCAATTGGAATAGGTGTTCCTTTTGATTCTGTTTTAGGTTCTTCTTTAATTTCCTCTTTTATTTCTTCTGTATCTAACTCAAAAGCAGGTTTAAAATCTGGAATTGGTTTTAAATTATTTACAGTCGTAAACGAAAGTTCTTCGATATTATTTTTTGAATCTTCTGTCTTTTCAATTTCTTCTGTAACTTCTGGCTGCGGAATTTCTGCACCAATTGGTTCTTCTGTTTTTTCTTCAACAGGTATTTCAGATGCTTCTTGAACAGCTTCGGGAGTTGTTTCTTCAGGAATTTCTGCTGTTATTTCTTCGATAATCGCAGGTTCAGGAGTTTCTTCTTCTTTAACTTCATCAACAACTGGAACTTCAGAAGTTTCTTCAGCTTTAATTTCTTCAACAATAGCTGGAGCAGTAGCAGTTTCTGTCTGAATTTCTTCTTTTTCAAAAATAGCTTCAATTTCAGAACTAATTTCGCTGTGGCTGATTGTTGGTTTAACTTCGTCAAAATTTTCATCGACAAATTTTAAAATCGCTAATTTCTCGTATAATTTCTGAGTTTCAAGATATAATTGATTGATATCGGATTTATTTTTAAGTTTTAAAATTCGATGTGCAATGCTGATTAAATCGGCTTCCAATTTTTTTTTCATAACTGTTGAAATTATAGTGAATAAGGTATTTTAGTGTATTTGATGCTTGAATGTCTTTATTCTTAAGGAAAACGGACAGATATTTTAAAGATATTTTTTATTTCTGTTAATAAGCGTCTGCCAATCCCTGATTTGATAAAAATTTTCTACTTTTGAAAAAATGTAAAACAGCACATTTTTACGTCGATTTATTACCAGTACAAAGTAATAAAAACTATTCATTTTTAAAGGCAGAAAAATACAAAATGTTTCTCGAAAATACAGTAAATCACAAAGAACAATTTGGTTGGATTGAAGTTATTTGTGGATCAATGTTTTCGGGTAAAACCGAGGAATTAATCCGCAGATTAAAACGCGCCCAGTTTGCCAAACAAAGAGTCGAAATTTTTAAACCTGCTATTGATACCCGTTATCATGACGAATTGGTGGTATCTCACGATGCCAACGAAATTCGTTCTACGCCAGTTCCGGCTGCAGCCAATATTGCTATTTTAGCACAAGGCTGTGACGTTATTGGTATTGACGAAGCTCAGTTTTTTGATGATGAAATTGTTACAGTTTGTAATGATCTTGCTAATCAGGGAATTCGTGTGATAGTTGCAGGTCTTGATATGGATTTTAAAGGAAACCCTTTTGGACCAATGCCGGCACTTATGGCTACTGCCGAATATGTAACGAAAGTTCACGCTGTTTGCACCAGAACCGGAAATCTTGCGAATTACAGTTTCCGTAAAACGGATAATGATAAATTGGTAATGCTTGGTGAAACCGAAGAGTATGAGCCGTTGAGCCGTGCGGCCTATTTTAAAGCGATGAAAAAAAACCAGGAAAAATAAATCCAAATTCTATTTAATTTTAATAACCAATACAAGAAAAGCAAAGTATGAGAAAACAGAATATCTTACTATTAGTTTTGATTGGAATTGCGGTGGCTTTAGCTGTTTTTTTTCAATTTTTTCTTTCTGAAAAAGCAGATGAGGTAAGCACTGAAATAACAGAATTAGTTGAAAAATATAATAAAAGTTGTCCGCTAAAAATTCAGGAAGGCATTCGTTTAGATAGTGTTAGTTTACATGAAGAAAGAGTTGTTCAATACAATTTGACATTGCTAAATGTAGAAAAAGACGTCGCTGAGGTTAATGTTATACAAGACGAAATTGAGAAAAGTCTTTTAAGTACAGCAAAAGCAAATCCGGGACTTCAGGTTTTTAGAGATAATGATTATACTTTGATTTATAGTTATAGTGACAAAAAGAAAGGATTTTTGTTTACGGTGAAAATATTACCGGATCAATATAAATAATTTGAACTTTTACAAATTGGTAAACCCGACAGGTTTTTAAAACCTGTCGGGTTTGTTGTTTTTTAGAAGTCATTCCATTCCATACATTCCATAGGAATGTTTTATCGGTAGAAAAATATTGGATTTGTGAGGTATACGTTCCGTAGAAACGTTTGATTAATATAACAGACATCGTTTTAATATAAAAAACCAAGTGTCCCGAAGGGACACAATGCCAAACGCTATTTTTTTTTCTACCAACCAGATATTCCTACGGAATAACAAATAATATCAATTAATATAAACTGGACAGAAGTCCAGTTCTACAAAATAATTCGTTCCTTCGGAACTAAGAAAGAGCCAGAGGCTCGATCCATATTGTAGGGCTGGACTTCAGTCCAGTTTAAGATGTAATGATGAGTAAAAGCACAACCCGATTTTTTAAAAACCTATCGGATTTGTTGTTTTTAAAAGGAAATATTCATTTCGTAGGAATGTTTCATTGGTAGAAAAATATTTGTTTGTGAGGTATACGTTCCGTAGGAACGTTTGATTAAATCGAATGATGAATAATCTCAATTAATGTAAACTGGACTGAAGTCCAGCTCTACAAAATAATTCGTTCCTTCGGAACTAAGAAAGAGCCAAGAGGCTCGATCCATATTGTAGGGCTGGACTTCAGTCCAGTTTATAAAAAATATGGTTTGGAAAGCAAAAAATAAAAAGCCCGATAGGTTTAAAATCTATCGGGCTTTAATTATTTTAAATGAACTTATATTTCTTATATGGTTTAAAAAATCAAACCTAAATTTTCTTTCTCATTCTTGCAACCGGAATATCAAGTTGTTCACGATATTTTGCAATAGTTCTTCTTGCAATTGGATAACCTTTTTCTTTTAAGATTTCGGCCAATTGATCGTCCGGAAGCGGTTTCTTTTTGTCTTCTTCTTCAATTGTATTCTTAAGGATTTTTTTGATTTCTAAAGTCGAAACATCTTCACCTTGGTCATTTTTCATGGCTTCAGAGAAGAATTCCTTAATCAGTTTTGTTCCGTATGGCGTTTCCACATATTTACTGTTAGCAACACGCGAAATCGTCGAAATATCCAAACCAACCATATCTGCAATATCTTTTAAGATCATTGGTTTTAGTTTGGTTTCGTCGCCGTCCAGGAAAAATTCTTCCTGATAATGCATAATCGCATTCATCGTTACAAAAAGTGTTTCCTGACGTTGTCTAATCGCATCGATAAACCATTTAGCCGAATCCAGTTTTTGTTTGATAAACTGAACTGCATCTTTCTGTGCCGTCGATTTATCACGAGAATCTTTATACGTCTGCATCATTTCTTGATAATCTTTAGAAACGTGCAGGGAAGGAGCATTTCGCCCGTTTAGAGTTAGTTCCAATTCGCCATCCACAATTCTGATAGCAAAATCCGGAACCACATTTTCAGTTACTTTATTATTCCCTGTAAAAGAGCCGCCCGGTTTTGGGTTTAGTCTTTCAATTTCGTGAATCGCTTTTTTAAGCTGTTCGTTCGAAACGCTGTATTTCTGTAATAATTTGTCGTAATGTTTCTTTGTAAAAGCATCAAACTGATTTTCAATAATATCGATTGCCAAGTCAACATATTCAGTTGGCGTTTTATGCTTTAATTGTAACAATAAACATTCCTGTAAATCACGCGCTCCAACTCCCGAAGGTTCAAGTTCATGAATGACATGCAGCATTTTTTCGACCATTGCTTCATCAGTATAAATTCCCTGAGTAAAAGCCATATCGTCTACAATATCCGGAACACTTCTGCGGATATAACCCATATCATCAATACTTCCAACAAGAAACTCCGCGATTTCGCGTTCTTCATCGTTTAAAATAAAAGTATTCAGCTGATTGATTAAATCCTGATGAAAACTAATTGGCGAAGCAAAAGGCGTTTCGCGTTCTTCATCATCACTATAATTGTTAACCTGAGTTTTGTAATCTGGAGTATCGTCGTCGCTTAAGTATTCGTCAATATTAATGTCGTCTGCTTCGATTCTGTCAGATTCTGCATCATCATAATCGTCGTAGTCTTCATTTGCGAATTCATCCGCTTCGTATTCTTCTTCTTTTCCTGCTTCAAGAGCCGGATTTTCGTTCATTTCTTCTAATAAACGTTGTTCAAAAGCTTGCGTAGGCAATTGAATTAACTTCATCAGCTGAATTTGCTGTGGAGATAATTTTTGGGATAATTTTAAATTTAAAAATTGCTTTAGCATGATAAGGCACTACTTTTTTTAGCCACTAAGACGCGAAGGCGCAAAGTTTTTTATTTGTTTTTTGTTTCTTGCCACAAAGGCATTAAGCCACAAAGTTTTTTTTTGCTTTCTTATATTTCTATGAAAACTTAAAATACTCTTTTTGTATTTATAAATCTTCTGATGCCACTCTTTATTAATGGAACATTGAAGTTAATTAAAAATCCTAAATCTTTATTTAGCAATTTTAATTGACTTATAATTTGTGCTTCCCAAACCGGATTTATTTGCTCAACCGCTTTTATTTCTATAATTATAGAATCTTCAATCAGTAAATCTAATCTTAATCCTTCGCTAAATTCAATTCCATCATAAAAAATTGGAATATCAACCTGACGTTTTACATCAAGACCAGCTTTTGTGATTTCATGGGCTAGACAAACTTCATAAACTCTCTCTAATAATCCAGGTCCAAGTTGTTTATGAACCTTAAATGCCGAGTTTACAATTATTTTTCCAATTTCTTCCGTTCTTTCAGAGAGCATATTTTTTTTGGGTTTTGCCACGAAGGCGCAAAGGCACAAAGTTTTATTTTGAAAGTTTTTAAATCTTCATTAAACAATAAAATAATACTTGTGAATTTGTGTTTTCGTGGTATTATTTTAAAATTTTTAGAGTCTTTAATCAATTAAAAATAAACTTAGCGTCTTTGTGCCTTCGTGGCAAAACTTTTTAGAATTCCGCGCTACCAGGAGTTCTTGGGAAAGGAATTACGTCTCTAATGTTTGTCATTCCTGTTACAAACAATACCAAACGCTCAAATCCTAAACCGAAACCTGCGTGAGTTGCAGAACCAAATCTTCTGGTGTCTAAATACCAGTATAATTCTTCTTCGTCGATTTCCAGAGCTTTCATTTTTTCAACCAAAACATCATAACGCTCTTCTCTTTCAGAACCTCCAACAATTTCTCCAATTCCAGGGAAAAGGATATCCATTGCACGAACTGTTTCTCTTCCTGCTTCTGTGTTATCGTTCAAACGCATGTAAAACGCTTTAATGTTTGCTGGGTAATCGTATAAAATTACCGGACATTTAAAGTGTTTTTCAACTAAATAACGTTCGTGTTCAGATTGTAAATCAGCTCCCCATTCTTCAATGATATATTGGAACTTTTTCTTTTTATTTGGAGTTGAATCTCTTAAAATATCAATAGCTTCCGTATAAGAAACACGTTTGAAATTGTTCTCCAATACGAAGTTCAATTTCTCTAACAAAGCCATTTCGCTTCTTTCCGCTTGTGGTTTTGATTTTTCTTCTTCAAGAAGTCTTCCTTCTAAGAATTTCAAATCATCTTTACAGTTGTCTAAAGCATATTTAATTACATACTGAATAAAATCTTCAGCCAAATCCATGTTGTCATCAAGGTCGTTGAAAGCAACTTCTGGCTCGATCATCCAAAACTCTGCCAAGTGACGAGAAGTGTTAGAGTTTTCAGCTCTAAAAGTTGGTCCAAAAGTATAAATCTGACCCAAAGCCATAGCAAAAGTTTCACCTTCTAATTGTCCAGAAACCGTCAAGTTCGTATGTTTTCCGAAGAAATCTTTTTTGAAATCAATATTTCCTTCTTCATTTTTTGGAAGATTGTCAAGTGGTAAAGATGTTACCTGAAACATCTCTCCAGCACCTTCAGCATCAGCTCCAGTAATAATTGGTGTGTTTACGTAAACAAAACCTTTATCTTGAAAATATTTATGAACTGCATAAGACAATACCGAACGAACACGCATAATTGCTCCAAACGCATTTGTACGTACACGTAAATGTGCTTTTTCTCTTAAAAATTCTAAAGTATGTTTTTTAGGCTGCATTGGGAATTTTTCAGGATCAGAATCTCCAAGAATTTCCAATTTAGTAACCTGAATTTCGTATTTCTGACCCGCACCTTTACTTTCAACCAAAGTTCCAAATACAGAAACCGCAGCTCCGGTCGTGATTCTTTTTAAAGTCTCTTCCGGTGTATTTTCAAAATCAACAACACATTGTATATTATTAATGGTAGAACCGTCATTAAGCGCGATGAACTGATTATTTCTAAAAGTTCTCACCCATCCTTTTGCATTCACTTCCTGTAGCGTCGTCGTACTGTTTAATAAGTCTTTAACCTTTGTGTGTTTCATTTTAATTTTAGATTTTTTAGATTTCTGATTTTAGCTTAAAACAAAATCAGTGTTTTTTATATCGAATTGCAAATATAAACGATAATAATTAATTTTTGAAGCTGTTTCCTGCTATCCGCTATATCTTTTTCTTGCTAAAGGAGCAAGAAAAAGGATGTCGCTTCTATCAGGGCTAGGGCATTCGGTTTCATGAGAACCATTTTAGATGCAGTTTTCATTCCGAGGAACGAGGAATCGCACTAGTAATTCCGTAAAGCAAGTCACTAATAGTTGTCGAGCTTCGAGTGAGATTTCTCCTTTATCGAAATGATAGACTATTTAGAGATTAGGTATTATTCCATAAGTAATATATAAAATCGACTTCAAAAAATACTGCAAACAAAATTGCTATTAATAATGAAATAGAAAATGCTTTACGAGTTTGATTTTTTACTAAAAGATTAGATTTTTGTAAAATGAATTTTATTATAATTCCTCCAATCATTGTGTAAATAAAAATAGACAAACAAAGAAATATAAAGTGGATAAACGTTATAAATCGTGCTAGTCCATATTGTCCTTCAGCTAAACAATTGATACTATATAAAAAAAGTAATGCAATTGCTGTAATTCTTTTCTTTACCATTTTAATTCGTGCTAATTCGTGACTCGAGCGATAGCGAACAGGCGAAGCAAATTCGTGGCAAAAAATAAAAACCTTACTTCTCCAAATTCTCCAATTCCTCTTTCTTAGTTTTCTTCTTCTCAAAGGTCAAAACCAACGAAGGCAAAACAACCAAATTCGCAAACATTGCAAAAGCCAAAGTACAAGAAATTAATCCTCCAAGCGCAATAGTTCCGCTAAAGCTTGATAATGTAAAAGTTGCAAAACCTAAAATCAAAACAACCGATGTATAGAAAGTACTGATTCCAGTCTCTCTTAAAGCACTGAAAACAGATTTCTTCACTTTTCCGCCGCTTTGAAGCAAGTCATGTCTGTATTTCGCCATAAACTGAATCGCATTATCAACCGAGATTCCAAAGGCGATACTAAATACCAAAATCGTCGAAGGTTTTAACGGAATTCCAAAATAACCCATTAATCCTGATGTAATACAAAGCGGTAAAACATTTGTAATTACAGATGCCATTACCATTTTGAAAGAACGGAATAAATATAAAATCAGGATTGCAATCGTTAAAATAGCGAATATTAATGACTCAATTAAGTTTTCAACCAAATACGAAGTTCCTTTCTGGAAAACCAATGCTTTTCCGGTAACGGTAACTTCAAAACGATCTTTTGGGAAAATTTCATCGATTTTGCTGTGAAGTTTTTTCTCCACTTTAGCCATTTCATCCGTTCCAATATCTTTCATGAAAGTCGTGATTCGGGCATATTGTCCAGTTGAATCAACATAAGCTTTCATTAAATTTTCTTTGCTGTTTTTGGTCGCATTTTTAGCATAACTCAAAATAAAAGTCTGCTCCTGCGAAGTTGGCAATTGATAATATTCCGGATTTCCGTTATAGAAAGCCTGTTTAGAATATTTAACCAAATTCACAATGGAAACCGGTTTTGCCAATTCTGGAATTTCAGCAATTGTATTTTGCAGTTCATCCATTTTACGAATCGTTGAAGCCTTCATAACACCTTTTTTCTTTTTGGTGTCAATCATGATTTCAAGCGGCATAACTCCGTTAAACTCTTTTTCGTAAAATAAAATATCTTTAAAGAAAGAAGAGCTTTTTGGCATTTCACCAATCAAACTTCCTGAAACTTTCATTTGTGAAACTCCAATTACGCTGAAAACCAAAAATAAACCGTAAACAATATAAACGTATCGACGTTTTGTTTTAACTACATCTTCGACCACATTTAATAAAGTCGAAATGTAAGTTTTAGTCAAATGATATAAATGTTTTTCTTTTGGCAATGGCATAAAACTGTATACAATTGGCACAATGAAAAGTGTCAGTAAATAAACAGAAATCACGTTGATTGAAGTTACCAGACCAAATTCAAAAAGAAGATCATTTCCGGTAATCATAAACGTAGCAAAACCAATTGCGGTAGTTAAATTGGTCATTAAAGTCGAAACCCCAATTTTTGAAATTACACGCTGCAGCGCCTTAGCCTGATTATTATGTAATTTAATTTCCTGCTGATATTTATTGATCAGGAAAATACAGTTTGTAATTCCGATAACGATAATCAACGGTGGAATAATTGCTGTTAAAATCGTGATTTTATAACCAAATAATCCAAGTGTTCCAAACGACCAGATTACACCAACAATTAAAATACAAATCGAAATAAAAGTTGCTCTGAAAGAACGAAAAAAGAAAAAGAAAATCAACGAAACAGTCAATAAAGCCGCACCAATAAAAAGACCAATTTCGCCTTTCATATCAGCCGCATTGATCGTTCTTATGTATGGCATTCCAGAAACTTTAAGATCAATTCCGGTTGTTTTTTCGAATTTATCGATTTTCGGAACCAGATTTTCAAGAATAAAAGTTTTTCTTTCAGCAGTATTTACCAGTTTTTTATTGATGTAAATTGCAGAACGAACGCTTCCGCTTTCTTTATTGAATAACAATCCTTCGTAAAAAGGTAAATTATGGAATAAATCATACTGAACGCTTTTTAAATAGGCTGGGTCTAAAACTTTACTTTGATCGATAAATGGCGTTAAAACGAATTTTTCATTAACGGTATCTTTCTCCAGTTTTTTTAAATCGTTTAGTGAAACAACTAAATCTACTTCTTTAGATTTTTTTAAACCCGTCATTAATTCATTCCACGCAGCATAATTCTTTGGAGTAAAAAAGTTTTTATCCTGAAAACCAATTACAACCAGATTTCCTTCTTCACCAAACTTGTCTAAGAATTTTTGATATTCTTTGTTTGCGATATGATCTTTTGGAAGCAGGTTTGCTTCAGTATAAGTCATAGAAAGGTTTTTCCATTGGTAACCAAGGAAAATAGTTAAAGCAGAAAGGATGACCAGAATTGTGATTCTGTTTTTAAGTATGATTCGGGCTAATTTTTCCCAGAACCCAACTTTAATAGCGTTTTTCATAAAATCTTTAAAAATGGTTGCAAATGTAGTGAAAACTGCTCAAAATCATAAACAATCGATTGTATTTTACTTAATGTTAACACAAATCGGCACCTGAATATTTTGTGATAAATTTCCTGCTTTTTGCTGTTTAGTCGCTAGCTTTTCTCATATTTGCAGTTAATTTAAAAATGAAAAGAAAATGAATTGGATTTTATTGATTATTGCCGGACTTTTTGAAGTTGGATTTGCATCATGTCTAGGAAAAGCAAAAGAAACATCAGGAATTACATCAACTTATTGGATGGTTGGTTTTTTTGTATGTCTTTCAATCAGTATGATTTTATTGTATAAAGCAACACAAACTTTACCAATTGGTACTGCTTATGCCGTTTGGACAGGAATAGGCGCAGTTGGAACTGTTTTGGTTGGGATTTTTATTTTTAAAGAACCGGCAACCTTTTGGAGAATATTTTTCCTTACAACATTAATTGCTTCAATTATTGGGTTGAAATTCGTTTCAAGTCACTAAAAATATATGCCACAGATTTCACAGATTTAAAGGATTTTTCATCAAAATAATTATTTTTAATCTGTGAGAATCTGTGTAATCTGTGGCAAAAAACTTTAATTATCCTTAAACAATGCAGGAAAACAATACCACAACTTTTATATTTCTAGCCATTCTTTTACTGTTAATTATCATAATTTGTTTTATGATATATCAATTAACGCAGGCAAAAAAGGCAAAAGATAACGCCGAAAAAAGTTTTTATGCGCTCGAAGCAAAAGTAAACGACTTGCAGTTAGAGAATTTAGAGTCAAAACTAAATCCGCATTTGTTTAAGAATATTTTGAATTCAATTCAGTCGCACGCATATCAAACTTATTTTGCTCTGGATAAACTGGCCAATGTTCTGGATTATATTTTATACGAAAGCAAAAAGAAATTCGTAACCGCAAAAGAAGAAATAAACTTTGCACTGAATTTAATCGAAATCAATAAAATCAAAATCAGTCCGCTTTTTGAACTGAAGATCAAAACCAATATCAACGAAGATGATAAATTGTACGATCAGCCTTTGCTGGCGCCTTTGATTTCGATTGATTTAATTGAAAATGCCTTTAAACATGCCGATCTTCAAAGTGCCGATGCTTTTATTTCGGTAGTTTTTGAATTTCGTGATAACGCTTTTTCTATGACCGTTTCAAATAAGATTTCAGATAAAAAAGTATTGAAAAAGGAGCGAAGCGGTTTTGGTCACGCCACTTTAGAACATCGTCTGCGCATTATTTACAAGAATAATTTTAAACTTGATAAATTTGTAGAAAACGATGTTTATATTGCCCATCTAAAAATAGATTTACTTGAATACAAAACTGAAATGCTTGCTTCTGGACGATGAGATTCCGGGATTAACGTACTTGAAAATGCTTTGCGAACAAATTCCTGAACTGGAAATCATAAAGACATTCAATAATCCGCAGAAACTTTTGTCTGATATTCCCGAACTCGAATTTGATTTGCTAATTTCAGATATCGAAATGCCGGGAATGGACGGACTTCATCTGGCTGAAATGGTTGGTAATAAATTAGTGATTTTTTGTACCGCCTATAAAGAATATGCCGCCGATGCTTTTAATATCGATGCGGTAGATTACATCACAAAACCGGTAAAACTGGAACGTTTGCAAAAAGCAGTCTCAAAAGCTTTAGAACGTTTTGAAAAGCCGGATGCATCTAAAAAATTTATTCAGTTAAATACCGATAAAGGAAAAACACTGCTTTATTTTAATCAGATTCAATACATCAAAACCGCTGCAAGTGACAGTCGGGACAAAACGGTTTTACTTGCGGACGGAAGTTTTTTAAATTTGAAAAATGTAAAATTTGATACACTTTTAAAAGAATTACCTGAAACCGATTTCTGCCGAATTAACAAAAAAGAAATCATTGCCGTAAAAGCGATAAAATTCTTCAACCACAACGAAATTGTACTGCATTATGTTGAAGAAAACAATAAAAACACTACTTTAATTTTAAGCGAAACTTACCGTTCTGATTTTTTGAAAAAGGTAAAATTATAAGCTCTTCGACTTCGCTCAGAGTGACAACACAGAACGTTTAAGAATAAAGTTTTAGCTATAATTTGAATTTGAAATTTCAGGATTTGGAATTTTATTTTACTGTCAGGCTGAGCGAAGTCGAAGCCCTTTTTAGTTCCATAGGCCTTCGACTTCGCTCAGGATGACAATGCTTTTTCGATGTTGCTTTTAACTTATTACAAAGTTTTTCCGACTTGTTACATACATTGAAAATTAGGTGTAAATTTACTTTTCCACTTGAAGCCCACTTCTGATATTTGCGGCAATAATTAAAAGAACGAGTTATGAATAACATTAAGAACTCCTTATTCTACGTAACCATTATTGGAGGTTTTACCGCTCTGATATATTGGGTAATTTCAAAAGGCGCTGCATTAGAAGTAGGCCGTAATATCATTAAGAAAAAAATCGAAAGTAATCATTGGAATGATTTTCTTCATTCAATGGTTGAAAATTTACAGCATCCATTAGCTATTTTACTGGCACAGATCGTGACTATTATTTTAGTGGCACGTTTGTTTGGGTGGTTTTTTAGAAAAATTGGACAACCGTCTGTAATTGGTGAAATGATCGCCGGAATTGTTCTTGGGCCGTCTTTAGTTGGGATGTATTTCCCTGAATTTTCTGCAGCGTTGTTTCCAAAAGAATCCTTAGGGAACTTACAATTTTTAAGTCAGATTGGTTTAATTCTTTTCATGTTCGTTATTGGAATGGAACTGGATTTAAAAGTGCTAAAAAACAAAGCACACGATGCCGTTGTTATTAGTCACGCCAGTATTGTAATTCCGTTTGCATTAGGATTAAGCTTAGCATATTATATATATCATACTTTTGCGCCGGTTGGTGTGGAGTTTGCTTCTTTCGGATTGTTTATGGGAATTGCGATGAGTATTACTGCATTTCCGGTTTTGGCCAGAATTGTGCAGGAAAGAGGTATGCAGAAAACCAAACTCGGAACCATTGCCATAACGTGTGCCGCTGCAGATGATATCACGGCTTGGTGTATCCTGGCTGTTGTAATTGCTATTGTAAAAGCAGGTTCTTTCACGAGCGCGTTGTATGTAATTGGTTTAGCAATTTTGTATGTAATTATAATGTTGAAAATCGTTCGTCCGTTTCTAAAACGTGTTGGAGATTTAAATTCAACAAGAGAAAGTTTAAACAAACCAGTTGTTGCGATTTTCTTCATTACACTTTTAATTTCGGCATACGCTGCTGAATTAATCGGAATTCATGCTTTATTCGGAGCTTTTTTAGCGGGAGCAATCATGCCGGAAAACAATAAATTCAGAAATATATTTATTGAGAAAGTAGAAGATGTTGCGATAATTGTATTACTGCCATTATTCTTCGTATTTACAGGTTTACGTACACAAATAGGTTTGCTTAATGATCCCGGATTATGGAAAATTACCGGATTAATTATAGCGGTTGCCGTGGCCGGAAAATTCTTTGGAAGCGCATTAGCAGCAAAATTTGTGGGGCAAAACTGGAAAGATAGTCTGGCGATTGGAGCCTTAATGAATACGAGAGGTTTAATGGAACTGGTTGTTTTAAATATTGGATATGACCTTGGTGTTTTATCTACAGAGATTTTTACCATGATGGTTATTATGGCATTGGTAACCACTTTTATGACAGGTCCGGCCTTAGACTTCATTGGGTTTATTTTTAAAGATAAAATCACCGCTATTCCGCAGGAAATTGGAAATAAAAGTAAATACAAAATACTGCTTTCATTTGGAACTCCTGAAAGAGGAAAAAAACTGTTGCAAATTGCCAATAGTTTAGTTAAGAAGCAGCAGGATAATTCGATCGTAACAGCGATGCATTTGTCTTTAAGTACAGAAATACATTCGTTTGATATAAAAGAACATGAACGTAAAATGTTAGTTCCGGTTATTGACGAATCGCACAAACTGAATCAAAATATGGTCAGTCTGTTTAAAGTTTCTAATGATATTGATACCGATATCATTGACGCAGCGAACCAAGGAGAATATGATTTACTATTGGTTGGTTTAGGACAGTCTATTTTTGATGGAACTTTACTTGGAAAAATTCTTGGTTTTACAACCCGAATCGTAAATCCGGATCGTTTAATCGACAAGTTTACCGGAAAAGAAGGTTTATTTGAAAATAATCCTTTTGATGAAAGAACGCGTCATATTCTTGCAAAAACCAAAATGCCGGTTGGTATTTTTATTGATAAAGATCTTGAAGAAGTAAATCAGGTATTCATGCCGATTTTTAGCCGTGAAGATGCTTTTTTAATTGATTTTGCTAAAAAATTAATCAATAATAATGGTTCGCAAATTACAGTTCTGGATGCCAGCGGAGAAGTAAAAAACACACGCGATATTCAGGAAACGATTCGTTCTATCGAGCAAATTGCACCAAATCATATTATGATTATGCACGACAGAACAATCAAAAAAGATTTTCTGGATAGTCAGAACTTAATGATTATAAGTTTAGACAGCTGGAAAAAGTTGATTGAATCTCAAAGTACATGGCTGAATAATACGCCTTCGGTGCTGATTTTGAAGCCATAGGTAGTTTTAAAATTTCAATATTTAAATTCCAAATTCCAATTTTTATGATTGGGTTTTGGGATTTTTTTTTGTGAGCTCTTTTGTCATTTCGAGGAACGAGAAATCGCACTCGAGAATCGACAAAGATTGGCGACATACTGTGTAGAGTTACGAGTGCGATTTCTCGTTCCTCGAAATGACAAAATTTGTCTGTAATTGTATTTGAGATTAAACTTTGTGAAGTTACGAGACGATCCTTCGACTTCGCTCAGGAAGACAAAAATATGAGAACTGCTTTGTGCTCTCATCAAAACATGTTTTCTTAATAAACTTTGCAAACTTTGCGAAAAAAAACTTTGTGACCTTTGCGGTTAAACTCGCTCTAATTGGAATTTGGAATTTTAAGATTTGGAATTTAAAATTTATAATCCCAAATCAAGAACATAAGAAATCTTAACCGCAATATTATCATCAAATTCAGGTAATTGATTCGGACCATAACGATAGAATCCGCCGAGACCAAAACCTTTGTAGATTTTATTTAATTCAATTCCTGATTCGAAGAAACCTTTATCTAATGTTTTATAAGTCGGGCCAACATGCTGTTCTGGTTTTTCCATATTTCCCCACGCCATTCTGGTAACTAAAACCAATGAAGGACGTACTTTTTTCATGATTTTAATTCTATCAAAACCATGTTTGATTTGGAAAAACACATATTGACTGGAGAAAAATTCATTAAAAAACATAGTTTCAAAACTGTTTCTTCCGGCAAAAGTTATACGCTGAATAATAGTTTCCTTAGTAAGGTTATTCGGCATGGTATTATATAAATGCGTAATCGGAACATCACCTATTGCATGACCTCCCTGTAAAAGCAGACTTGTTTTTTGACCGTTTAGATATTTCTTTTCGTACTCCGTTTTGAAATCTATTTTTCCGAAACTAAAATCATTATCTAAAACATTTGGCAGCGATTGTGTATACTGAAAAGTAAATCGAGGGAATCTTTTATCAGATTCAGTTCTTCCTGTTGGAGTCTGCATAAAGTCGCTGAAAGGCGCCCAAACAATAGAAACCATTGCGGTTGTCATAATAAAACTTGAATACAGCTGACCGTTGTAATTAAAAAGATAATCGAATTTAGGCTCAACATACGTTCGGGATAGTTCCAGAACGGCTTCTGTCTTCGGAATAATTTTCGTTTGCACATTTGCTTTCCAACTAGTGTATTTGTAGAAAGTACTAATGTTAATTGGTCTAGGGTCATAAATTTTAAATACACGTTTGTCAACAGCAAAAACGGTACTCGCAATTTCCCGAACATCATCTGTATATGATCCGTTTAACCAAGTGTTCGTATTTTGGTCTAATAAAACACCAGCTCCTAAATTGTATTTAACAACACCGTCTTTTGTACCGTATGCCGTATAGCCTTCAATTCTAAAATCTTTAGAAAATTTATCATTTGTAATGCCTCCAAGACCTAACCGAAAACCTTCGTAATTGTTGTAACTAATAATTTTCTTTAAATCTAAATCAACAGGGCCAATTGGAATATAGCCATTAATGATTTTTCGACCTAATCCTAAACGTTTTTCAATTCTTTTATTAACGGATAAACTATCTAATAATTGATACGTTTTCTGGCTTTTTTGGTCTAAAGCTTCTTTACGGTACTGATTCCAGAATTCTTCCGGTTTTTTGCTTGCATCGTCTTTAATTTCAATATAAAGAGATGGGTTTTTTATTGGAGTTTCGGTATTGTAATGAATATCAAAATTATTACTTTCAGAAAGTAAATAGGTGAAATCGGAAGCGGCTTTTTTTCTAGGTTCAAAATCTTCGGCAACATCTCCGTCAAACTGAATCGTTCCGCCCAGAATTTTAATATCATCGTCATTTTTACCTTTTACAATTTTAAAAGTCGTATTACTTTGAAACCATACTTTTTCATTTGGTACATAATCAAATTCGTGAATACCGCTGATGTCCAAAACGCCTTTTATGCGCATTACAGCTTTTGCAATAGCAAAATTTTGCGAGTCGATATACAACACACCTTCTAAGCCTGATGTTCTTCGTTTGTGTTTATTTTTAAAGTAAATCATAAAGGTTTCACGTCCTTTTATGTTTACGGTATCCAGTAATTTGTAATTGTAGGTTCCAGGAGCTGTGTTTGAAATAGGATTTTCGTATTTAGTTTCGAAAAGCTCATATTTGTTATCGTAAATCGAAATAGACTGTAAATTGAAAGCGATAACTTCATAAATAGGATTTTTAAAACCGGCTATTTTGGTTCCCAGAACCGTTTCTTTAAGTTTATTATTTCCGAATTGATATTGTGAAACTTTTTCGGTTTGAAATAAATGCTGTTTGCTTATTATTTCTTTGAATTTATAATCAGAGGAATCGATGTTGATTTTCTTTTTATTAAAGTCTTTATAAACGGCAGAAGAATCTATTCTCCCGTCAATTGAATCCGGATTGGCAGTAACAATAAGTTTATTATAGGTTTTATACTCAAAACTGCTTAATTTTTTCTGCGGATTATTATTGTTTTTATTGGCAATAACTTTTTTGATAATCGTTAAAGCCGGATTTTCATTAGAAACAATAACTTCTTTTAAATCATCTGTTTTTTGAGATAATGAAACAGAATAAAACTTTTTGTTTTCTACTATAGCAATAGTTTTAGTTTGAAAACCAATATAGGAAACAATAAAATTTTCGGATTGTGTAAAAGTTTTAAAAGTAAATTTCCCGTCAACATCCGTAATTGTGTTGCTATTATCAAAAGTTTTAATAGTCGCAAAGGGAAGTGGCTTGTTGTTTGAATCTGTTACAATTCCGCTTATTTGAAATTGCGCCTGAATACTAAGCGTGAATAATAAAGTCAAAAAACAAAATAGCCTCATAGAGAATTATATAGATTCAAAAACGGAAAGAATTCAATTTTGGTATGCAAAAATAAGAATAAAAAAATCCGTCTGATAATTTTACCAGACGGATTTTTGAATTTCAGTATCAAATACTTAAACCTTCATGATTTCAGCTTCTTTTGCAGCTAATAATTCATCAATTTTTTTAATATAAGTGTTTGTTAAGTTTTGAACTTCTTCTTCTGCAGATTTACAGATATCTTCTGAAGTTCCTTCTTTTTCTAATTTTTTAATGTCAGTATTTGCGTCTTTACGAGAGTTACGAATACCAATTTTTGCATCTTCAGCTTCAGATTTAGCTTGTTTTGCTAAATCACGACGACGCTCTTCTGTTAAAGGCGGAACGCTGATAATGATAACGTCTCCGTTATTCATTGGGTTAAAACCAATATTCGCAATTAAAATTGCTTTTTCAATGGCTTGTAACATGTTTTTTTCGAAAGGCTGCAAAGTAATTGTTCTTGCATCAGGAACACTGATTTTCGACACTTGAGAAAGTGGCGTTGCAGATCCGTAATAATCAACAAAAACACCTCCAAGCATAGCCGGAGAAGCTTTTCCTGCACGAATGTTTAGAAATTCTTTCTCTAAATGTGCAATAGAACCGTTCATAGATTCTTCAGTACTTTCTAATATAAAATCGATTTCTTCAGTCATTTTTTTTAGTTTTCAGTTTCTCAGTCTCAGTTTTCAGTTTAAGCCGTTGCGACTGTAAACTGTTACTGGGACTTATATATTTACTACAGTTCCGATGTTTTCTCCTTCGCAGATTTTCAAAAGGTTTCCAATTTTGTTCATATCAAAAACAACAATTGGCAATTTATTTTCCTGGCTTAAAGTAAAAGCTGTTGTATCCATTACATTTAGTCCTTTTTTAAGAACATCATCAAACGAGATAAAATCAAATTTTACAGCCGAAGCATTTTTTTCAGGATCAGAATCGTAAACACCATCAACGCGGGTTCCTTTTAAGATCACGTCAGCATTGATTTCGATTCCTCTTAAAACCGCTGCAGTATCAGTTGTAAAATATGGGTTTCCGGTTCCGGCACCAAAAATAACAATTCTTCCTTTTTCTAAGTGGCGATCTGCTCTTCTTTTAATATAAGGTTCTGCAATAGATTCCATTTTTAAAGCAGTCTGCAAACGCGTTTTCATTCCCTTGTCTTCAAGTGCGCCCTGCAAAGCCATTCCGTTAATAACAGTAGCAAGCATTCCCATATAATCACCTTGTACTCGGTCCATTCCTGAGCTGGCACCGGCAACGCCTCTAAAAATATTTCCTCCTCCAATAACGATTGCAATTTCTACTCCCTTTGCATGGATCTGTTTAATTTCATCTGCATATTCGGCTAATCTTTTTGGGTCAATTCCGTATTGTAAATCACCCATTAAGGCCTCACCGCTAAGTTTTAGAAGAATTCTTTTATATTTCATATTTCGTGTTGCGTTAATTTGTGCAAATATAGACATATTCTGATTTTTAAAAATAATGTTGATAAAAAATTAATTGTACTTGAGATTTAATTTTATAACGGCTTTTTTGATTTTTTCTTTTGAATGTGATAAAAGTCATTCGAGGTTGTTTTTAAAATCCGTAATTTTATAGTAAGCAAAATAAACCTCTATGAAAAGTACTGTAGCCAAAGCATTATTCAACAGTCATTCCTATGCTGAATATCGAAAATTAGTTACTGATTTATTATCTGAAGGAAAATCAACAGGAAGCGAACAGTCTGAAAGTCTGACTAATTATTCCAAATTGAACGAAGCCAGAATGAATCGATTAGAAAAAACAATCAAAATCTCCGAAGATGTTATTTCAAAACTCCAGCATCTGGATAATCATTATATCTGGCTTGTAATTTCTGAAGGCTGGTGCGGAGATGCGGCACAGATTCTTCCCATTTTAGATAAAATGGCGCACGGATCTAATAAAAAAATTGATCTTCGAATTGTACTTCGTGATGAAAACGACGAATTGATGAATCAATATTTGACAAACGGCGGAAGAGCGATTCCGAAAATAATTGTGATCTGCAAAGAAGCCGGAATTGTTCGTGCCGATTGGGGACCAAGACCAAAAGGCGCAGCAGAATTAATGGCGATTCATAAAAGAGATGTCGGACCAATTGATGAAAAAATTAAAACCGATTTACAATTATGGTATCTCGCAGATAAAGGACTTTCTGTGCAGGAAGAGCTGGTCGAAATCATGGAAAAGATCAAATATAACCGACTTTAATGTTGATTACTTTTGTAATACTTGTCTGAAACCCTTTGGTGGTAAAGTGTTGATAGTAAATGTTATAATGTTTTTAAAAAATGTAAGAAAATAGTTTTTTTATTAGAAAATTTTGTATCTTGCTATAACCAATCCCACTTCTATTATATATTTTTTGATTTACTCTTTTTATTGGTGTCTATTTTCTACTAACAATTAAAAATGCACTATTATGAAAAAGTTATTCGAAAGGTTTTATGATTTTTTCTCCAGATATTTATTCGGAGGACAAAGAAATGTTCCTCACTATTGATTAAGCAATAAGTATGGAGTAACATTATTTTAGGAGTAGGCACATTACAATATTTATATGTAATGTGCTTCTTGTTTTTTATGAAGTAAGACTTTCTTCAAACAACGTAATATCAATCGCATTTTTTACGTCATAGTCACCAATCTTTGTTCGGCGTAAAACAGTTAAATGCGAACCGGAATTCATTGCTTTTCCAAAATCGTAAGCCAGAGAGCGAATATAGGTTCCTTTACTGCAAACTACTCTAAAATCAATTTCAGGCAGCGCAATTCGTGTAATTTCAAATTCATGAATCGTAGTTTTTCTGCTTTCAATCTCTATAGATTCTCCGGCACGCGCATGTTCATATAAGCGAACACCATCTTTTTTAATAGCCGAAAAAATAGGCGGTTTCTGGTCGATTTCGCCTAAAAATTGTTTCACCGTTTCGTGAATTAAAGCTTCATCGATATGTTTCGTTGGGAAAGTTTGATCGATTTCGGTTTCTAAATCATATGATGGAGTAGTGGCTCCAATATAAAACGTTCCCGTATATTCTTTTGCCTGACCCTGAAGTTCAGAAATTCTTTTGGTAAATTTTCCGGTGCAAATTAATAAAAGACCGGATGCTAACGGATCTAAAGTTCCGGCATGTCCAATTTTGAACTTTTTTGGAAGTCCGACTTTATTAATTAAAAGGTATTTTAATTTATTGACCGCTTGAAACGAACTCCATTTTAAAGGTTTGTCTATCAATAAAACCTGTCCGTTTAAATATTCTTCGGGTGTCATTATATAATGGTAAGCGGGTGAATGAAAAAGTGAATCAGCAATAAGATGATTCCGGCAAGAATTCGGTAATAACCAAAAACTTTAAAACCATTTTTAGTCAAAAATCCAATAAAGGTTTTAATAGCCAAAAGAGCCACGATAAAAGCAACTATATTTCCAATAACTAATATGTTGATTTGATCGTGAGATAATTCAAATCCAGCTTTGTAATAATCGTAACATTTTTTTACTGTTGCGCCCAGCATAGTTGGAACTGCAAGAAAAAACGAGAATTCGGCAGCCGTTGTTCTTGATAATTTTTGAGACATTCCGCCCACAATACTGGCGCCGCTTCGTGAAACTCCGGGAATCATCGCAATACATTGAAATAATCCAATTTTAAGAGCTTGTAAATAGGTGATTTCTTGTGAAGTTTCAGCAGTATTTGGGTTGTTGAACCATTCGTCAACTTTCAATAAAATTAATCCTCCAATTAAAAGAGAAACTGCAACCGTAACCGGGTTTTCTAATAAACCATCAATAAAGTCACTTAGCAATAATCCTAAAACTACGGCTGGAATAAAAGCAACTAAAAGTTTAAAGTAAAAATCAAGCGTTTGAAAGAAACGTTTAAAGTATAAAACAACAACCGAAAGTATAGCACCAAGCTGAATAACAATCGTGAAAAGTTTAGTGAAATCTTCGTGTGCGATTCCAAAAAAAGAAGAGGCAATAATCATGTGTCCAGTTGAAGAAACAGGTAAAAATTCTGTAATTCCTTCAATAATGGCAAGAACGATAGCTTGTAATGTGTTCATTAGAAATTTTAGATTTTAGATTTTAGATTTCAGATTCTTCCTTTCGCTGCGCTCAAAGGTTTAATTGAAATCTATAAACCTGATTTATTTAGATTTTTTGAAAATAGAATAAATCGTGATTCCAAAACCAATTAAAACAGTGGTTGGAGCTAAACGAATACGTCTAAAACTAAAAACATCCTCATTAAAAACATTCGGATTATCACTTCCACCGCCTGACATTAAAATAAATCCTAATGCAATAACGCCAATACCAACTAATAAAATTTTGTAATTGATGCCGTCAAAAAGGAATTCCTGTTTTTGCTGTTGTTCTTCTTTAATATTGTTGTTCTTCATTTTTTATATTTTGTTGCCCTGAATAATCAAGGACATTTTTATTTATTTGTCAGCCTGAGCGAAGTCGAAGGCCTTTTCAAATCTAAAATCTGCAATCTAAAATCTAAAATTAATAAAGATCGTCAGTTCTTAAATTAAGGAAACGCTGTGTTGCAAAGTGTGTACTTACCCAAGTAATTAAAACCCCTAATCCGAAAACGGCCAATAAAACCAATCCAATTAAAGCTTTATCTTCTAAAATTCCTAAACCAGGGAAATTAGTTTCTACATAGAATAAAAGTCCAATTAAGGCGATAATTGCCAATAAAGCGCCAAGCATTCCTAATTTTACGCTGCGTGTTACAAAAGGTTTACGTATAAACGATTTTGTAGCGCCCACCATTTGCATGGTTTTAATAATAAAACGGTTGGAATGGATTGATAAACGAAGGGAACTATTGATTAATAAAACAGCAATTACAGTAAGGAAACCGCTGATAATCAAAATCCACATACTTACTTTTTTAATATTGTCGTTTACCAGATTTACTAATTGTTTGTCGTAAACAATGTCTTCAATCATAGTGTTTTGACGTAATGCACTTTCTATTTTAGAAATACTGTCCCTTTCAACATAATCAGCTTTTAAGTGAATGTCGTATGAATTCAATAATGGATTTTCGCCCAAAAATGTCAGGAAGTCTTCTCCAATAATATCAGTATGTTCTTTTGCTGCTTTTTCTTTGGTTACATAAACATAAGAAAGCGCAAAAGGAGCTCTTTTTAATTCTGAATCAAATGCCTTGATAATACTGTCATTCGCTTCGTTTTTAAAGAAAACCGTCATGGCGATTTTTTCTTTAAAATCATCTGCCAGTTTTTTAGAATTGATAATGAATAATCCCAGTACTCCCAAAAGGAATAAAACCAAGAATACACTTAATACAACCGAAAAATAAGAGGAAATTAACCTGCGTTTTTGAAATTTATCAAAATTAGAACTCATAGATACTTAAATTATGTGGTAAAAATAATAAAGAATTTCTTTATTTAAAGTTAATAACAAACTTTTATACTATAAATGTACGATTTGATATTGAATAAAAGTTTTTATTTAACCGCAAAGTGAGCAAGGTTTTCGCAAGGTTCGCAAAGTTAAAAGAGAATAGCCACAGATTAAAGGATTAAAATGATTTCAAAATCTGTGTGAATCCTTTTAATCTGTGGCTAAAAAATAGTAACGCAAAGTTCACAAAGTTATTTTAAAGGTATTGTTTTATAAAAATACAAAGTTCGCAAAGCTTTGTGTTGATAAGCTTTGTGAATAGCCACAGATTAAAAGGATTCACACAGATTAAAAAAAAACCTTTTAATCTGTGGCAAAAAAAAAGCAAAGTTCGCTAAGCTTTATGAACACAAAGTTTAGCGAACTTTGCGGTTAAATATTAAATTTTACTGGTTTCCCAAACTAAAGATAAATAATACAATCCGCCAATTGACGGCCCGCCAAGAATTGAAGTATAAGGTTTATTTAAAATATTTGTTCCGCCTAATTTTGTAGTAAGGCCAGTTTTTTTGAAATTATAATTGATTTGTGCATCCATTGACCAATAAGCAGGAACAGTCCCGCTGACTAAAAAAGAAACATAATCAAAATTGTTTTGATAACGCGCTGTAGCACTTGTGCTAAGATTTTTCCAGACGTTTTGGGCCAGTAAAGTTCCGTTTACATTAAATTCCGGCGTGTTGACACCATCTTCTAAACTATCTTTATCGTCAGTTCGGTCGAGTTTTGGGTTTTATTAATCTCGCAAAGACGCAAAGGCGCAAAGTTTTTTTTCTTTTTTAAGATTAAAAATTATTCTCTTTGCGACTTAGCGTCTTTGCGAGATTAAAAATAAACTCTGCGAATTGATTTCTTTAAATTAAAATTTCAGATTTTGAGTTTCCTTTTCAGCAAAATCTTTGATGCGTTTTTCGAGTTCGTAAAAAATGGTTATCGCTCTTTCTCCGGCTTCTGTCAATCGTGCGCCGCCACCGCCTTTTCCGCCCAATAGTTTTTCAACAAGCGGACTTTCTGCACGCTGATTCATTTCTTCAACTAATTGCCAGGCTTGTCGATACGCCATTTTCATTTCTTTAGCAGCATTTGTAATCGAACCAGTTTTTCGAATATTTTCTAAAAGCCAGACTTTACCAATACCAAGAAAGGCACCCTCAGTTTCTTCAATCCAAACCCGAACTTCGATATTGTATTTCTTATTTTCTGCCATAGATTTCAGTGCAAATAAGTATTTATAATTGCAATAATACGTATTTTTACTTAATTGTAAATAAGTAAAATGTAAATTTATTTGTTTGTCAATGAAATAGCTTTGGAACAAGCAACAATAAATGTAAATTTGCGCCATAATTCATAAAGTGAGAAAATCTTTGAACCTTTGTCACTTTGCAACTTTGAACCTTTAAAAAATGAAGTACAATCCAAACGAAATTGACGCCAAATGGCAAAAATATTGGGCAGAAAATCAAACTTTTGCAGCAAAAAATAACTCTGAAAAACCTAAACATTATGTTCTCGATATGTTTCCTTATCCATCTGGAGCAGGATTACACGTTGGGCATCCGCTGGGTTATATTGCTTCAGATGTTTATTCTCGTTTCAAAAGACATCAAGGCTTCAATGTTTTGCACCCAATGGGTTACGACAGTTTCGGATTGCCGGCAGAACAATATGCAATCCAGACAGGACAGCGTCCGGAAGATACAACACGCGTAAATATTGACGGTGGTGTTGATAAAGAAGGAAAGCAGATTGCCGGATATAGAAAACAACTTGATAAAATAGGATTTTCATTTGACTGGAGTCGTGAAGTACGAACTTCAAATCCTGATTATTACAAACATACACAATGGATTTTTATCCAATTGTTCAATTCTTGGTACTGCAGAAAACAAGGACAGGCGTTTGAAATTTCAGAGCTTGTAAAAGTTTTTGAAGAAAGCGGAAATGCATTGGTTGAAGCAGTTTGCGACGATAATGTTGCGATTTTTACTTCAGAAGAATGGAATTCTTATTCTGACGATCAAAAAGAAAAAATTTTGTTGCAATACAGAATGACGTATTTGGCAGAAACAGAAGTAAACTGGTGTCCTGGTTTAGGAACTGTTTTGGCAAATGATGAAATTGTAAACGGAGTTTCTGAGCGTGGAGGATTTCCTGTCATAAGAAAAAAAATGACACAATGGAGTATGAGAATTTCTGCTTATGCCGAACGTTTACTTCAAGGTTTAAATGATATTGACTGGAGTGAATCTATAAAAGAATCTCAAAGAAACTGGATCGGAAAATCGGTTGGAGCTTTGGTGACTTTTAATTTGAAAAATCACGATGAGGTAATCGAAGTTTTCACGACTCGTCCTGATACTATTTTTGGAGTTACTTTTATGACTTTGGCACCAGAACATGATTTGGTTGCTAAAATTACAACTCCGGAACAAAAAGCTGCAGTTGAAGCTTATATAGAAAAAACAGCAAAACGTTCTGAGCGTGAGCGTATGGCCGATGTAAAAACCATTTCGGGAGTATTTACAGGAGCTTATGCAGAACATCCATTTACAAAAGAGGCTATTCCGGTTTGGATTGGTGATTATGTTTTGGCAGGTTATGGAACAGGCGCTGTAATGGCGGTTCCTTGCGGAGACGAAAGAGATTATGCTTTTGCTAATTTCTTTAAAGGTCAAAACGGGATGCAGGAAATCAAAAATATCTTCGCAAATGTTGATATTTCTGAAGCTGCTTACGGATCAAAAGACAATGTTGAAATTGCAGCTTCTGATTTCTTAAACGGATTAAATTATAAAGACGCAACAGCAAAAGCGATTTATAAACTTGAAGAAATTGGGCAGGGAACAGGAAAAACAAATTACCGTTTGCGTGATGCAGTTTTCTCTCGTCAACGTTATTGGGGTGAACCGTTCCCGGTTTATTATGTAAACGGATTGCCAAAAATGATTGATACGCAGCATTTGCCAATTATTTTACCAGAAGTAGAAAAATATTTACCAACAGAAGACGGTTTGCCTCCATTAGGAAATGCAGCAGTTTGGGCTTGGGATACAAAACAAAATAAAGTTGTTAATACAGATTTAGTTGACAATGTTTCAGTTTTTCCTCTTGAATTGAATACAATGCCGGGATGGGCAGGAAGTTCATGGTATTGGATGCGTTATATGGATGCACATAACGAAAATGAATTTGCAAGCAAAGAAGCTTTAGCTTATTGGGAAAGTGTAGATTTATACATTGGAGGAAGCGAACATGCAACCGGACACTTATTGTATTCTCGTTTCTGGAACAAATTCTTAAAAGACAAAGGTTTTGCTCCGACTGAAGAACCATTCAAAAAACTGATTAATCAGGGAATGATTTTGGGGACTAGTGCTTTTATTTATATCTTAAGAGAAAACAATAAAATTTATATAATTCCACAATCATTATATCAAAAAATTTCGGATGAAGCTAAGGAGCCTTTTTATTCTGAAAATTATACGAATCCAGGAAATATTGATTGGAATAATGTATTAAAAATGCTTAATACGGGAGAAATGAATTCTCAATTTGTACAGCCAATTCACGTTGATGTTTCTTTAGTTAATGCTTCTAATGAGCTTAATATTGAGAAGTTTCAAAATCATCCATTATATATTGAGTTTTCTAATGCAGAATTTATTTTAGATGAAAACGGAAAATACATTGTAGGCCGTGAAGTTGAAAAAATGTCGAAATCGAAATACAATGTAGTAACTCCGGATGATATTTGTGCAGAATATGGAGCTGATACATTACGTTTGTATGAAATGTTTTTAGGACCGTTAGAGCAGGCAAAACCTTGGAATACTGCTGGAATTTCGGGAGTTTTTGGTTTCTTGAAAAAATTATGGAGATTGTATTTTGATGATAATGGTTTAATCGTAAACAACGATGAGCCAACAAAAGACAACTTGAAATCATTGCATAAAACAATCAAAAAAGTAGCAGAAGATATCGAGAATTTCTCTTTCAATACTTCAGTTTCTCAATTTATGATTTGTGTAAACGAATTGTCTTCTCAAAATTGTCATTCAAGAGTAATTTTAGAACCATTAGCCATTTTGGTTTCGCCTTATGCACCGCATATCGCAGAAGAATTATGGTCGCAGTTAGGACATACAACTTCAATTTCTGAAGTAGCGTTCCCAATTTTTGATGCAAAACATTTAGTTGAAACCAATAAAGAATACCCAGTTTCTTTCAACGGAAAAATGCGTTTCACCATCGAATTACCTTTGGATTTAACTCCACAGCAAATCGAAGAAATCGTAATGAAAGATGAAAGAACGTTAAAACAATTGGATGGAAAAACTCCAAATAAAGTGATTATCGTTCCTGGAAGAGTTATTAATCTTGTAGGTTAATTTTAAAATTCCAATATAGAAAATTCCAAATTCCAATTTTACGATTGGAGTTTGGGATTTTTTTTGTTGAGTCTTTTTTGTCAGTCTGAGCGAAGTCGAAGACCACGCACGTAACTCTATAAAGATTGGCGATTTTCTTTGCGGAGCTTCTTGCGTGGTCTTCGACTTCGCTCAGACTGACAATGCGTAAAGTTTGTCATCCTGAGGAACGAAGGATCACACACGTAACTCGACAAAGATTGGCGATTCAGTTTGCGGAATATCTTGTGTGATCCTTCGTTCCTCAGGATGACAAGATTGTGGAAAAAGCTTTGTGACCTTCTCCGATAACTATCGGAATTACAAACAAAAAAAACTTCCAAACTTTGCGAAAAACCTTAGCGCACTTTGCGTTAAAAACACACACCAACATTGGAATTTGAAATTTTTTTATTGAAAATTTAATTTGAGTTGTAACATTTTAATAGTTCACGTATCCAAACGACGGATCCGATTAAATTAACAACTTAAAACTATTAAAAATGAAAAAGTATATCATCTTAATTATCGCATTCTTATTCTCAGCATTATGTCTAAATGTTTTTGCACAAACAAAATCATATCCTTTTGAAGTTCTTAAAACCGGAAAAGGAAAACAATCGATTATATTCATTCCCGGATTTGCTTCTTCTGGCGAAGTATGGAACGAAACCAAAGCCGCATTCGAAAAAAATTTCACATGTTATACACTAACAATGGCCGGATTTGCCGGAGCAGAACCACAGCCAAATCCTTCATTCGAAAACTGGAAAACAGGAATAGCCAATTACATTAAAGAAAATAAAATAGAAAAACCAATTATAATAGGTCATAGTATGGGCGGCGGACTGGCGCTTGCCATCGCTGCAGATTATCCGGAATTAATTGGTAAGATTGTCGTTGTTGATGCTTTGCCTTGTTTGGCTGCTTTAACCGATCCTTCTTTTAAATCAAAAGAAAATAACGATTGTTCAGCAACAGTAAATCAAATGACGGCAATGACTGAAACGCAGTTTTATGATATGCAGAAACAAACCATGCCGAGACTTTTGCAGGATACTTCAAAACTAGAAACGGTTATCGGTTGGAGTGTAAAATCAGATAGAAAAACCTTTGCTCAAATGTATTGCGATTTCTTTAATACTGATTTGAGAGATAAGATTTCGACGATAAAATGTCCGTCGCTAATTTTATTAGAATCTTATTTTATAAATTTAAAACCGGCAATCGAAGGGCAGTATAAAAACCTAAAAACAGCTAATTTTCAATATGCTAATAAAGGTTTACATTTCATAATGTACGATGATACTGAATGGTATTTGGCACAATTAAACACTTTTTTAAAATCTTAAAATGGAATTCGAAGAAATCTACAAAACATATTGGGATAGAATTTTCAGGCTTTGCATGGGATTTGTGAATGATTATGATGCCGCACAGGATTTAGCTCAGGAAACCTTTATAATTGTCTGGCAAAAGCTGGAAACCTTTAGAAACGAATCTTCTATTGGAACCTGGATATTTAGAATTGCGTCTAATAATTGTCTTCGGCAGATAGAAAAGCAAAAACGCTTTCCAAAATCAGAACTGCCAATTCATCTTTCAGAAGAAAAACAAACTTCATTAGAACCTCAAATTCAGTTTTTATATAAATGTATTGCTGAACTGCCCGAAACGGAACGTATCATTATCTCATTAGAATTAGAAGATGTCAGGCAGGCAGAAATCGCTAAAATTATTGGACTTTCTGAAGCCAATGTGCGAGTGAAAATTCACAGAATAAAAGAAAAACTGACTCAAAAATTTAAAGAAAATGGACAACGATAACAATATAGATTTTAAAGATTTATGGAAAAAACAATCCGTAAGTCAGCCTGATATGCAGGATTTGCTGGCGCGGGTAAATAAATTTAAAAGGGCAGGCTTAAGAAGTTTGTGGATTACTAATATGCTGCTTTTTGCAACAACTGCGTTTATTGTTTTTGTCTGGATTTATTATCAGCCGCAATTTATTTCGACTAAAATAGGAATCATCGTGACGATTCTGGCAATGATGATTTATTTATTTGTTTACAATAAATTATTAAGCACCTATAAAAGCATTGAAACAACACAAACCAATCAGGAATACCTTCAAAATTTAATTCTGATTAAAAAGAAACAACAATTTTTACAAACCACAATGATGCGTTTTTATTTTGCAACGCTTACGTTTGGAATCTGTTTATACATGTATGAATACGCCAGCAGAATGACTTTTTTAGGAGCAAGTCTGGCTTATGGACTAACATTATTATGGATGGCGGTTAATTGGTTTTTTATTCTTCCAAAACAAATCAAAAAACAGCAGTTTAAAATAAACAGCCTGATTGAGAAATTTGAAGAAATAAATAAGCAATTGTTATAGAGATAGATTGTAGAGACGCACAGCAGTGCGTCTTTTTTATTTAGATATGGTTTTTTGTCTGAAAAAATGCCAAAATGACATTTTGTTAAAATGGTTCATAATTTGCAGTTTGTTTTGTAAATTTAAATTCAATCAAAAAAGATAAAGATATGGGAGGTGAATATTTAATACTTGCCGGAGCGATAATGTTGTTTAGCTGGATGGTAAGTTCAAAACTTAAAAGTAAATTTGAATTGTATTCTAAACTGCAATTACGAAACGGAATGAGCGGCGCAGAAATAGCTGAAAAAATGCTTGCGGATAACGGAATTAGAGATGTTCGTGTTATTTCGACTCCGGGTCAGTTAACAGATCATTACAATCCGTCAGATAAAACAGTAAACTTAAGTGAAGCAGTTTATAATCATCGAAATGCAGCAGCTGCGGCAGTTGCGGCTCACGAATGCGGACATGCTGTTCAGCATGCTATTGGTTATGAATGGTTAACGATGCGTTCTAAATTAGTGCCAATTGTAAACGTAGCCTCAAGCTATATGCAGTGGGTTTTATTAGCCGGAATTTTAATGATCAGAACTTTTCCGCAGTTGTTATTAGTTGGAATTGTAATTTTTGCAGTAACAACATTGTTTTCGATTATTACACTACCGGTAGAATACGATGCGAGTAACAGAGCTTTAGCATGGCTTGAAAATAAACACATGTTAACACAAGAAGAACAGGCAGGAGCAAAAGACGCCTTAAAATGGGCTGCAAGAACGTATGTTGTTGCTGCACTTGGATCGATTGCAACCTTATTGTACTATATCTCAATTTATTCCGGAAGCAGAAGGAATTAAAAGAAAAATAAATTCCAATATAAAAATTCCAAATTCCAATTTTGTTGGGTTTGGTTTTTTTTATGTTTTTCCGTTACGAATTCACGAATTGATTTGAATATTTTGTGAATTCGTGGCGGAAACTTTGAGTCAATATTTTTGGAATTTGGAATTTTTATATTGGAATTTAAAACTAAAGTTGAATCTGTCTGTCAATCTGCTGATCAAGTGAAATAAACGTTTCCGTTCTTGAAACACCTTCAATAGCTTGAATTTTAGTGTTTAAAAGCTGCATTAAATGTTCGTTGTCGCGGCAGATGATTTTAATTAAAACCGACCAGTTTCCGGTTGTATAATGACATTCCAGAACTTCGGGTATTTTTTTTAAATCTTTTACAGCTTCAGAATTTCGGGAAGCTTTATCAAGATAAACTCCTACGAATGCCATAGTATTGTAACCTAAAACTTTTGGATTGACAGTAAACTTCGAACCAGAAATAACACCGGACTGCTCCAGTTTTTTTAACCGCTGATGAATCGCAGCTCCCGAAATACCAATTTTATTGGCAATTTGTAAAATAGGTTTTCGGGCATCGTCCATAAGATATCGAAGGATTTCTTTGTCGATACCGTCAATTTCGATTAAAAGGGAGTTGATTTTCATAACTTATAATTTGAAACTATTTATTGTGATTTGGGTTTAGAATAGAAATCAAATGTAGTTAAAAGGAAGGAAAAATAAAATTCCAATTTTTTAAATCCCAAATTACAAATGGGGATTAAAAAATCAAATTCAAAACATAGCCGGTGGTTTCAACCACGGGAAACGGAAGGAGATAAAGAATTGATTAAAAACAAAAATTCCAAATCCCAATATAAAAATTGGAATTTGGAATTTTAAAAATTTTAATATTTGTAAAAGGATTATTTTCCTTTGTTTGCTTCTGCAATATATTTCTCTAAAGCCATTGTCATAGAAGGCGTTTCAGGAGTTGGAGCAAGAATATCAATTCTTAAACCATGATCTAAAGCTTCTTTTTGAGTTGTGCTTCCAAATACAGCGATTCTGGTGTTGTTTTGTTGAAAATCCGGGAAGTTTTTAAATAAAGATTTAATTCCTGTTGGACTAAAAAACGCTAAAACATCATAATAAACATCAGCAAGATCAGACAAGTCGCTCATTACAGTTCTGTAAAAAATAGCTTGAGCCCAGTCTACTTTCAGGCCGTTTAATGTTATAGGAGCATCAGCATTTAACTGGTCAGATGCAGGAAGCAAAAACTTCTCGTCTTTGTACTTTTTGATAAGAGGAGATAAATCTGCAAAATCTTTTGCCCCAACGTAAATTTTACGTTTTCTGTAAACAACATACTTTTGAAGATAAAACGCTACTGCTTCAGATTGACAAAAATATTTCAATCCTTCAGGAACTTTGTAACGCATTTCATCAGCCACTCTAAAAAAATGATCTACAGCATTTCGACTTGTTAAAATGATCGCAGTGTAATGATTAAGATCGATTTTTTGTAATCGGATCTCTTTTGCGCTAACCCCTTCCACATGAATAAATGGTCTGAAATCAATTTTTATTTTGTGTTTTTGTTGGAGCTCAAAGTAAGGAGAATTCTCCACTTTAGGTTCAGGCTGTGACACCAAAATTGTTTTCACTTTCATATTATAAACATTTTCTAAGCACTCCCTTTTGTTATCCAATAATAAAGAAAATAATAAGGCGCTATTTCAAGAGCGCAAAGATATAAAATAAAATAAAATAACTTACCGATTATTACGTTTTGATATGTTTTAATTGAAATAAAATAAGAGTATAGACTGATACACAGCGAAATGCCTATCGTTACTAGCGGTACAATCGTTGAAATATTATCATAATAAAACAAAATTGCATTGATTGGAAGGATTAAAACGCCAATATAAGTTCTGTAAGTAACTTTTTGCAAATTAAAAAGCTCCACAAAGTCGTCAATGTTGAATGCTGCAGCTACAATTTTCTCAATTAAATATTTAGCCAGAATAAAATAAAGCAGGAAAGTTGCAATCTGAATAAACAAAATATAATCCGTTTTTGAGGCTTTATCATAAATGTTCATCGTTAGCAAAATAAAAAAGGCAAACGAAATAACCTGCACAAAAAATAAACCAACCGTAAAGCTGCTTTTCATGTGGCTGTTATCCCGATAAATTTTTGCATACTTATCTGAAAAAATAAGCTTACTAAATTCTGAAAAACGAGTCTCATAAGCAGATTTTGTCATGGCGACAACAGCAAACGTCAGGACAAACAAAGCTGTTGCCCAGTCTTTGTTTTCAATAATTCGTGGATGAAGGTGTTCAATCATAGCGTGACAAAATTAGTAATTTTTTGTATCAATAGTTTTATTATGTATTTATTATGAACCAAATGCTATAAAAAGTTTACTTTTGCGGTGAAATTACCGAGAAAAAAATGAGTGATAGTATTGTCATAATCCCTACTTATAACGAAATTGAAAACATAGAAAGTATAGTGAGAGCTGTACTTTCGCAGCATAAATCTTTTCACCTGCTAATAATCGACGATAATTCGCCGGACCATACCGCCGATAAAGTTGTTGCATTGCAGGAAGAATATCCGGGAAGATTATTTCTTGAAAAAAGAGCTAAAAAAGCCGGTTTAGGAACCGCTTATGTTCATGGTTTTAAATGGTCATTAGAACATAAATATGATTTTATTTTTGAAATGGATGCCGATTTTTCGCATAACCCAAATGATCTTGAAAAATTATACGATGCCTGCCACTTCGGAGGTGCAGATTTAGCCATTGGATCCCGTTATGTTACAGGTGTAAATGTGGTAAACTGGCCTTTAAGCCGAGTTTTAATGTCTTATTTTGCATCAGTTTACGTAAAGTTTATTACCGGAATGAAAATTCACGATGCAACAGCTGGTTTTGTTTGTTATAAAAGAGAAGTTTTAGAGAAAATTAATCTGAACAAAATAAAGTTTGTTGGATATGCGTTTCAAATCGAAATGAAGTACAGAACTTATTGTGCTAAATTTGAAATAAAAGAAGTGCCTATTATTTTTACAGACAGAACAAAAGGAGTTTCAAAAATGAGTAACGCTATTATTAAGGAAGCAATTCTGGGTGTAATTTCTCTTCGCTTAAAAAAATTAGTCAATACATTATAAGATAGAACATGAACAGGATTTTAATAAAAAATGCCAAAATTGTAAACGAAGGATCTATTTTTGACGGAGATGTTTTGATCGAAAATGACTTAATCGTTGAGGTTGCTGACAGCATCAGTTTAAAAACATCTGACTGTATTGTTATTGATGCAGAAGGAAGTTATTTAATGCCGGGTGCAATTGATGATCAGGTTCATTTTAGAGAGCCGGGATTAACACATAAAGGTGATATCGAATCAGAATCGAGAGCTGCGATTGCGGGAGGAATTACTTCTTTTATCGAACAGCCAAACACGGTTCCTAATGCAGTTACTCAGGAAATATTAGAAGATAAATACCAAATTGCTGCCGAGAAATCATTTGCGAATTATTCGTTTATGATGGGCGCAACAAATGATAATCTGGAAGAAGTTTTAAAAACAAATCCAAAAAATGTTGCCGGAATCAAGATTTTCTTAGGTTCTTCAACAGGAAATATGCTGGTTGACAAGGAAGAAACTCTGGAAAAAATCTTTTCAAGCACACCAATGTTAATTGCAGTGCATTGCGAAGATGAAACTACGATCCAGAACAATTTAGCAGAATTCAAAGAAAAATATGGTGAAGATGTTCCGGTAACGGCGCACAATTTAATTAGAAGTGCCGAGGCTTGTTATCTTTCGTCTTCAAAAGCGGTGGCTTTGGCGAAAAAAACGGGAGCAAGGCTTCATATTTTTCACCTTTCTACGGCAAAAGAAATGGAATTGTTTACCAATAAAATTCCATTAGAAGATAAAAAAATTACGGCTGAGGTTTGTGTACATCACCTTTGGTTTACTGATGAAGATTACAAAACAAAAGGGAATTTCATCAAATGGAATCCTGCTGTAAAAACTGAACATGACAGAGCCGAACTTTGGAAAGCTTTGAATGACGGCCGAATTGATGTTATTGCAACAGATCATGCGCCGCATACTAAAGAAGAAAAATTACAATCATATTTAAAAGCTCCTTCTGGAGGGCCGCTTGTACAGCACGCTGTTGTGGCAATGTTCGAAGCACATCACCAGGGAAAAATCAGTGTGGAGAAAATTGTGGAGAAAATGTGTCACAATCCGGCTAAGATTTTCAAAATCGAAAAAAGAGGTTTTGTTAAAGAAGGTTATTTTGCCGATTTAGTAATTGTAAACCCAAGTTTGCCATGGAGTGTAAAACCAGAAAATATCCTTGCAAAATGTGGATGGTCGCCTTTTGAAAATTATACTTTTAAATCTAGAATTACGCATACTTTTGTAAATGGAGAACTAGTTTACAATAACTTTAAAGTAAAAGATATCCGCGCCGGGAAACGTTTATTGTTTGATAGATAAAAAGCTGAAATGAAGAATTGTTTAGTAATACTATTGGTTTTGTTTCTTTCTGTAAGTTGTAAAAAGGACGTTGTAAAACAGCCTGCAAAACTTATTGAGAAAGATAAAATGATTGATATTATGTATGATTTGTCTCTTCTGGAAGCAATGAAATACCAACATCAGGAATTGTTAGATTCTACAGAAACAAGCCCAACGAAATTCATTTTAAAAAAATATAAAGTGGACAGTCTTCAGTTTGCTCAAAATAATATGTATTATGCCGCAGATTATGAGAACTACAAAGATATGTTTGATGAAGTAGGGAAACGATTAAAAGTAGCAGAACGAGCTGCAGATTCTCTTGTTACTATCGAAAATAAAAAAGCAGCGAAAGAAGCTAAAAAGAAACTTAAGGAAACTTCAAAAACTCCAAAGGATTCAATCAAAAAAAGTTCAAAACAACAAATAAACCTCGATTCGATAAGACGACAAATGAAAAAACCACCTAGAAGATAAGGTTTATAATTTCGAAATGTCTTTTATGTATTGATGTACATCTAAAAAAACCGTTCCAAGAGCGGTTTTTATTTTTTCATTAGAATACAGATTTTTAGAATAAGATGCTTTTGCAGTCGCTTTTGTAATAGTTCTTTTTTGAAAAAATAAAGTCGAAAATATTCCGTCAGCAATCCAAAGCAAATTCATTAAAAAAGGTTTTGCATGAAGATGCGGTTTTTTGACTTTTAAAACATCGGCAATGGTGTCCAGAATATCTTTAAAAACAACATTGTCCGTAATTAAAGTAAAGCGCTCATTTTTGATATCACTTTTCATTAACTGATACATTGTTTTTACAACATCATCAATCGAAATAAAACCAGTACTTCCGAGTGTGTAAAAAGGAAGTCCGTTTGCGACTTTTACATATAATTCTGCGCTTCCCTGCTGTTTACTTTTTGTTTTCGGAATTGGGCCTAAAATTACTCCCGGATTTACGATAATTACATCTAAACCTTCCTGATGAGCTCGCCAGACTTCCATTTCGGCGCCATATTTAGAAATAGCGTAATCGCTGTGCGGTTTTTCGGGATTCCAGTCGGTTTCCTCGGTAATGTAAGTTTCATGAGGAGCTAAATCGCCAAGAGCGGCAATAGAACTCACAAAGCAGAATTTCTTTATTTCTCTGGCAAGAGAAAAATTAACCATATTGGCTGTTCCTTCAATATTGGTTTTTCGGAGTATTTCTTCATCTGTGGGATCAAAAGAAATAAATGCGGCACAATGGTAAACGTAATCAATATCATTAAAAGCAATTTCCAGAGAAGGAACATCTAAAATATCGGCTTCAAGCCATTCTATTTTTTCAAATAAATCAGCTTTTTGATACAATTCAAAAACCGATTTTGTTTTTTGAATATTGCTTTCGGTTCGGTAAATAGCCCGAACATTTTCTCCATTTTCAATTAAATGAAGCAATAAATGTGAGCCCACTAAACCTGTTCCGCCAGTTACTAATACCATTTTGTAAATATACCGATTTTGCCACAAAGGCGCAAAGACACTAAGTTTTTTTAATGGTTACTTTTTTATTTATTGAGAAAAATGGTATTCTCTTTGTGTCTTAGTGTCTTTGCGGCAGAAGGTTTTTTGATATTGCAGATGACAATCCTTATATTTGCGCAAAATATTTTAAAAATGAAGAATCTAGTTGAAGAATTAAAATGGCGCGGTTTATACCATGATAGCATGCCAGGAACGGAAGAACAATTGCTAAAAGAGGTAACGGCGGCATATATTGGTTTTGATCCAACGGCAGATTCGCTGCATATTGGCAGTATGGTTCAGATTATTTTATTGGTTCATTTAAAGAATTTTGGCCATCAGCCAATTGCCCTTGTGGGCGGTGCGACCGGAATGATTGGTGATCCTTCTGGAAAATCTGACGAAAGAAATTTGTTGAACGAAGAAACTTTGGCTAAAAACGTGGCTGGAATTAAAAGTGTTCTGTCTCGTTTCTTAGACTTTAATTCAAAAGAAGCAAACGCTCCAATTATGGTTAATAACTATGACTGGATGAAAGAATTCTCGTTTATTGATTTTGCCCGTGAAGTTGGAAAACGTATTACGGTAAATTATATGATGGCGAAGGATTCTGTTAAAAAGAGAATTAACGGAGAAGGTGAAGGAATGTCTTTCACAGAGTTTACTTATCAATTAATTCAGGGATACGATTTTTATCATTTATATAAAAACAATAACTGCCTTTTGCAAATGGGAGGTTCTGACCAATGGGGAAATATTACCACGGGTACAGAATTAGTACGCAGAATGGGTGGAGAAAGTGCAAAAGCATTTGCATTAACTACGCCTTTAATCACAAAAGCAGACGGATCTAAATTTGGTAAATCTGAAGGAGGAAATGTTTGGTTAGATGCTGATAAAACTTCTGTTTACAAATTTTACCAATTTTGGGTAAATGCTACAGATGTTGATGCAGAGAAATACATTAAAATCTTTACTTTCTTAGATAAAGAAACTATTGATGGCTTAATTGCAGAACATCAGGCAGCACCGCATTTAAGAATTTTGCAAAAGAAACTGGCTGAAGAAATTACGATTTTTGTTCATAGTAAAGAAGAATTAGAAAAAGCAATTCAGGCTTCAAATATTTTATTTGGAAATTCTACTGCCGAAGATTTGAAACAATTAGATGAAGCTACTTTCTTAGAAGTTTTTGACGGTGTTCCTCAAGCTGAAATTGCAAAAGCAGATCTGGAAAATGAATTGGATATTATCTCAGTTTTAAACGAAAAAACGGGTTTCTTTAAATCAAACGGAGAAGCAAGAAGAGCTTTAACAGCTAATTCTATTTCTGTAAACAGAGAGAAAATAAAAGAAGATTTTATTTTAAGTTCAAATGATTTGATTAACAATCAGTTTGTTTTATTGCAAAGTGGAAAGAAAAATTATTTCGTAATTAGAGTGATTTAAGTGTTTAATTGGTTAATTGTTTAATCGATTTCTGAAAGTTAGAACATATTATATAGATCCCAATAGTTTGAAAGAGCAGTTGGGATTTTTATTTTATATTATATCCAACTGATATTTTTAGTATGTTTATCACTTAAAAATAAACTTATGATAGGAATTATATTTATTTATTGGATTTGGAAATCGTTTAGCGACTTAGCTACTGAATATAATAAGAACAAATGGACTTATGCGCTTATTGGGTTAGCGTCTTATTACGGAACTACTCTTGTAGCAGGTTTTATATATGGAGCTTGTGTCTTTTTTATTAATGGTGTGGATGGTGTAAATGACGAAAATTATAATAGTATCGGATGGAATCTGCTTTTCGTTCTTTTGGGAGGACTAGCATGTTATGGCGTTTACAGTTTATTAAAAAGCAAAGGCGAGAAAGAAAGAGAATTGTCTAGAAAAGAAGGAATAGATAGTATTGGCGTAACGGAAGAAAATTAGTTTTTTTTAACTGTTTAATCGTTGATTCGGTTAACCGATTAAATATTAAAGAACCATTAAGTTACAACCGCGAATATCAGAATTATCAAAACGTCCCAATACTTCAAAAGAGTTGTTGGGATTTTTTTTGCCTAAATCCTGCGTTGCAATAAAAGAACAGGAATTGATGTTGGCTAAGTCAATTACGTTTATTCCTCCCGTTTTTCCGTCGTTTATGTAAGTGAGAGCATCTTCGGGATCACGAACTAAAATGTGCATCCATGACGGACATTCAAAAACACCTTCACCCAAAGAATAAGCCTGCGCTAAAAGTTCTGTCATTCCGTATTCTGAATGAATAGAAGAAACGCCAAAACCTTTACAGAGTATTTCGTGAAGTTCTTCGCGAATCATTTCTTTACGTTTTCCTTTCATTCCTCCAGTTTCCATTATAATGGTATTTTGAAGGTTGAATTGATGTTTTTCGATTAAATCTAATAAGGCGTATGTAACGCCAATTAAAATCACATTTTGACCTGCTTGGTCTAATTCAGTCAGCTTTTTAATTAAGTCGTCGTGATTGTGTAAATAAAAGCCGCTCTCAGGTTGATTGGACAGCTTTATCAAGTCTTCGACCATATAAATAAGCGAAGATCCCTCGCGCTCTAAATAAGAAGGCAAAAGAGCTAAAACAACATAATCTTCAATATTGCCGTAAAATTGTGAAAATCCCTTGCGGTAACTTTCCTCATATAGGGAAACATCGGTCACTAAATGTCGGCTGGTAATCATTCCGGTTGTACCGCTGCTGGTAAAAGTTACCTGAGCAGGATTTTCATTAGAAACTACATCGTGGCTTTTGAAAAACTGAATAGGTAAAAAAGGAATTTGCTGTAATGATTTTACCTGCTGAACATCTGTCTTTAAAAAATCACAAAAATTGCGATATACGGCGTTATTAGCGTATTGAAAGCGAAACACTTTTAATGCTGTTTTTTCAAATTGTTTATGGCTTGAAATCGTAAATATATCGCTGGCTGTAATCAAAACTTTTTTTTTGTGCAAAGATATTGTTTTTCTGTAGATGGTCTTCAATATTTCCGAATAGGTAGAGATAATTGGAATTTTGATTAAAATTAAAAGCCCCAACAATTTTGGGGCTTAGAATCTTTTCAGTTTACATTTAGTTGTATCGCGATTTAATCGGAATAGTTTTCATTGATACAGTTGTTTAATGAAACAGTAAATGTTGTAGAACAGCCTACGCTGGTTGTCCTAGTTACAATTCCCGTAGCAGGCCAGGTTGTATTATTAGCTTTAACTCTTATTTCACATGACTCATTAAGCGGGCTAACCATTTCTAGAGAGCTACTTGTTAAAGTCCAAGTTGCTGTTCCGCTCTCAACATTTGTTTGTTTTCTTCCAATTACATAAACATTGTAATTTATACGATCGTTATATCTGTCAAAAGCACATGTGCCTGCATCAGGACCATTTAGAAGGGTGTTACAAGCTAAGGGTGGGTACAAAAATTGAACAGCCTGTATGTCATATTGAGAAAAACCTGCCCAGCCACCATTAGAAGTAGAATTCATGATCGAATTTGGATCTGAAGCGGGAGAATTTGGGACATAATTTGTACCTGCTTCATCTGTATGTAATATCCCTACTATATGTCCTAATTCATGTGCTACTATTCTAATTTTTGTTCCATAGTTAACGGGAATGTCTAAGTTAAGACTTACCATTGCTCCTGGCCTTCCTTCTGCACTTGGCATTAGAGCATAACCGCCAGTTGTAGTGCCTAGTATGCCTTCATCACTTCCAATTAAAATATCTGCTGTTTCTTCATGTGTCTCAACGAAGAGAATCGATGTATTACTTATATCTTTCCAGCTTGCAATTGCATATCTTATTGCATCTCTCCAGTTTCCGGAAGTTGGTATAGAGGAGTGGATTTTTACTTTAATAATTCGATTTTGTGCTGATACTAATGATGATGTGTAATTATGACGTGCTGTAAGATTTGATTTTGCATAGTCATGAATGTTTTTAGAGAAAAGCATATCGCCCTGAACAATAAAATAATCTTTACTTTCTACGATATCTTCTTTTTTAAAACCCTTTTTTAAAATTTCATTAATTACTAAAGAATTGTCATTAGTAATTTTAATACTTGAATTTGAGTTTTCAGTGCTAACGTTGGAATCATTATTTTCACAAGAGAATAATGTACTTATTACTAATAAGGTAACAACGGCTTTTTTAATCTTCATTTGAATAATTTTGATTTATAATAATTTTCTCATATAAAAATAGAGAAACCAAAATTTCTAAATGAATGATTAAGTTAATTAAACGTTAAGCTTAATCTTATTAAAATAATTATAAAAATAAATGTTGGAAAATAAAAAAAGCTCTAAACTTAGTTTAGAGCTTTATAAATATTTTATAATCTTATCGGATGATTAATTTTCGGGTTGAGGAGGAGTTTTGTTCGCTTATTTTTATGATATAAACGCCTGGAACTAAATCTGCAACGCTAAGTTCTCTGGAAGCTAAATGCGTCTGCAGTACTTTTTTTCCTAATATATCAAAAACGATTATTTCTTTCTCCAGATCATTTTTAGAAGAAATATATACTCTTCCGCTGGTAACTGGGTTAGGGTACAAGCTTAGTCCCTCAATACCCGTAGCGTCTTGAGTTTTTGGTAATTGCTTACTGTCTTGTGCCGAGACACTTACAGTAAAGAAAAAAGCCAATAAGAATGTAATATAAAAGTAGTTTTTTGCCATCGCATTTGTTTGTGTAAGTAAATATACAAAAAAAAAATACAAAAACTACGCCAAAAAAAAACATCCTAATAATTTAGGATGTTTTTAACAATTTATTTTTTCTAACTATTATTTAGTCAAATCAACTCCGTCAACTGTTGCCCAAGCACCAGCTGTTAAAGAAGCTCCAGTAGCTGTAGCGTCAATTACGAAATTTGCAGCAGGGAAAGTAACAACACCATCCCAAGCACCTACTACTACACCTAAAACATTTTTAGAAGTGTTAGTGATTTTAACTTTAGTGATTTTAATTTTTCCACCATTCACTTGGTTAGTATTTGTAGAAGCATCTTGAATTTTAACTGCTGCTCCAGTGTATACTTTAGAAGCTTCAGTGTAATCTCCGTAACCATCGATTATGATGTTGCTGAAATCACCATTACCTTCATTTTTGAATTGAATAGCATCAACTTGAACATCTCCAACTGCTTCTGGAGTTGTACCTGCAGTTCTTTTTAAAGTAATGTTTGTAACTTTAGGGAAGTAAGCATTGTTGTTTTTAGAAGACTCGATTTCGATTCCAAAGTTTCCTTTTGCATTTTGGTGAGCATACCAGTTTGTATTAGCTTGACCTTGCCATCCATCTTGCCAGTCAAAAGAATCATCAGTATTGTCATAAGAAATAGCATTAGTTAAGCTTGCAGTTCCTCCGTAAAATTCGAATCCGTCATCAGCACCTTTGTAAGATACTAAGTGATCTAAAGTTGTTCCTGATCCTACAGAGTAGAATGAGAATCCATTTAATTCTTTAGTTCCATCTGCTAATTTAGAACCAGCGTACTCAACTCTTACATATTTTAATGAACCACCATTGTGAGCATCATTTGTTCCTCCGTAAGGTAAAGCGTTTCCATCTTCTGAAGTTGAAGTTTTAACACCGTTGATAGCGTTGATTGGAGCATCACCATACATGATGATACCACCCCAAGAACCAGCGATTTTAGATTTTTCAGTAAATACTACTGGTTTGTCAGCTGTACCATTGATGATTAATTTTCCACCGTTTAAAACTACTAAAGCATTATCTCCAGTTGTTTTATCAACTGTAATAGTTGAACCAGCTTCGAAAGTTAATGTTACACCAGAATTAATTTTTACCACACCTTTCATAGTGTAGTTTCCTAATGCATAAGTTTTATTAGCTGTAATTGGACCAGTAATTTCGCCAGTTGCAACAGGAGTTGCAGTTACAGTTACAGTTCTTGTTACAGAAACAGATTGTACAGTATAAGTAATAACAGAAGTACCAACAGAAACCCCTGTGATAACTCCAGTTGTAGGTGCTACAGTAGCAACAGATGGTGTACCACTAGAAAAAGTACCACCTGTAGTTGTACTGCTAAAAGTTGTAGTTCCTCCTACAACGATGCTTTCAGTTCCTGTCAAAGGATTTACCGTGAATTGTGCCGGACTGTCATCGTCGCTGCTACATGATGAAAATAATAAGCCAATAGAAAGGGCTAAAGCAAATAATTTAGTTTTCATAATTGATGTTTAAAGTTTTATTTCTTTGCAGACAAAATTAACTAGGGAATCCTTTTTAAGTGTTAGCTAATCATTACAATACTGTTACTATACAATATCTTAAATGTCAAGAAAATGTTAAGAGTTTCGCGTTATGAGCAAAAAAAAAGCCCTATCGAAATAGGGCTTTGTATTTGTTGTTTTGATGATATTAAAAAGTATATCCTAAGCTTAAAGAAAATCCTCTGCTTTTTTTGTAACTTTTTGTCAATGGATCTCCCACAACTGGAGTTTCGCTGTTGTTTCCAATTTCAAATTTACGGGCCGGATCTAAAATGTTATCAGCTGAGAATTTTAAATCAATATGGTCAGATAGTTTGCTGCTCCATACAAAATCCAATTGTGATACCGGTAATTCATAAATATGATCTAAACCGTTTGTACCTACTGCATAAATTCTTTTTCCAAATACTGAATATACTAATGAAAGAGTATTACTCCATTTTTCATTCAAGTCAAATTGGTATTTTAGATCAGAGTTGATTAACCATTTTGAAGCACCTTGCAAATCTCTTGATTGGTGAGTTTCGATTGATTGTGAAGTACTTCCGTCAGGATTTACAATAAAAGGTTTTACCTCTGCCTTAGTACTCATTAATGAAGTGTTAAATCCTAATGAGAAATTTTTAAAAGTATTACTCAATCTTTCTAAGTCATAAATAAACTCAATTTCGGCACCGTATAAAACTGCGTTGTCAGAGTTTAGGTAAGTGATGATTGTAGAACCAGCAGCATTTGCAGTTAATGTTCTCTCAATAGGGTTTTCCATTTGTTTTCCAAAAACACCTACTGCAAACATTTCTTTTGCTGTTGGGAAAAGCTCATACTTTAAATCAACATTGTAATTATCACTATTTACTAAATATGGATTTCCTTTCATAGAAGTACCATCGGCATTGATATACTCAATAGGATAAGCTTCCATAATTACCGGTTTAGTATAAGTTATACCACCTGCTAAACGAATATTTGCTTTTTCAGTAATACTATATTTAGCATTTAATGAAGGTAAGAAATATGTTTTGTCGTAATTTAATGTTACGAACGGTTCATCAAATGAACCTTGTTGTCTGTATTTAGTTTCTCTGTTAGTGCTCTCAAATCTTACACCACCATTAACTTCAAGCTTATCATTAAATTTGTAAAGCAAATTAGCATATCCAGCATTAGCACCTTCTTTTAATAATGCTTTATATGTAGAGTTAGAACTCTCTCTGTAGTTAAAAGCGCCACCGGCGATATAACCATTTAATTGATTGTCGATACTGTTAAGCGGTGCATCAACGTTTGGTCCTGTAGTTGGAGAAATAAAACGATAAGAAGACTCCATGTCAGATCTGTTTCCATTGTATCCAACAGTTAATCTGTGCCCTTTATCAGCTCCAAACTTTAAATTATATTCAGCTAAACCAGAGAAGTAAGAGTTACCAGTAATTTCTAAATATTGTTTGATAAAGTTATTTCCCGCAACAGAAGCAATTATTCCGTCATTATCAGTTTTAACACCAGAAAATGCTTTTCTGTCTGGTTGATTGTATTTAGTTTCTGCATAAGAGATTCCAGCTTTTACAGTTTGGCTTTTATCTTCATTTATAGCATATTCTCCTACCAATTGATTGTTCCAATAATCTGATTGATCTAATTGGTTAGTACGGATAAGAGTTTTGTTTGTTCCAGTTCCGGTTTCAGCATTTGCAACACCAAATTGGTCTTTGATCAAATTATCTGTTGTGCGGATAAAAAGACTGTTATAAGATAATTTGAATCTGCGTGTATTATAGTTTAAACCTAATAAACCAGTCAAAGAAGTTTTGTAGTGGTTGTCTGTAGTAATGAAATCAGTTTTATAGCTAATCCCTGTACTTTGATATGCAAATGTTCTGTCAACACCTTCTTGAATAGCATAACTGTTTTCTGCATTTAAGGAAATGATGTATGAAAAGCTTCTGTCTTTTTGCAAATCAAATTTTTCTGCATGCAAAAATCCAATACTTGTATTTAATGGACTTCTGATAGATGAAACATCAAAACCACTTTGGAAATTGTTTAATGATTCCTGAGGAGTAAAAACGTGACCAGAAGGAGTGTCACCTAAAAGTGATGGCAATTTTCTGTTGTCTGCTGTCATTCCAAAAAAACCTTCAGCTGAGTCAGCATCCTTAGAAAGAGAAAATCTTTTAAAGTTACTGTTTACAAGATAGCTTGTTCCGATATTGATTTTTGTAATGCTTTTTGTGTTTTTTGAAGTTTGGATATTAAATGTTCCTCCTGCAAAATCACCGTAAATATTTGGACTGAATGTTTTGTAAACTTCTATAACACCAACTACATCAGTAGAGAACAAATCCAAAGGAATAATTTTCAAAAATGGGTTGTTTGTTGGAGCAGCAAGATCATTAATCAATAAGTTGTTGTATCTGTCTTCAAGACCTCTAACAAATAAACCTCTTGATCCTACTTTAGTAATTCCTGTAATTTTAGTTAAACCCTCTTCAACGTCACTAACACCTTTTCTAGACATTTCCTGTGCACCAATACTTTGTTTGATTACAACAGCATTTTTTTGGTCTAATAAAAGAGCAGTTTCTTTTTCTTTATTTGCTGTAGATTTTACAACAACATCTTTAAGAGTAAAACTTCCAGAAGAAAGTACTTGATTTATAACTACAGTTTCGCCTGCTTTTACAGTAACCGGAGCTTCTTTAGTTTCATATCCTACAAAACTAAAAATGATAGTATAGTTTCCAGGATTTACATTCAACGAATATTTTCCGTCAATGTCAGTATTTGCGCTAATATTTGTACCTTTAATTAAAACATTAGCAAAAGGTAACGCTGCATTGTTCGATTCTTTGTCAGTCAGAACTCCAGAAATCGTACCTTTGTTTTGCGCGATCGAAATCGTACAGATAAATAATGCAATAAATAGAAATCTTAAATTGAATTTCATTTGTGTGTTGTGTTTAATTTATTTTTGTGCAAAGAAAGAACCGCCCTGTAAAGTTCATGTTACGGACTTGTTATGTTTTTGTGTTGTTAAGATTATGAAATTGTTATGAGATTAAATTACGGTTAACACCAATTTTTAACCGTTCATTTGTTAGTATATTTACGCTGTGAAATAAAAAACATCGAATAAATAATTAAGAATATTTGATGTAAAAATCTCAATTTTTGCTATTTATGAAAAAAACACAAACTAAGATTTTATTAGTTGACGACGAACCGGACATTTTAGAAATCGTTGGCTATAACCTCGCTCAGGAAGGCTACCAGATTGTTACAGCTTCTAACGGAAAAGACGCTATAGCAAAGGCTCAGAAAGAATTGCCGGAATTAATTATCATGGACGTGATGATGGCAGAAATGGACGGGATGGAAGCTTGTGAGCACATCAGAAAAATTCCTGAGTTAAATAATGTTATCATAACATTCCTTACCGCAAGAAGCGAAGATTATTCGCAAGTAGCTGGTTTTGAAGCAGGTGCTGATGACTATATTACAAAGCCAATCAAACCAAAATTATTAGTGTCTAAAGTAAAGGCTTTGTTAAGAAGGTTAAAAGAACAAGAAGTCGTTACAGATACTATAAATGTTGGCGGAATCGAGATTAACCGCGAAGAATATAAAATCATAAAAGGCAATGTCGAAATTGCTTTACCAAGAAAAGAATTCGAATTATTTTATTTATTAGCTTCAAAACCAGGGAAAGTTTTTAAAAGAGATGAAATCCTTGATAAAGTTTGGGGAAATGAAGTTGTAGTAGGAGGAAGAACAATCGATGTTCACATCAGAAAACTGCGTGAAAAAATAGGAGAAGACCTTTTTAAAACCATAAAAGGTGTTGGTTATAAATTTGAAGTTTAAACATTCTATAAAAGTTTACACCATATAAGTGATATAAGTTCATTTAAATTATAGTGTATATACTTTTTAAATCTAATTTTATCTTTGTCAAAGTTCTGAACTTTGACAAAGATTTACTTTTTTAAGTTCGTATGTAATTCTTAGAAATAAGTTTTTATCTTTAAATGAACTTATATCACTTATATGGTGGAAAAAATAGCCTTATAAATGGTCTTATTATTTTAAATATTTCAATGAAAATTAATTTTAAAAAAACATACAAATTTGCTATAAAATCGGCATTGTATATCAGTCTTTTCTCGACAGGATTTGTACTGATTTTGATGTCGTTATTGTATAAAAATCAGTTAAAACACCAAATTGCATTTGGAATTATTTTCATAATATCCATTTATATATTTTCCTTTTTGGTTTTACAATATCGCGTTGAACGTTTTATTTATCGAAGAGTAAAGAAAATATACGATGAGGTTTCGTTATTAGAATCCACAACACTAATCAACCAGCCTATAACGACCGATATGGAAACACTTTCGCGGGAAGTGAAAAAGTTTGCAACCGATAAAAAGCTGGAAATCGAAATGCTTGAAATTCGTGAACAATACCGCAGGGAATTTCTGGGCAACGTTTCGCACGAATTAAAAACACCTTTATTTACTGTTCAGGGTTATGTTTCGACTTTGCTTGACGGTGCAATGGACGACAAACACATTCGAAAAAAATATTTAAAACGTGCCGAAAAAGGAGTAGAACGTCTTATATATATAGTTGAAGATTTAGATATGATTACCAAACTGGAGTCTGGTGATTTAGATTTGAATATGACTGATTTTGATATCGTTGAACTGATTCAGAATGTTTTTGATTTATTGGAAATGAAAGCCGATAAAAAGAAAATCAAACTGGCTTTTGAAAGTAAAAATGTACAGTCGGTAATTATTCGCGGCGATCAGGACAGAATTCAGCAGGTTTTAGAAAACCTAATTGTGAACTCCATTAAATACGGAAAAGAAGGCGGTTTAACCGAAGTGGGAGTTGTAAACCTAACCAAGAAAAAAGTCTTAATTCGTATAAGTGATAATGGAGAAGGAGTTGAAAAACAAAACATTCCGAGACTTTTTGAACGTTTTTACCGAGTTGACAAAAGCGGAACACGTTCTGAAGGAGGTTCTGGTTTAGGTTTAGCAATTGTAAAGCATATTATTGAAGCACATAAAGAGAAGGTTTATGTAGAAAGTGAATTCGGAATTGGTTCAGAATTCTCTTTTACACTCGAAAAAGCTTTTAAAATACAAAAAGGCGAGGTTAAAAAATTGTAATTGAGTTTTTGTCAAATGCCCCAAAACAGGGGGTTTAACAATAAATCAACATAAAACTTCCGGCGATAACATTAAATTTTTATTATGGTAACATCTTGTTAATGATTTCTTAACATAGGTGAGTCATCTTTGCATCCTGAAATTAAGGGAATTAAAGAACTAATGATAAAAAGAAAAATATTAGCCGTTTTAATGCTGATTACTTGTGCTGCAAATGCGCAGGAAATAAACAAACAGGAAGTAAAAAATGAAGTACTTCGTATTTTAGATTCCATCAACAAAGCAAAACTTCCGGAAACTAAATCCGGAGGAGGAGTTGAAGAGCACTGGTATGACAGAATCTCTTTAAGAGGTTATGCTCAAATTAGATACAACGGACTTTTTTCTACAAATGATAAAGTTTCCTGCGAGCAATGTGATAAATCCTGGGGAACAACTTCAACAGCTCCAGATGCAAAAGCAAACAACGGACTTTTTATTCGTCGTGCCCGTTTAGTGTTTTCTGGACAGGTTCATCCAAATGTATTTTTCTATTTTCAACCCGATTTTGCCAGTTCGCCTGTAACTGGAATTCAGAATTTCGTGCAAATCCGGGATCTTTATTTTGACCTTTCTTTTGATAAGAAAAAAGAATACCGCATTCGTGTTGGGCAGAGTAAAATTCCGTACGGATTTGAAAACATGCAGTCAAGTTCGCAGCGTTTAACTCTGGATCGTGCCGATGCCATAAACAGTTCAATAGCAAATGAACGTGATTTAGGAATGTTCTTTTACTGGGCTCCAGCCGAAATTAGAGAACGTTTTGCCATGTTAGTAAAAGACGGATACAAAGGTTCAGGAGATTTTGGAGTATTTGCCTTTGGAGTTTATAACGGACAAATTGCTAATAAAATAGACGGAAACAGAGATTTAAATGTAGTAGCCAGAGTAACGTATCCATTCGTAATTGGAAATCAGATTATCGAACCGGGAATTCAGGCTTACACAGGAAAATGGGCATTTACAGGAGAAATTTCTAATGGAGTAACTGTTGACGATCCGCAGTATGTGAAAGACCAAAGACTTGGAGCAACGTTTGTTTTATATCCAAAACCATTCGGAATCCAGACAGAATATAATATAGGAAGAGGCCCTCGCTATAATACGTTAACCAATCACGTTGATGAAACCGATTTAAACGGAGGTTATGTTTTATTAAACTATAAATGGGACATCAAAAAACAGCATATTTATCCTTTTGCCAAATTTCAATATTATGACGGAGGAAAAAAATATGAAAAAGATGCCAGAAGTTATGTCGTAAGAGATTACGAATTTGGTGTCGAATGGCAGCCAATTAAAGCTTTTGAACTAACGGCAGAATACGTAATCGCCGACAGAACTTTTGTGGACAGTGCGCTTCCAATAAACAGACAACAAGGAAATGTATTGCGATTACAAGCGCAGTTCAACTTCTAAAAAATAAAATCCGTGTCAATCCGCGTTTTCACGATAGTGAATCCGTTTAATCTGCGTCGAAAATTAGACACAGATTAAACGGATTTGCTTTTGCAAAATCGCGGATTTACACAGATTTTATAATCTTTTCTTTTTCTAAAGATGATCTTCAAAAACACTAAATAATAAGTCCCAGTCTATCTCATTTTTAAATTGAGACAAACCTTTAAACGACTTTACTTTTGATAAATCTTCAATCGTAAAGTCGTCCTGCATTGCATATGGTACAAGATTTTCTTCCTGAAGTTTTACCGCCAAATATTCCTGCTCATACTGTCCCGGCGTAGGAATAAAAAAAGCTTTCATACCTAATTTAGCCAAATCCATAACAGTCGTATAACCAGAACGGCAAAGTACAAATTCACTTTCGTTAAAAGTCTGCTCTAACTGTTTTGAGTTCATGAAATTATAATAGGTAACATTTCCTGCTTCCCATTTTTCCTGGGTTTTCTCAACAATTCCCTGTACAAAAACAACTTTGCCATTAAATTTTGCAGCTTCTTTTTGCAGTTTTTCATCCAAAAAAGTACGCTGAGGTTCAGGCCCTGATAAAATAATCATCAAGTCATAAATTTTTGGCGTTTCCTTTTTCTTCATTCTGCTCAAAGGGCCAATATATCGTAGGTTTAGTTCATCTGTTTTAAGATGACCCAAGTCTCCCGTAAGATTTACTTTGTCATTAGAATCTGGAACCCAGCATTCGGTATATTTTTTTATAAAATGCTGATGGCATTTACTTGTAAACCAGGTCGTGTTTCCTGTCATCACATTCAATTGATGCGTCATAAAAACAGAAGGCACTTTTTTGCTGAAAACACCCAGTCGATTATCAGAAATAATTCCGTCAATACCATGTTTTTTAATCCAGCCGTTCACCATTTTCTTTTCATCTAAAATGGCTGTAATCATTTTCGGAAGATTTTTAATCAGCTTCCATTTAAAGTTTTTACCATTCTTAGCATATTCAATATGATAAGAAGGCAGCTCCAGAGTTTGAATGTATGGAAATTCCTTTCGTAATAAAGCCAGCGCAACACCGTCAGAAGCAATAATCGGAATAAAATTATTTTCTTGAAGCGCCTTAATTATAGGAATACATCTCGTTGCATGCCCAAGTCCCCAATTTAATGGAGCAACTAATATAGTTTTGTTAGCAGAATAATCAATGCTCATAGTTTTTAACGCTTTTAAAAAACGAAGATAGATAAATATGTTTTTTATGTTATTTCGCACACATTACTAAATTATTAACTCTACAGGTGTCCTCAGGCTTTATTTTTCGTTAAAAAGAAGAAGAAAATACACCAATCCAAAAAACAAAGTTACTTATATGTTAAGTTGCTAAGTTTCTGAGATACTATGGCTCTAAGTTTTTTCTCAGCAAATAAAAAAGCCGAACGTAAGTTCGGCTTCAAGTCTTGTATCTTAGCAACTCAGCATCTTAGTATCTTTCCTTAATCCTGAATATAAGTTTTGTTTCCGTTTTTGTTAATGTAATATTTTCCGCCTTTTGGTCCAGTGTATACTTTTTTACCATTATACTCTCCAGTAACCTTGTCCGGTGTTTTTGGAGCTTTTTCGTTGGTTTCTTTTACAGTTTTTGTAGCTGATTTTTTAGCAGCTGTGACATCTTTCTTAGCCGTTTTACTTGCTGCGTCAGCATCGGCTTTTGCTTTTTTGGCGTCAGCTTTTGCACCTTCAGCTTTGGCAGAAGCTTTTTTTGCTTTAGCTGCTTCCGTTTTTGCACTAGCAGCTTCCTTTTTAGCTTTTGCTGCTTCTTTGTCTGCCGCTGATTTAGTTTTGGCTGCAGCATCTTTTTCCGCTTTCGCAGATGCGTCACTAGCTTTTGATGCTTCTTTTTTAGCTTTAGCAGATTCTTTTTTAGCATCGGCTTTTGCCTTATCAGCATCAGATTTTGCTTTTTTAGCTTTGGCTTCTGTTTTCGCCTTTGTGTCTTTAGTGTCTTGGGCGTAGAAATTAGTAGATAAAACTACTAAAAAACAAAGTAATAATAATTTTTTCATCTTGGTTATATTTTATAAATTCACATAAAATTAAGCAATTAATTCTTATGTTTTTGTTAAACATTAAAAATATGCACGAAGCTGAACATTTCCTGTATGTATCGTATTTCCAGTCTCACTTTTACGTCCCTGATAGTTTAAATTAACATCTAAAAAGGAAGTAATATTTTTCTGCAAAAGCAATTTCCAGACTAAATTCTGCCCCGCCTGCAATCCTTCCAACATTTGAAAACCAACTGATGAAAACTCATTTCCCGTAAACTTATTTTCATAAAAAGAAAACTCACCATTTACCGTTACCTTCTTTTCACCCGCAAAAGAAAATGAAGTACCAAGTCGGTTTTGGACTAAACTCTCCTGATTTCCAATTTTGTTTTCTTTGTTCTGAAATTCATAAAAGAAATCGAGGCTCGTATTTTTAGAAAACAAATAACTAATTTTTGGTGCCACCTGATACCCTTTTAAATCATAATTCTTTTCGACAAAATCCTCCGAAATCAAATCTGTTTTTATCGTTTTGGTAAACAAATTAAACAGCCAGCTTTTTTGGTACAAATGTGTATACTGCAATTGATGCGAACTATTTTTGACATTTTGCGAACCAATAGAAAGCAAATTTTTACCATTATTAATAAGGTAAGAATACGTAACAGAATGTTTTTGTTTACCGCGATTGTAAAACAAACTATTCCTGAAACTGGAGTTTAAACCCAGAATATTTTCCTCAGAAGAATAAAACGGATTCAACTCTAAACGATCGCCGTTGCTTCGCACTTTACGATCCATAATAAACGAAGTCTGATTATAGAAATAAGAAAGCAGTTTCTTCCAACCTTTTTCATTCTGCCATTGCAGCGGATTCAAAATAACCGATTGCGAAAATTTATTCTGATTGGTTTTAATGTAAATCTGATTCGGGAGAAAAATTCGAATATATTTCGCCTGATCCGGAAAAGCAGCAATTTCAAATTCTTCCAGTTCCTGAATTCCGTTTCCGTTATAATCGTTCCAGGTATAAACGCCTTGTCCCGTAGGAACTTCAACATAAGTAAATTCCTGTTGCGCAATAGTTCCCGAACTCGTTTCATAAGCCGTTCCAATCTGCATAAACTGATTAAAAAATCGGTCGTTATACAAAATCCTTGAATTTAATGAAGGCTCATTTTTTCTGCTAGAATCCGTAAAATCAAGATTTCTGTAACTCGCATAAACCGCTAAATCAGTCGTTTTATTCTGGATTAATTTTGACTTTAAAAAGTACGTCTGTGAATTGTTTACATGCTGTAAAAGACCATTTTGTAAACTATCATTTCTACGCTGTAAATAACCTAATTCAACAAAAACCTTTGTGCTGTCGCCGCGTCCAACAAAAACTCCATATTCAGAAAATCTTTGGCTTAAAGCCGAAAACTGATTGGTGACTTTATCTTTTTCCTGATTATCTTCAATTTGTAAACTTCCGCCAACCCAGTTTTTGCCAAAATGATATTTTGCTCTGGTTTGGTTTCTGATAAATTTTGAAGTTGAAGCCGTCGCATCAGAATTTAAAAAACTACCCTGATTTTGAATCGTCCATTTCTTTAATTTAAACAAAGCCGTTGTTGTATGTCGCGCTCCCGAATAACTTTCGGTAAAATCTAATTTCTCAAATTGATAGGTAAACAAACCAATATTTGAAGTTTCCTTTTTCGCAAATAAATCAAAATTTACGCCCGTAACCAATAAACTCTGATTGCCTAAAAGTGTCGAATTCAAATTCCAGTCGCGGTTAAACTCAATATTATACAAACGCTCAACTGATCTAAAATCTTTCTGAACAAATTGATAATTTGCAAAACCGTCCAGAGTCCAGTCTCTGGTAAAAAGACGTTTTTTAATATTCGTTTTAAAAGCAATTCCTTCATTGTCAGAATCATCAATTCCTGAGAATAAATTTTTATCGTTATTACTCATCGCGATTTCAAAATCAACAAGCGTTTTTTCGTCAGGATTGTATTTCCCTAAAAAAGTCGCAACCTGAATTTTCATAGGCGCAACCAGCTGTACAATTGGTTCGTAATTTCCCTGCGGAATACCGCCAACAGGTGAAACATATTCGTAAATTCTTTCCACAGAATTCGTGTTCTGAATACTATAATTTCCCAGATTATTACCAACAAGACTAAACTTTACATTGTACAAAACATCGGCAGAATTGTTGGAATATTCATAAACTTCAATCCCGTTTACAATTGTTTTTTTATATAATATTTTATTGTCGGCATATTTATCTTCATAAGCAGAAGGAGCTGTCATTTTAGTTGGGTCATCTCCCGCCTGACCTAAAATCTGAACTTGTTCTGTAGAAAGATTTTGCTGTAAAGGCTGATTTTTCAAATCATTTTCAGAATACAAATAACCGCCAAAACTCCAGCTTTTATTTTCGGTTGTTGCCCCGGCGTAGGTAACTAATCGGTTATAATTTCGTTCAGAATATTGATACTCAACATTAATCCTCATTTCAGAAGTAATAGGAAAAAGCGAAGTAAAAACAATTTCGCCTGCATTGTAATCAATAACATAATCATTGTTTTCACCGCGTTTAAGCAAAACACCATTTACATAAACACGCTCAGAACCGGAAATGACCAAAACATACAATTCGCCATTTTGTCCTTTTAATTTATAAGGTCCCTGATTTCCTTCCTGACCCGTAAATGTACTTTTGGCATACTGCCCTTTTACAAACGAAACCGAAGCAAAAACATTCGTTTTACTTTTTTCTGTATCAAAATCAAAACTGGCAGAAAGTCCCTGAACTTTTTTATTGAAATTCAGGAATTGTGTTTTCCGATTCTCTAGAAAAACATCTCCTGCACGAATGTTCCAGTCATCTGTAAAAAGTTCCATAAAGATATTATCAAACTGATCCAATTTTTGGGAATAACCGCCATCCTGAAGCGGAATATTATTATCCTGAAGCGAAGCCCGCAAGCTCACTTTATCTGAGATTTTTCCCGTAATCTGCAAATCCAGATTAGAATTCAAAACCGTACTTTGATTATTTCCAATCGTAACGCCGCGGGTAATACTTCCGGAAGTGTTTAAACCATCAAAAGGCGTCACTTTTTTAGCATTGGCATTATCAATTTTGTATAATTTTTCAGTCCCAACATCATTGCTCACAACCTGACTGTCTTTATATAGACCATATTCTTTAGTTAGAAAATCAGGATAATTAAGATAATTGACAATTAAAGTATCTGAAATAGAAGTGAATTTTTCGTTTAAAAGAAGCGTTCCTTTTTCAAAATCAATTTTGTAATAACTCGAATCAATTGGCTCATTTTTACTGTTTAAAATTTCAAAAAAACTGGAGTTTATACTGAATTTTTCCAGATGAATTGTGTCTTTTACCGCAATTACTTTTTTTGTTTTGTACAGCGATTCCGTATCCTGCGCCATAAGCCCGGAATACCAAAAAAGCACCGCAAAAAACAGTAATTTTTTCAACATAAAGATTTTAACTCTAAAAATTCAAAAGTAGTATATATAATCAAGAAATTGCGAGGCTTTTATTTATTGGGAAACCAGCTGATTTTGAACTCAATCGCTTATTTTATATATGATATTTAATTATAATTTGAAGCAGAATTCTCATCACACATCAATCTTTTTTTTAGCTTTGTTCAGTATAAAACGAATTTAAAATATGGATACCGGCAAAGAACTTTTATTCTTTTTTAGTGCTTTGGGAGCTTTCAATGGAGTAATTCTCGGGATTTATTTTTTCTTTTTTACCAAGAAAAAATACCTGACCAATTATTTCCTTGGCGCACTTTTGTTTGCTTTAAGCATCAGGATTGGCAAGTCTGTATTTGTTTATTTTCATCCTGAATTGCCCAAAATGTATTTGCAGTTTGGGTTAACGGCCTGTTTTTTTATTGGCCCTTGTTTGTATTATTTTCTAAAATCGGCAGTTGAAGAAATCAATGTAATGCCAAAATCATGGAAATTTATTCTGTTGTTTTGGGGAACAATAATTGTTGCAGCCGGAATTTTATATCCGTATGAATATTATCCTGAACTTTGGAGAGAGTATTTTATAAAAATCATTTACTTTCAATGGTTTGTTTATATCATTTTTTCAGCCTTTACAATTAGAAATATTATAAAGAAAATCGCGAATACAAAAGAAAAAAAGACACCATCAGAAATGTGGTTCGGAATGCTTTTTCTGGGAAATTTTTTATTATTTCTTTTTTACTTTTTAGCCATTATGGGCGCTTCGGGAGCAACCTATATAAGCGGAGCTGTTGTTTTTTCTTTTATTTTATATCTGATAATTTCCATTCTTTTATATCGAAAAAGAACCGATGATTTGTTTTTACTGAATGTCCAGAAAATTTCGGGTAAAAAAATAGATTCGGCGGAAGCCATAATTATTTCCGAAAAACTGGAAAATATAATGAACGATAAAAGTTTGTATAAAAACCCGAATTTAAATTTGCAGGATTTATCCAAAGAAATTAATATTTCGAGCCATCAATTATCACAGTTTTTAAATAATAATCTCGGAAAGAATTTTACCAGTTTCGTAAACGAATTCAGAATCAACGAAGCTTGCAGAATAATCACTTCAAGTGATAAACTGACTTTAGAATCTGTGGGTTATGATGTAGGATTTAATTCGAAATCTACCTTTTTTGCTGCCTTTAAAAAACATACTGGAACAACGCCGCTTAATTATCAGCTTCAGGCATTGCAAACTTAAATATGAGTTTAGGTAAAGAAATATTATTCTTTTTTGGTGCTTTAGGCGCTTTCAACGGATTTATTCTAAGTCTGTATTTTTTGTTTTTTACTAAGAAAAAATACCTTTCTAATCTTTTTCTGGGTGCACTTTTATTCGCTTTAAGTACCAGAATCGCCGTTACCGTTTTTGTATATTTCAATAATAATCTGCACAAAACTTATTTACAAATTGGTCTTTCGGTTGGTTTGTTAATCGGACCGTTTTTATATTTTACTTTAAAATCAGGAATTCAGAATATGATTCCGTTAAAATGGAAATCACATTTATTCATTTGGATTTTGACTATTTTGATAATTGGTTTTGTATTTCCATATCAAAATTATCCTGTTTTATGGAATGATTATTTTGTAGCTTTTATTTTCCTTCAATGGTTCACTTATATTTTTATTTCAGGTTTTGAGATCAGATTATTGCTGGAGAAAATAATACAGAATTATCAAAATACACTTCCATCAGAAAGATGGTTTGGAACAATTTTTCTGGGAATTGCTTTAATATTTATATCTTACTTTTTAGGATTTGCCAGAGTTCCGTTTGTTTCCTGTATTACCGGAGCGCTCGCCTTTACTTTTATTTTATATCTGATAATTTTAGTTCTTTTACACCGAACAAAAACCGATGATTTATTCCTCCTCAATATTCAAAAAGACAAAAAACTGAATGAAGAAGAAGCTTTCATTTTGTCTCAAAAACTGGAAAAAGTAATGAACGAAAAAGCATTATATAAAAATCCGAATTTGAGTTTAAAAGATTTATCTCAGGAAATAAATATGCCAAGTCATCAATTGTCGCAGTTTTTAAACAATAATTTAGGAAAGAATTTTACCAGTTTCGTAAATGAATTCAGAATCAATAATGCCTGCGAAATTATTACTTCAAATGATAAACTAACATTAGAATCCGTTGGTTATGATGTGGGTTTTAATTCTAAATCTACATTCTTCGCGGCCTTTAAAAAACATACCGGAACCACACCTTTAAATTACCAAATTCAGGCTTTACAGCCGTAAAACAGAGTATTGATTTATAAATCCGTACTCCTGATTTCGCTTTCTAAAACCTTATTCACAGATTTTCAGCTGACTTTTGCTTCAAATAAAGTCAAACCGCTAATCTTTAAAGTTTATGAAATTTCTTATTGTTGTTGTTATTTCTATTTATTGCCTGATTTTTTCATCAATCGAAGTAAAAGCACAAGCTGTAAAAAATAATCGGGATAAATCCTATGTTGAAGAGGATAAACTAATTGAAAAAACAACATTATCAGTGCCTGCTCCGGATTATATACCCAAGGATCAAGATCATAATCAGTTAAATGAAGTTGTGGTACAAAGCAATCCGTCATTATTAAAATATGGTGCAAACGGAACAATCGATGTCAATGTTAAGGGAACAGTTCTGGCAACAAGCAGTTCTGTAAACGAATTATTGAGCCGCGTTCCCAATGTTGTTGTTGCCGAAGGACAAATCAGCGTTCTGGGAAAAGGCGAAGCGATTATTTACCTAAATGGAATTCTGATTAATTACGAACGTTTTGCTGCAATTCCGGTTTCACAGATTGCCAAAATAGAAGTGATTTCAAATCCGTCTTCAAAATATGATGCCGAAGGAAAAGCAGTTGTCAATATTATTACCAAACAAAATATCGAAAGTGGCATAATGGGTTCAGCAAGTCAGCATGTTACTGTTTCGAAATTTGCAGGAACAAGTACAAACACACTTCTTGATTTTAATTATTCAAAAGGAAAATTCTCCTTTATAACCAATTATGGTTTGCAATTAGGCAAAGGCCGAGAATTGTTATACACCACACGAACACGCCCCAATCCCGACGAATATATGAAATCAGTTTTAACAACAGATTGGCGAAGGCAATTTAATAATTATTCCAATTTTGGATTTGGACTTCAGTATACTTTCTCTGAAAAAAGTTATGTTTCATTAGCTTACAGCGGAAATATTGAAGATTTGGGCGGCGAGGTCGAAAGCAGAAACTCCATTACGAATAATACCGGAAATAGTTTTTATGCTACAGATATTGCAAAAAATGATGTTTTGCTCAATCAGTTTGTAAACCTGAATTATAATCTGATTACTGATCCAAAAGGTTCGTCGCTGTTTATAGGAACGCAATATTCTAATTACAACGGAACGGTAAGAGATTTTATTGAAGAAAACAGTTTGGTTGATGAAAATAACATCCAGAAATATCTTAAAAACAATGTGGGAAGTACCATAAACATTGTTGCCGCTCAAGTTGATTATTCGAAGAAAATAAAAGAAAATACCAAACTCGAAATGGGTGCAAAATACAGCTACGCCACCATAAAATCAGGAACAGATTTTTTAATCGCCAATCCTGACGATATGAATTTTGAACTGGATGATGAACTTTCGAGTGATTTTAAATACAATGAAAAAATTGCCGCGGCCTATTTTACTTTTGGAAGTACATGGGGTGAAAAAGTCAATTTTTCAGTAGGAGCAAGAGCAGAAAGAACAAATTATGATTTGTACACGAATGCCAACGGAATTCAGAAATTTGGAAAGAGCTACGGTAATTTTTTTCCAAACCTGCTTTTAAATTTTGATTTTTCAGAAGATTGGAAAGGGCATTTCTCTTATGTTTCCAGAATAACAAGACCAAGATATCAAGCTTTGAATCCCTATGTTATTTATCAGGATCCGTTTACGACAATAGAAGGAAATCCGAATTTACTTCCTGAAAAAGTACATGCTTTTGAAATTGGAACTATGTACAAGAAGTTTGATTTTAAAATGGGTTATACTTATAAAATTGATCCTATTTCTGGCGCTGCTTTGCGAGGCGATACCCCAAACAGTTATATTTTGCGCTCATTAAATTTAGAAAAAGAGCACACCTTTTTTACTTCACTTTCCAGATCTTTCAATGTTAAATGGTGGAATTCTACTAATACCGTAAGTATGAATTTAACGAAAGCAATAGACGATTTTTATGAATATGCTACGGGTCCGGTTAAACCGCAAATCTATTTGTATTCAAATAATACCTTTACAATTCCGGATCTTTTTAAAGTGCAATTATTAGCCTGGTATTTAGGCAATAAAAGTTACGGATTACGAAGTGACAATTCCCGTTCAACAGTAACGTTAGGAATCGAAAGAAACTTTTTTAAAGATGCCTTAAAACTAAATTTTATGGCAAATGATATCTTTCACAAGTTTATGGTTTCGGGCGATTATGAAGTGGGGCAAACACAAATTTATTATCACCGAACTTATACTACCAATTATTTTAAGCTGATTGCGACGTATAGTTTCGGGAATTCAAAAAAGACAAATTATAAGAAAACTGAAATTGAGCAGTCTGAGAATAATAGGGCGAGGTAAATGGCACGCAGATGACACAGGTAAAACTGATTTACATAGATTTTTATTTTTATGCATACCTATTGCCATCCTGAGCGAAGTCGAAGGAATGTAAGAAGCTCGACAATCTAAAGTTAATGCTTTGTGTGACTTTGATTGTTAGAGAATAAGAGGGTGAGGTAGAGTTTATTTAATATGCTTTGAGATAATTAACAAAGCAAGAATTAGAATGATGAATATTATAACAGAATTGGGGTTGGCAAAATTAATTGTCAAACCCAATTGTTTTGTTCTTTTTGGCGGAAATATTCTTCTGTCTTTTGGATTATAATAGAAAATACCCCAAATCCAGTTTTTAGGATCGTTGTGCCAATTGTTTTTTTGTTCTTCGGAAGGTTCGTTAAAACTCATATTTTAATTCATTTGATAAAGAATCTGTAAAAATAAGAAAAATCTTAAGAAAAAAAGGCTTCACAATTAAGTGAAGCCTTTTCAAAAATATCTGAATTTTAATAATTACCTTTTTTATCAAGTATTAATTTAGTTCTTTAGTTACGATCTGCATCGTTTCGCGGCTTACTTGTTTCAATAAGACCTCTTTGTTTTCTTCAACCGTTTGTGCAGCATTTTCTGTAAAGTGACGAATTGTATAAAGTGTTACATTTTCGCTGTAATCTACTTTGAATTTTTTAGAAAGAATCGCATTCAATTCATTGAAGTTTCCGAATTTATCTTCCACACAAACAGAAAAACTAATTGCAGAGTTCTGAATCAGGTTTACTTTTATTTTGAATTCGTGGAATAATCCAAAAATCTCACTAATGTTTTCCTCCATAATAAAAGAGAAATCAATAGACGAAAGTGAAATTAAAAGCTGTTCTCTTTTTACAATAAAACAAGGATATTGCGGCTCTAAATCAACACCTTTAGAAACACAAGTCCCTTTTAATAATGGGTTGATAAATGATTTTACGTACAACGGAATTTCTTTTTTCTGTAAAGGCTGTAATGTTTTTGGGTGAATAACCGTTGCTCCGTAAAACGCTAATTCGATTGCTTCACGATATGAAATTTGGTTTAATAAACTAGCATTTTCAAAATAACGCGGGTCAGCATTCATAACTCCCGGAACGTCTTTCCAGATTGTTACACTTTCGGCATTTAAACAGTAAGCAAAAATTCCCGCAGTATAATCAGAACCTTCACGGCCTAAAGTAGTAGTGAAATTATTTTCATCGGCACCTAAAAATCCTTGTGTAATATTTAGTTGTTTTCTAGGTACATTTTTGCTGATATTTTGCTGTGTAGTTTCCCAGTCCACTTCTGCATCTCTGTAATTTGCATTAGTTTTAATGAAATTGCGAACATCAAGCCATTGCGTCTGGATTCCTCTGAAATTCATATAATGGCTTAAAATATTGGTAGAAATCAATTCTCCAAAACTTACAACCTGATCGTAAACAAAATTGTAATTTGGCGATTTATTATGTGCCAGGAAATACTCTAATTCTAAAAACTGCTCGTTAACTGCAGCAAATACAGCATGTTTTTCATCATCAAATAAATCTAATAATATTTGATTGTGGTATTTTTTTATTTCTTGTACAGATGAATTCAACTCTGCCGATTTCTCAAAATAATTCTTGATTACAACCTCAAGAGCATTTGTGGTTTTCCCCATTGCCGAAACGACCAAAATCACATCTTCATAACCCACTTGTTGTAAAACGTCGTATACGTTTTTAATTCCTTCAGCATCCTTTACCGATGCACCACCAAATTTAAATACTCTCATTTTTAATTTTAGATTTTTAATTTTAGATTTCAGATTGAATGAAATCTGGTATTTTTTTATGTTTTTTTGCCACAGATTATAAGGATTAAAATGATTTTACAATCTGTGTCGGTTTGCCACGAATTTCACGAATTAGCACGAATTAAATTAGTGGGGATTTGTGAAATTCGTGGCAAAATAAATTTTTATAATTTTTCTAAGAACGAATTAATTCCCGTTTCATCCATTTGAACAACCTGCCAGCCATCAAGAATTTTCGCTCCGGAATTCTTGTAAAAATTAACGGCCGGAGTATTCCAGTCTAAAACATTCCATTCCACTCTTCTAACATTATCTCTTTTTCCCTGTTTCATTATTTCGGCATAAAGTGCAGATCCTAAACCGGTACCGCGCATTTTTTCCTTTACAATTAAATCCTCAAGGTGTATTGTTTTTCCTTTCCAGGTCGAGTAGCGGTAATAGAACAATGCAATTCCTACTATTTCTTTTCCTGTTTCGGTTTCGTTTGAATCAATCTCAGCTACAAAAACCTGAAAAAGCGGTTTTTCTCCAAATCCGTCACGTACTAAATCTTCCTCTGTAATGACTACAGCATCAGGTTCTTTTTCGAATATTGCCAGCTCCTGAATTAACCCCAAAACCGATTTCATGTCCTCAGGATTTCCTTTTCTAATATTCATAATTTATTTATTTGCGCTTCATAAAATTGCTTTGTATTTTAAAACTATTCAAAGCACGCTTTCTTTAGAAGCAATTCATTTATTCTTATTATTAACTGCATATTAGCCAAAAAAAAATGTATTTACTGCATTCTTTTTGTCTTTAATTAGCAAATATACAATTGTAGCAAACTAACGAAATAATTTTTAAATCATTCTCACAAAATAAACGATATTTGTGACTTAAAATTAAAACTACAACGATATAGTAATGGAAGAACGCAATAAAACACTGGGAGAGTTTATTATTGAGAACCAAAAAGCATTTCAGTATTCGTCGGGAGAGCTTTCCCGGATCATCAACTCAATTCGTTTGGCAGCCAAGGTTGTCAATCACAAAGTAAACCAAGCTGGATTGGTGGATATTATTGGCGCCGCAGGCGAACAGAATATTCAGGGAGAAGACCAGCAAAAATTAGATGTCTATGCAAACGAAGTATTTATCCAGACGTTAATAAACCGTGAGATTGTTTGTGGTATTGCTTCTGAAGAAAACGACGATTTTATTACAGTTCAGGGGAGCGACAACTGTCATAATAATAAGTACGTGATCTTAATGGATCCGCTTGACGGATCTTCAAACATTGATGTAAATGTTTCTGTAGGAACTATTTTTTCTGTTTTTAGAAGAATAACTCCAATAGGAACTCCGGTAACAATCGAAGATTTTTTACAGCCGGGAGTTAATCAGGTTGCAGCTGGTTATGTAATTTACGGAACTTCGACAATGCTGGTTTATACAACTGGTTATGGCGTAAACGGATTTACATTAAATCCTGCAATTGGTACATTTTACCTTTCGCATCCTAATATGAAATTTCCAAAAGACGGAAGTATCTATTCTGTAAACGAAGGAAATTATATCCATTTTCCGCAAGGAGTAAAAAATTATATTAAATATTGTCAGCGTGAAGAGGAAGACAGACCTTATACTTCAAGATACATTGGAAGTTTAGTGGCCGATTTTCATCGAAATATGATCAAAGGCGGAATTTATCTTTATCCAACAAGTTCAAAAGCACCAAAAGGGAAATTACGTTTATTATATGAATGTAACCCAATGGCATTTCTGGCAGAACAAGCCGGAGGAAAAGCTACGGACGGTTTTGGAAGAATTATGGAAATCCAGCCAACAGAACTGCACCAAAGAGTTCCGTTTTTCTGCGGAAGCTATAATATGGTAGAAAAAGCAGAGGAATTTATGGCGACTGCTGAGTAAGTATTCAGTTTTCAGTTTACAGTCACAGTCGCAGTCGCAGTTTTCAGATAAAGCAAACCCGACAAATTTTAAAAATCTGTCGAGTTTGAAATTTTTCGTATTCTCATATATCAAACCGGACTAAAGTACGGCCCTACAATATAATTCGTTCCTTCGGAACTTTAAAGAGCCTTTGGCTCGAGACATATTGTAGGGCTGGACTTTAGTCCAGTTGAATGAAGAGATATTTCGAAATTAAGCAAAACCAAATTTGCATTATAGGTTTGCAAAAAAACAAAACCCAACAGATTTTGAAAAACCTGTCGGGTTTGAAACTTTTCGTATTCTCATATATCAAACCGGACTAAAGTCCGGCCCTACAATATAATTCGTTCCTTCGGAACTTTAAAAAGAGCCTTTGGCTCGAGCCATATTGTAGGGCTGGACTTTAGTCCAGTTGAATGAAGAGATATTTCGAAATTAA